>CACFZK010000005.1 GCA_902570785.1 uncultured Pelagibacteraceae bacterium | reverse complement strand
ACAAAAGGTTATTTGATCTTCCTAACCCTAGTTAGTTACCATTTTTCCAACAATCTCGCCCCCAAAAAGGTGAAAGTGAAGATGAGGCACTTCTTGTCCTCCATTTTTACCAATATTTGAAAGAGTTCTGTACCCACCTTGAATATTTGATATTTTCAACAATTTAGCTACGTGTGAAATTGCCTTAAAAAATTCTAAAATTTCTTTCTCTTTTGCGTTATTGAGAAAATCATCTAGATCTACATATGCACCCTTGGGTATCACTAAGGCATGAATTTTTTTTTGCGGGTTAATATCATGAAAAGAAAGCACAAAATCATTTTCATAAATTTTTTTGCAAGGTATTTCTCCTTTGATAATCTTTGCAAAAATATTATTTTTATCGTATTGCATTTTTACTTTTGTTGTCTTTTTTTTAATTCATTCATTACATCCTCAATTTTAATATTGTTTGCCTCTAAAAAAACAATTAAATGATATAAGACATCAGCTGCTTCATGAATTGTGTTTGAATTTTTTTCAACTGACTCGATTAATTCAGAAATTTCCTCTTTTACTTTCTCAATAACTAATTTTTTATCATTGAATAGCTTATTTGTATAAGATTTTTCAAGTGGTTTAATTTTTCTTTGACGAATAATAGAAATTAGCTCTTCTAATGTTTCAAGCATTTTAAATTCTTACAGGAATTCCTTTGGAATCCAAATATTTTTTTGCATCATTGATAGAAAATTCACCAAAATGAAATATTGACGCCGCTAAAACTGCACTTGCATTACCAGTTTTAAGGCCATCGTATAAATGTTCAAGTTTTCCAACTCCCCCAGATGCAATAACTGGTATATTTACACTATTTGAAATTCGCTTTGTGAGTTCCAAGTCATATCCTTTTTTAGTTCCATCTCTATCCATAGAGGTCAAAAGTATTTCGCCTGCACCGAGTTCTTCAACTTGTTTGGCGTAATCTTCAGCATCAATTCCTGTAGAATTTCTTCCCCCATTTGTAAATATCTCCCATTTATTATCACTAATTTTTTTTGCATCAATTGCAATTACGGTGCACTGTGATCCAAAATTTTCTGCAGATTCTTTTACAATATTTTTATTTGTTACCGCTGCGGTGTTTATTGAAACTTTATCTGCACCAGATTTTAATAAATTTAAGATATCATTAATGTTTCTTACACCGCCACCAACAGTTAAAGGAACAAAACAATTTTCAGAAGTTTTTTTTACAACATCTAGGAGAATATCTCTGTTTTCATTTGATGCTGTAATATCCAAAAAACAGATTTCATCTGCCCCATTTTCACTATAGAATTTAGCTTGTTCAATTGGATTACCTGCGTCTACTAGATTAATAAAATTTATTCCCTTTACTACTCTTCCATTTTTTACATCTAAACAAGGTATAATTCTTTTTAGCATTTAAATGATTTTTGCAAGCTCGTTAATATTAATATTTTGGTCATAGATTGCTTTTCCTATAATTACGCCCTCAATTTCTTTTGCATTTTCACTTTTTAAACTTTTCACATCCTCAATTGAAGAAATACCACCAGAGACTACGATCGGAAACTTAGAGGACTTTGAGAAAGCAACTGTAGAATCGATGTTTGGTCCAGACTTTGTTCCGTCTCTATCAATATCAGTGTATATAATTCTAGAAATATTAAAATCGTTAACTTTTTTTATAAAATCTGTTGCTAAAATATCAGTTTGTCTCTTCCAGCCAGATAATGAGAGAAAACCATTTCTTACATCTATTGCAAGAACTATTTTTTTATCGAATTTTGTACATGCTTTTTTTAGAAAAGACGGGTCTTCAATTGCTTTTGTTCCAAGTATTACTTTGTCAACACCAAGTTTTACTAATTCATCAATTTGTTCTAACGACCTCACTCCTCCACCAACTTGAATTTTTACACCATTTATTTTTGTAATACTTTGAATGCTATTTTTATTTATTAGTTTACCTTCTAGGGCCCCATCTAAGTCGACTAAATGTAAATTTTTAAATCCTATTTTTGAAAAAATATTAGCTTGGTCAAAAGGTGAGTTTTTATATTCTGTTAAATTTTCAAAATCCCCCTTTAAAAGTCTTACACATTTTCCTCCCTTTATATCTATTGCAGGGAATATTATCATTTTAAGATTTACAGTTTTCCTTTTGTTGAAGGAAGGATATTTTTAATTCTTTTATCAACCTCTAATGCATCTCTCAAGGATATAGCTAATGCTTTAAAACATGACTCTATTATGTGGTGACTATTATCTCCGTAAATATTTTCAACATGCAGCGTGATACCAGCTGATTGTGAAAATGCCTGAAACCATTCTTTAAAAAGCTCTGTATCCATTTCTCCAAGTTTTTCCACTTTAAGACCTACCTTCCAAATAAGATAAGGCCTGTTTGATATATCCATAGAAACCCTAGTCAAAGTTTCATCCATTGGAATAAGTGCACTTGCATATCTTTTGATACCTTTTCGGTTTCCTGCGGCTTTTTTAATTGCCTCACCAAGTACAATTCCTGAATCTTCTGTAGTGTGATGTAAATCAATATGAGTGTCCCCTTTTGCTATTAATTTAATGTCTATGATAGAATGTTTTGATAACTGTTCTAACATATGATCTAGAAAACCTATTTTTGTATCTATTTGATATTTGCCTTTACCATCCAAGTTAACTTCAGCGGCGATATTTGTTTCTTTGGTTTTTCTTAAAATTTTAGCTTTTCTGCTCATATCTATCGAGTTTAAAACTTAGATATATAACTAAATTATGATTTTAGCAATAAATCCTGGTTCAGGTCTTGAAGATTCAAATTAAATCTCCACATAAGACTCATGGATACAAACAAAAACTGGCACGGAACTACTATAGTTTTAATAAGAAAAGATGGACAAACTATTGTTGCTGGAGACGGACAAGTAAGCTTGGGTAACACCGTATTAAAGAGCAAAGCGAAAAAAGTTAGAAAGATTGAGAAAAGGAATGTAATCGCTGGATTTGCTGGGTCAACTGCAGATGCCTTAACTCTATTTGAGAGATTAGAAGCAAAATTGGAAAAACATGCAGGAAATTTAACGCGTGCAGCTGTAGAACTGGCCAAGGATTGGAGGACAGACAAATACTTGAGAAGACTTGAAGCTCTAATGGCCGTAGCTGATAAGGAAAAAAGTTTTATAATCTCTGGAACAGGAGACGTTTTGGAACCAGAAGATGGAATAATAGGAATTGGCTCCGGGGGAAATTATGCTTTAGCAGCTGCCAAAGTTTTAATCGAGACGAAAATGTCAGCTGAAGAAATTGCAAAGAAATCCCTGAAGGTTGCATCAGAAATTTGTGTATTTACAAACAATAACATTACTGCAGAAAAAATTTAATCATGAATCAAAAAGCACCAAATTTAAAAGTAGTTAAAGATAATGAAAGTAAAAAATCATCAAAAACTAGCGCACTTTCACCCAGAGAAATAGTTTCTGAATTAGATAGATATGTAATTGGACAAACAGAAGCTAAAAGGGCTGTTGCTGTAGCATTAAGAAATAGGTGGAGGAGACAGGCGCTATCAGATGATATGAAAGAGGAAGTACTACCAAAAAATATTTTAATGATTGGTCCAACGGGTGTTGGAAAAACAGAAATTTCTAGAAGACTTTCAAAATTGGCTCAAGCCCCTTTTATTAAGGTTGAAGCAACTCGATTTACAGAAGTTGGGTATGTAGGTAGAGATGTTGAACAAATTATAAGAGATTTGGTTGAAATTGCAATTGCAATGGAAAAAGAGAAGAGAAGAAAAGAAGTTCATGCAAAAGCACAACAAGCGGCAGAAGAAAAAGTTCTTGATGCTCTTGTTGGAAAAAAAGCAAGCTTAGCTACGAGAGAAAGTTTTAGAAAAAGACTTCGTTCTGGCGATTTAGATAAAAATGAAATTGAAATAGAAGTAAATGAGAGTAAAACAGGTATGCCAAGCTTCGAAATACCAGGAATGCCAGGAGCGAACATAGGAATGGTCAACTTAGGAGAAATGCTCGGTAAATCTATGGGCCAAAAAGGCAAAAAGAAAAAAATGAGTGTAAAAGAATCTCATGAAATTTTGATAGCTCAAGAGTCTGACAAAATGATCGAGCAAGACAAAATAATTAAAGAAGCTCTTGAAACTACAGAAAATAACGGGATAGTGTTTTTGGATGAAATTGATAAAGTTTCTGCAAGAACAGATAGGGCAGGCGGAGATGTGTCTAGAGAAGGAGTTCAAAGGGACTTGTTACCTTTAATAGAGGGAACAACTGTAAATACAAAATATGGGCCAGTAAAAACCGATCATGTTTTATTTATAGCTTCAGGAGCTTTTCAACTTGCAAAACCTTCGGATCTTTTACCAGAATTACAAGGCCGTCTTCCTATTAGAGTAGAATTAAAAGCGCTTACGGAAGAAGACTTTAAGAGAATTTTAAAAGAGCCAGATAATAGTTTAATAAAGCAGTACAAAGCCTTACTTAAAACAGAAAATGTTGATCTTGAGTTTTCTGATGATGGTATAGATATGCTTGCTAAATTATCTACAGAGATAAATTCTACTGTTGAAAATATAGGAGCAAGAAGACTCCACACGATTATAGAAAAAGTTCTAGATGAAATAAGTTTTGATGCCTCAGATAAGTCTGGTCAAAAAATTAAAGTTGACAGAGAATATGTTAAGAAAAATCTTGGTGAATTAGTAAAAGATACCGACTTATCAAAATTCATCTTGTAGGTTTCTTAAGTTTAATAATTAAAGCTCCATCACCACCTAATTTTAAAGGTGCCGTTTGAATACTTTTTATTTTTGATAATAAATCTGGTTTGTTTTTAATAAATAAAGGTATTGTATTTTTTAACTTGTCGTATTCTGCTGAGTTATATACGTCTCTATTGTCTTTTGAATGTAATCCCTTTCCTGTAATTACTAAAATTTCAATAATGCCATTTTCATAACATTCAGATATTATTTTTTGAACAGCTGAGTTTGCTTTTTCAATTGAATAACCATGAAAGTCGAACCTAAATTTTTTATTTTTGCTTAGGCTCTCTTGATAATCTCTGTCTTTGTTATAAATTTTGCCAGGCTCTTGAAGAAATTTTTCCCAGTCTTTGTTATCTGAATTTTTTTTTTCTAGCTTTTTGATCAAGAACTTTTAATTTCTGCAAGATACCAGTTTGGACTTGAACTAGAAATTTTTTTTGTGAATTTCCAATGATCTATTACTGTCTTAATTTTATTTGGATCGCCTTCTATTACTTTATTATCTTTGTCTTTTTGAACTGAAATTATTTCACTTACAAATTTAACTGTAAAATATAAAGCTTCAGCAGATTTTTCAAAACCTTCAATCGCGGAGGATTTGATACCAACAAAAGTTAATTCTGATTTAATTTTATTTGCCTTTCTCTCTTCAATAGCTGAAGAAAAATTACTTTGCATTTTTTCTGTTAAAAGATTTTTTAGATTTTGCTTATCTCCTTTTGAAAAAGAGGTCAAAATTGTTTCATACGCTATTTCAGCACCCTTCAAAAACTGTTTTTTTTCTTTGTCGTCAAATTCATTTTTCGGTTTTTTTTCTCTCATAGCTGCTGATTTTTTAAATTGCTCAAACTTTTTTTCTGTGAATTCAGAAAAAGGTTTATCTTGATGCCCTGTTTTTCTTCCAAGTATATTTCTTAGCCTCAAAATTATGAAACCAGCAATCATGGCTAACAGTATAATGTCTAAATATCCAAAACTATTACTCATTATTTGATAAATATACATTAATAATATAATTTGGGAACCGTCAAATGAACACAGTGCTATTACTTATAATCGCAGTTCCTACTGTAGAAATATTTTTAATGATAAAAATAGGACAAAATATAGGTGCTTTGAGCACTATTACTCTTATATTTTTAACAGCAATAATAGGCATGTATTTTGCAAAACTTGAAGGGATTAACACTTTAAGATCGGGAATTAATAACTTATATAAAAATAAAATTCCTATATATGAAATAATATCTGGAGCATCAATAGCATTAGGAGCAATGTTGCTTATAATACCAGGTTTCATGACTGACTTTTTCGGTTTCCTTTTACTTATTCCTTTCACAAGAGAAAAATTAATTAATTCATATATTAAGAAAAAAAAAGAAGCTGTAGATGAAAGAAAAGATTATATTGACGGTGAAATTTTAGAAAAGGATAAGGATAAAGATGAGTTATGAAATTGTAACAAAATATATAAAAGACTTAAATTTTAAAATTGAAAACGCAAAATCTTATTTTCTTTTAGAAAAAGATATTAAAAACTATACTTTTGTGTGTGATATTAAAAGTAAAAAACTTAAAGAAAAAATTATTCAGGTTGATGTTAACTTACGATTAATTCCAGTTGATCAAAAATCAAAAAGAAATCTAGATGTAAAAGTAGAATTAACATCTATAATTCAGTTTACGGAAATTGGCAATAAAGATGAGATGGCAAAAATAATACTTATAAGTGTACCTGAAAAACTATACCCCGACATGAGAGAAGTAATAATATTTTTATTCAAGAGTTCAGGTTTTAATAAAATAAATATACCAGAAAAGATCGATTTTAAAAAACTTTATGAAAGTAGGAAAGTTTAAAAAAAATTTTTCTTTACTTCATTTTTTAGAAAATCAGTATGAAAATTAATTTCGGTTTCCGAAGGTTTAATAATTTTTTTTGAATACTTTTTCTTTAAATTTCCATGAAACTTTTGTTTATTGTCGTCTTGCTTAAATTGAAGAGATGGTTCTTTTTCACCAACAAGATTTATGTAAACTTGTCTTAGTAATTCACAATCCAATAATGCATTGTGTTTTGTTCTTTTAGATAAATCAATATTAAATTTCTTACAAAGATTATCCAGAGAATTTGAAGATCCAGGAAATTTGGATCTTGCTAACTCCAAACTGTCAATTATATTTTTTTTTGAGTTAATCTCCTCTAAATTTATTTTCTTTAACTCATGATTTATAAATGAAATATCAAAAGGGGCATTATGAATAATAAGCTTTTTCCCAGAAATAAAATCTAAAAACTCTTTTGCTATGTCAGAGAATTTTTGTTTGTTTTTTAACAATTCATTTGTATATCCATGAACTTTAATTGCATCTGGCGATATACTCCTATCAGGATTGATAAGCTTGTAAAAAACCTTTTTTGTTGGAATAAGATTTTCAGTTTCTATACAGGCTATTTCTAATATCCTGTGGTCGTCTTTTATTGAAAGACCTGTGGTCTCTGTATCAAGAATTATTTCTTTCATATTTTGTTTTTATAGATTTAATGACTTTTTTCAATTTTTTAAGATTTTTATTGTTGTTGATAACATAATCACAAAACTTAATTTTTTTACTTGGTGGCAACTGTCTTTTATCTAACAAATTGAAAATTTTTTTGTCTCTACCCCTTTTTAAATACCTTTTAAGCCTTATTTTTTTTTTAGAATTAATAAAGATTATCACATCATAATCTTTCATAAGTTTACTTTCAATGAGAAGTGGTATTTCAAAAAAGATGAATTTCTTTTTTTTATTCTTTTTAATAAAAATTTTGATTTTTCTTCTTACGAGCGGATGAATAATTTTTTCAACATCCTTTATTAAGACTTTATTATTAATAATAATTTTTTTTATTTTAGATTTAATATTTTTTGTATTTTGAATTTTAAATTTTTTTGAAATTTTGCTTTTGAAATATTTTTGATTATAAAGATCTTTAACTTCTTTATCTGCATTAAATAAGGGATACTTTTTACCGGCAAAAATTCTTGCAGCAGTAGTTTTTCCTGAAGCTATCGAACCTGTTATTCCAATTTTAATCATTTAATTAAATCTCGTACTTCATCGTTAATTTCTGGTTCAATATCGTGCCATATTTTAAAAGCTTTCATTGCTTGGTAGATAAACATATTTTTTCCATTTTCAGCTGCTATTCCAGATTTTTTAGCACTTTTTAAAAAATTAGTATGTAGAGGATTATAAATCACATCATAAAATAGTTGGCCCCCTTGCTTTGTGTAATCTGTTTTAAATTCTTCATTATTTTTTAAACCGATACTCGTCGCATTAACTATTAGGTCAAATTTAACGGTTTGTCCCCAATCAATTAATTTTAGAAACGGAAAAGAATTTTTTAAAATTTCAGCCTTTTGTCTTGTCCTATTTGATAAAAATATTTCTGATATATTCATTTTTTTTAATGCCAATATAATAGATGGTGATACTCCACCAGCACCTAGTATTAATGCTTTTTTATTTTTAGGATTGAAATTTGTCTGTCGGATCGACTCTGAGAAACCAAATACATCTGTGTTTTCACCAATTACTTTATTGTTTTTTTTAAAAATTGTATTTACCGATTGAGTCTCTTTTGCGATATCTGACAATTCATCAAGGTGCGAAATAATAATATTTTTAAACGGCACAGTCACATTTATCCCACTAATTCTATTGTCTCTAAGATCATTAATAATATCTTTAACATTATCATTTTCTAATTTTTGTTTTTCATACGTTGCGTCTAGATTGTGTTTTTTAATCCAAAAGTTGTGTATCAACGGCGATAGCGAATGTTCTATTGGATTTCCTATTACTAAGTATTTTCTCATTTTAAATTTTTAAGATATTCTATAATTTTTTTAACTGGCAATCCCATAATTGAATTTTCATCACCCTCTATTTTAGAAAATAATGATTTTCCTTCAGATTCGATTTGATACACTCCATAGGCAAATAAATCTTCATCCTTTATTTTGTTTAAATAAGATTTTAATTGAATATCATCAAACTTTTTCATAGTAAGAAATGATGTGTCTGTATAATTCCAAATCATCGCTGCATTTTTGGATATGCAAACAGAGCTTATAAGACTATGATTTTTTCCATTTAGTTTTCTCAATATACTCAAAGCTTCTTCTCTGGTTTTGGGTTTAGAAATCAACTCACCATCATAATCTATTACGCTATCAGCTCCCAGTACTATCTGGTCTGGGTTTTTCGAGCTAACTTTATTTGCCTTAAGTTCTGCAAGATTTTTTGATATCAGCATTGGTGTAGCGCCTTCGGAGATTAAAGAAATCTTTACTTCTTCTTCGTTAATGTTTGATCTGATAACCTCATTTTGAATATTATTTTCATCTAGAATTTTTTTTCTTACTCCACTTTTTGAAGCTAAAATAATTTTCATTTATTTCTTTTTATTTCAAATATTTTTATTATTGACGCAGCTGTTTCCTCTACAGATCTACGTGTTACATCTATTGTCGGCCAACTAAATTGTTTAAACATTTTCTTTGAATTTTCAACTTCAATTTTTATTGCTTCAATATCTGTATAAGCCTTCAAGTCTATCGATTGATTCGCACTTGCGCGCGTTTTTCTTATTTCGGATAATCTTTCCGGATCGGCTACTAGTCCAACAACACAATATTTAGAAAAATTTTTTTCAAGTGCATTTGGAATCTTTTGATCGAGTACAAGTGGTATGTTTAATGTTTTATAACCGCGGTTGGCCAAATAAATTGATGTTGGCGTTTTGCTAGTCCTGCTCACACCTAGTAAAATAATATCAGCCTGATTTATGTCGTCTGCTTTTTTTCCATCGTCATGAGACATTGTAAACTGTATTGCTTCTATCCTTTTATAATAATCTTCATCTAATACATGCTGCGCGCTAGGTTTGTGTATAGCTTTTTGATTAAGTAATTTTGAAAAACTTAAAATCAGGTTTCCCAAAACTCCAAAACAGGGGATATTGTTTTTAAGGCTTTCTGAAGCTAGATATTTAGCTAATTTTGTATCTACGACCGTATATAAAATAATTGTATTTTTTTTTCCTTTATACTCGTTCAGAACCTTATTTATTTGCTGTTCTGTTCTAATGAAAACAAACTCTTTTTTATCATATTCGAAGCTTGCAAACTGAGATTGTATAGCAAGGAAAATTCTTCCAAGAGTTTCTCCAGTTGAGTCTGATATTAAAATTATCTGGTATTTGCCTGTCATTAATTCTGTTAATTAATTTATAATAATAAGTAGATATAAGTATAGGCTAATAAAACTACTTTATTTATCCATATAAGATTAACAAATTACAAACAAATTATCCTATGTTTATAATTTTATAACTTTTATTCAAGATTGTGCATAATTGCTTAATTATACTTAATTTAAAGGCTCTTAAATGTATAAAAATGTAGATAAATGATAAATTGTACTAATCATAGTAACCAACATAGCCTATTACATCAATTATAATTTAAATTTATAATATATATTATGAGTAAACTGTCAGACTGTATAATAAACAAAAAAATTTCTAGTAAGCCTATTTGGTTTATGAGACAAGCTGGGAGATACCTTCCTGAGTTTAGGAAAATTAGAAAAGAGAATAAAGATTTTATAAAGTTATGTTTAAATCCAGACTTAGTGAAAGAAATTACATTACAACCTATAAGTAGGTTTAAATTAGATGCTGCTATAATTTTTTCTGATATTTTAATAATACCTTACGGTCTTAAACAAAAAGTAGAGTTTAAAAAAGGATTTGGTCCTACCTTAGGGGAAATTGAATTTGAAAAAATAGGAAATTTTAATAAACAAGATTTTATCAATCGTGTTTCTCCAGTGTACAAAGGAATAGAGAAAACCAAAAAAAAACTAAAAAAAACTAACCTTATTGGTTTTGCTGGAGCACCATGGACGCTTTTGGTTTATATGATTAATAAAGAATCTCCAAAGAAAAGTTTCAATATAAGGAATTTTTTTAATGACGAGGAAAGACTATTAATGCTCATGCTTAAAATTGAGGAATTTATATATCTACATTTAAAAAAACAGATTGAGGCAGGAGCTGATACTATACAAATATTTGACTCTTGGGCAGGCTTACTTCCAGAAAACAAGATAAAGAAATTCTGCATAGACCCGACACAAAGATTAGTTGAAAAATTAAAAAAACTTGGACAACCAATAATTTGTTTTCCAAGAGGAATAAATAAGAAATATGAGGAATTTTGTAAAATAGTCAAACCAGATTGCATAAGCATTGATTACGATATTGAGCCATCATGGATTTTAGAAAAGGCCAGCGGAATACCAATACAAGGAGGTCTGGATCCTAAAATTTTATTAGGACCCATAGAAGATTTAAAAAAAAATATTACAAAATACATTTCAACTTTTTCAAATTATCCATATATTTTTAATTTAGGACACGGGGTGTTACCAGAAACAAAACCAGAGACTATAGACTTTATTGTAAAATTTATAAGAGAAAAAAATGATTAAGCAAAGAATATGTATAATTGGAAACGGGTTAACTGGACTTACGGCCGCATTAATTCTTGGAAAACTTAACCTAGATGTGCATTTAATTGCAGCGCCTGACAAAAGAAGAAGAAGAGATATCAGAACCACGGCTATTTCTGAAAACAATTACAAAAGTTTGATTAATTTTATTGGAAACAAATATTCGAAAATCTTTTTCGAATCTAAAGAAATAGATCTCTACAAAGAACATTCCAAAGAGATAAAACATTTCATGAATTTATCTAATAAAAATAAAAATTTAATGTTTTTGTTCCAAAATGAAATTCTAAAGAAATTAATTCAAAGAAAAATAAATACCTATAAGAATCTAAAAATATTTTTAAAAAAAGTCAGCGAAATAGATGTTGAAAAAAGCAAGGTTTTTTTTGGAAATAAAAATTTCAGTTATGATGCTATATTTGTTTGTACGGGCAGTAAATCAGAAATTATTCAAAATATATTTGGGGACAGATTTATTGAGAGAAAAACAGACGAAATCGCCCTTACATCAATTGTAAATCATAATTCGAATATAGTAAATGCAAAGCAGTTTTTTTTAAAAGAAGGACCAATGGCCATACTTCCTTTGAGTAAAAACAAATTCTCGTTCGTGTGGAGTGTAAGTAGCAAATTTAAAAATAAAAAAGCAGTTCCAATTATAGTCAAGAAATTTAAGGAAATTCTAAAACTTAAAAGTGACTTTACAGTCTCCAAAGTAGATTGTTTTCCAATATCATTTAAGTTCCGATCAAACTTTAATAAGAAAAATATTTTAGTGCTCGGAGAAGGATCATATAATGTTCATCCAGTTGCTGGACAAGGATTTAATTTAATCTTGAGAGATATTTTTTATTTAAATGGCAAAATTAATGAATATATAAAAAATGGCATTCAAATTAAAGACTCATTATTTATTGAAGAATATTTAAAACAAAGGAAACCAGAAAACCTTCTTTTCGGTTTGGGAATAAATTTTGTAAATAACTTTTTTAAATTTAACAAAATTACCGAGCCTATAAAAAAAGTTATCTTAAAAGATATTAATAAATTTAATATTCTAAAAGATATTAGTTTGAGAGTTTCTAACAAGGGAATATTTTAATTTGGATTATTCTAAGCCAAAACATTTGCCTACGCTCATGGTGGCTCCAAACGGAGCGAGGCCAATGAAAAAAGACCACCCTAAAGTTCCAATGACAATTCCGGAAATTGTAAAAACTGGTCAAGCTTGTTATAACTCTGGAGCGGACGCTATTCACTTTCACATTAGAAACGAGAATGGACAACATATCCTAGACTCTGGTTTATGTAAGGAAGCATTAAGTGAACTTCATAAAAAAGTCCCTAAAATGCATTTACAAATAACAACGGAAGCTGTTGGAAAATATTCACCATTTGAAATGCAAAAGCTAGCCTATGACGTGTTGCCGCCAGGTATTTCAATTGCAGTAAGAGAAATGATACCTTCAAGAAAACCTGGATTAGAAGATATCAAGATCTATCAAAAACTGTATGAAGCAGGCACAAAAGTTCAACATATATGTTATGAACCAGAAGATTTAGATCTTCTTTCAGATGTTTTAAAAAAATCAAAACTTTTAAATACAAGAATTTGGTGCATGTTCACCATAGGTCACTACTCAGGTAAAGTAAGCGATCCTAAAAAAATCCCACTTTTTGTAAAAAAATTAAAAGATCACAATATAATCGCGGATTGGGCCGTATGTGCTTTTTCGAAAGAAGAAATATCTTGTCTTAAAACGGCAATTAAACTTGGTGGTAAAATTAGGGTTGGTTTTGAAAATTCTCTTTTAATGCCAGATGGAAGTATAGCTCCTGATAACGAAACTAAAGTTAAAGCGGTAAAGATTTTATTTGGTTAAAATCTTTTACTTTCTTACATGTTTTAAGAATAAATCTGTCTGGTCGAACAATAATTGCTTTTGCATTATAAGATTTTAATAAGTTACTGAGGCCTTTGATGTCTTTGTCTGTAATAGACTGAATTTTTTTTAAAGAAATCTTTTTGCTTAATTTAGAAGAAGCAAGCAATAAGGGAGACCTAGAAAATTTTTCATCTAAAGTTTTGCCATTTTTCATTTTAAGTTGTGGAAAAACTTTACCTCTATTTTTGTCTTTATTACTACCAAGTCCAACCCCTAGCTTTGGTTTAATAGATTGCATACTCTTGGTGCCGCCTGGACCAGATGAAATATTATCAGTAATATTCTCTGATCCTACCGCATTAACAAATTCTCCCATCCGCATTGTTGTCTCGATATACTCCCTTGCGTTTGAGAATCTTTCAGTTTGATAAGTATCCAAAAATTTCTCATTATGATTTTTTTTAATACACCAACTAATTTTCCAAGCCAGGTTAGATACATCTCTTATCCCAGCACACATACCTTGACCCATAAATGGTGGCATAAGATGAGCAGCGTCCCCAGCAATAAAAATCCTACCTTTTCTCCAATTTCTTGCAATAGCTGATTGAAAAACATAAATAGCCTTTCTTTCTAAATATGCATCTTTTGGGCTGAGCCAAGGTTTTAGAAAATTCCAAATGTATTCATCGGATAATATTTCTTTTTCATCTTCATTATCTCGAATAGCAAATTCCCATCGTCTTCTTTTTCCAACATTTCTACAGTACGTAGCTGGTCTTTCTGAGTTTGAGTATTGGATTGTTCTATCTGGTAATTTATTTTTATTTTTCCTCAATATTAAGTCAACCACGGCCCACTTTTGAGTAAAGCCCAAGTTATCTAAAACTGAACCCATCTGTTCTCTAGTAGTAGATCGTGCGCCATCACAACCAATTACATACTTTGAATTAACTTTTTGTAGTTTATTTTTACTTTTATATAATAAATTTACTGAATTTTTATTGTTTTTAATTTTCATTACTTCGGTGTTTTGCATCAACTTTACTTTTTTAAAATTTTTAAGTCGATTTCGAAGATTTTTCTCTAAGTCTGGCTGGTGAAATCTATAACTTGGATACCATCCATTTTCAGTAATCGACTTAGGACGTGGCCAATCAAGCAAAACTTTGCCATCAGAATTCACAAACTTTGTACCTTTATTTATTATAGTGTTTTTTAAAAATTTTTTTGTAATTCCTATAGTCTGAAAAACCCTCATGATTTCATCGTCAAAATGAACTGCTCTAGGCAAAGCGTACAAATTTTTCTCTCTTTCTAAAATTAGTATTGAAAACCCATTAAGAGCTAATAAATTTGCAAGGGTTCCTCCAGTTGGACCCAAACCTACAATTATAACATCGAATTGCTTCATTAGTTTTAATTAAACTGATTTTATTTTTTACTATTAATTTTTGAATATAGCCAAGGGCAATCAACTAATAATGGCGCCTGTTTCCCTTTCGCAGCTGTATCTAATCTTTTGTTTCTAAACTTCATCCTCTCATCATCCGGGAGATAAAGTCTCTCGTGGCCCCAAAAACTTGGTCCCTCGAAAGTCTCATGAGATTTCCAAGTACTTGGATCGATTATTCTTCCTCCCCAACCATTCTCCACAAAAAAACCAGAAGGTGTAATAGAGTAAAAAGACGTCATGTAATCATTTGTGTGACGTCCCATTGTATATGCAATAGCGTTATCTTTATATTGCACTAAATCATAACCTTGACCAACATCATCAAGACTGTTGTACTCAACCATAAAATGATGAAAACCAATTTTTCCCGAACCAAACAAAGCTAAACTGTGGTGACGACCATTAATATGAAAAAAACATAATGAGATTGGTGTATTGCTATAATCACTTATTTTAAAACCTAATATATCTCTATAAAAAGGAACTACTTTATTAAAATTTTTAACATGTAAAACTACGTGGCCCATACCCAAAGCCCCTGTTTTAAATCCAGAAATAGGTCGAGAAGGCTTGAAAGGCTCTGTATCTTTCATTGGATTGTAAACCATTTCAACCCTATTACCCTGAGGATCATTAAAGTGAATTAATTCTTCAACAAATCGTTTGTCAGAATAAGATGAGTTGCCAATATTTACTTTTATACCATTAGCCTCAAGTTTTGCCGCGTAAGTTTGAAGATCATTTTTATTATCTACCTCAAAGCCCACAAATGCCAAGCTGTCCCCTGTATCTCCAGTTATAGCTAACCTCTGCTTATGGTCATCCATTCGAAATGAAAGAGTGCCCTTACCTCTGTCAACTCTTTGCATGCCTAAACATTTTTCTGAATAGTCAGACCAATCTTCAAGTTTATCAGAGTTTACCCCAATATAGCTTAATGCTTTTACTGCCATGAATTTAATATACTAGAAAAAGTTTGAGCCCGCTATACATAACGCGGGCTCAATATATTTAATTATTATTAACCGTCAATTTTCTTAATGATTTGTCTGGCTCTTTTTAACACACCATCACCATCAAGACCTTTGCCCTTCATTTCAGCTAACCAATCTTTCTCAATAGGTTTTAGTATTTTTTTATACTTAGCTAGGACAGCAGGTGAAGCAACCGCAATCTCATGACCTGGAGTGTTTGCAACAACTTCTTTCATTTTAGCATTTTGTCTGTCAATTAAATTTGAAGCCCAACCACTAAAAGCATGACCACTAAACTTATCAATACATTTTTTCTGTACTGAGTCCAAACTTTTGTATTTATCCTTATTCATAATCAAACCAAAAGTAGCATTCGTGATATTAACTTCTGTATGATATTTTGTTACTTCAAACAATTTAAATGAGCCTACAGCTGTATAAGGAAAAGGTGTTCCGTCTAACACACCCTTGTTAAGAGCTTCATAAGTACCAGGTGCTGGGACCTTTACTCCAGTAGCTCCTAAAGTTTTAAGGATCGTCCCTGCAATTTTGCTAGGAACTCTCATTTTTTTTCCTTTAAAGTCAGATGGATCCATAACTTTAGTGTCTTTCATATGAATTTGGTAACCAGGATTAGAGTGCAATCCGATTAAATGAATTCCTGACATTTCTTTATCAAGATACCCTTCATCATATAAAGTATTTAAAGCAGTTGAACCTGCAGCAGATGTTCTTGTTAAAAATGGCAACTCAATTACTGAACTTAATGGAAACTGACCCCCAATGTAACCTAAAACAGTCCATGAAATATCAGCAACACCTTTTGTAACTATGTCATATTGCTTAGGTGGGCTACCTAGAACTCCACCAGCGTACATTTTTACGTTCAATTTACCGTTTGCACATTTATTAACTTTTTCAGCCCACGCTCCTAGAATTTTACTAGCGATGAAGGCCTTTGGTGGTTCGAAAGTTGCCAATTTAAGCTCAGTAGCGGATGCTGAACTGATTAAACTTAAAGAGAAAACTCCAAACAACAAACCAATTAGTTTTTTTTTAATCATTTTTTCCCCCAAATAAATTAATTAATTTTTTAAGCTTAGCTTTAATTTTAGATTTTTTCATCCTTAATTATGTTCGAAAGTATACCAATTTCTGATATCTCAACCTCTACTTGGTCTCCTTCTTTCATAAATATTGGAGGTTTTCTTTTGAAGCCGACACCCCCTGGTGTACCTGTAACTAACACATCGCCAGCTCTCCATGGTATGGCTTTAGAAACGTATGAAATTAAACTTGGGATATCGAAAATAAGCTGACTTAATTTAGCACTTTGCATAACTTTGCCATTTAAACGTGTTTGAATTGATAATTTTGTGTAGTCAGAAATATTTTCAGCCAAGACCATGTGGGGCCCAAAACTTCCAGTCTTCTCAAAATTTTTACCCATTCCAAATTGTCTAGTATGCTGTTGCCATTCCCTAATAGTGCACTCATTATAACAAGAATAGCCAACTATATGTTTGAGAGCGTCTTCAGGTTTAATGTGTTTCCCTGCATCACCCATTATAACAGCCATCTCACATTCATAATCTAAACTTCCCGAAACTTGAGGTCTTTGTATTGGTTGCTTATGTGCAGTTTGGCTCTCAGGCACTCTAAGAAAAATTACTGGATTTTGCTCCACTGTTCTACCAGTCTCTTTCACATGCTCACTATAATTTAGACCCACACAAACAATTTTGCCTGGATTTGGAATCACAGGCAGATATTCAATTTCATCAAGATTTATGTTTCCTGGATTTTTTTTTGAAAATTCTTTTGCTTCTAGAATTAATTTATTAGCAATCAACTCTTTTAAAGTATTCGCACCTCTTATTTTTCCAGTAAGATCTGTGATGTTTTTTCCATCAGAAATTCCAAATTTAGCTTGGTTATTTTGTAAAAAAGAAACAAATTTCATAATCTATTTTGAGTGCCTTTATCTATAAAACTCTGTTAGGCTACAATATTCTTATGCAAATTAAAATAAATAAAATATTTGATTATGCGGCCATAGCATCTGGCTTAATTTTGTTTTCACTTGCTATATTAACTTTTTGTGATGTTTTTGGCAGAAGATTTTTTAATTCTCCTGTTGCAGGCACAATTGAAATTGTTGAGTTCGGCATTGCTCTAGTTGCTTTTTTAGCCATGCCTAGGGCTTTTTTTTTAAACGCTCACGTTTCAGCTGATTTTATTAAGAATATAGACAATAAGACACTTCAAAACTTTATAACATTTTTTAGATTTTTATTAATGTTAATAGTCATGTCTTTCGTAGCATATGGAACTACTAAAGAAGCATTTGCTTTTTTCAAAAATGGAAGAGTAACTATTGATTTGGAATTAAGTTTTTACCCATTTTATTTTGCATCTGCATTTGCCATGTGGTTAAGCGTTATAGCAATAGTACTTTGGTTTTTAAAAAAAATTTTTGAAAAAAAATAAATTATGACATTTGATCCTATCACTAGCGGAGCTTTAGCGTTTCTTGCCGTTTTAATTTTGATGGCGCTTAATATACCTATAGGCATATCTATGCTTATAGTTGGATTTACTGGGTTTGGATTAATCGTAGGGTTTGAGCAGGCATTTTTTATTTTAGGAACCGCACCTTACGAAGCAGTTTCAAAATATAGTCTATCTGTATTACCTTTTTTTGTTCTAATGGGGAATCTTGCTAACAGAGCAAACCTTTCAAGAAATTTATATGATGCAGCATATGCAATTGTTGGTCATTACAAGGGTGGTCTTGCAATGTCTACAGTCGGTGCTTGTGCTGGATTTGGAATGATATGTGGTTCTTCTATTGCAACAGCAGCAACTATGTCACAAATGGCTGCACCAGAAATGAGACGTCACGGTTATAGCGATGCACTAATCAGTGGTTCTATTGCATCAGGTGGAACCCTAGGTATTATAATTCCTCCAAGTGTCATTCTAGTAATTTACGCTTATTTAACCGAGCAATCCGTTCAAAAACTTTTTTTTGCTGCATTAATCCCGGGAATAATTGCAGTAGTCCTCTACATGATAGCAATTCGTGTTTATCTTTTAATTTTTCCAAAACAAGGTGGATATGGAGAGAAAATGCCATTGAATGAAAGATTAGCTGCAATTTGGAAAGTATTTCCAATATTTCTAATTTTTGCAATTATTATGGGGGGCCTTTATTTAGGTTTTTTCACCGCAACAGAAAGTGCGGCTGTTGGAGTAATATTAGTATTAATTTTTATTTTTATAAGACGCCAACTTACATTAGAAATGTTAAAAAATTCTGTTTGGGACACTATAAAAACTGTTGGTGCTTTGTATTTAATTGTTGTTGGGGCAGCAGTATTTAATGTTTTAATAACTGTTACACAGCTACCTTTTACTGTTGTTGATTTTATCAATGACTTACAACTCACCCAAATTGGTATCATTTTAGTTATCTGTGTAATTTATTTAGTTCTTGGGACTGTGATGGACTCGCTTGCAATGTTATTTCTTACAATTCCAGTGTTTTATCCTGTTATTGCTGATGCTGGTATAGATCCAATATGGTTTGGAATTTTTGCTGTGATCGTTGTAGAATTTGGATTGATCTCGCCACCAATTGGAATGAATTTATTTGTAATTAAAGGCGTAATGCAGAGAACACCACTTCAAACAATTTGGTTTGGAACTGTTCCTTTTTTGATAACAGATGTAATTAGGCTTGTACTAATAATTGCATTTCCAGCGATATGCCTTTATTTACCTAGTTTATTGATGCGCTAACATATAAATGCAAGTACGAAATATTATTAAAAACTTTATTTTAACAATAGTTAGCGTAATTATTATTTCTTTTTTATTGGAGGCATTTATTAGGTTTGTTTTAAAAGATAAACCTCGTGAAAAAGACAAAGTAGAATTAAAAGAACAGCCTATATCTTTCATACAAGATGAAATTTTAGGGTGGAAACCCAAAACTGGAAATTTTAAATTTGAACCATGGTCTAAAAATGGAAATACAACAAAACTTACTAATCTTGAAGATGGTAGGCGGTTTACAGGAAAAAATCAGAAAGAAAAAAAAGTTATTTTTATCGGTGGGTCACTGACTCAAGGTTGGGCAGTCGATGATAGCGAAAGTTTTGTATGGTTATTACAAGAAAAAAAACAAGATTTTAATTTCATAAACTATGGAGTAGGTGGTTACGGAGGGGTGCAGTCATTACTAAAATTAAAAGAAATTTCTAGTAATATGGATAATATTAATTATATTATTTATGGATTTATACCCCACCACGAAGTTAGAAATATTGCATCAGGATCTTGGATGTATCAACTTAATAAAGCATCAAGAGGTACTGAAGGCAAGCTTCTTTTACCATATGCTTCAATAGAAAATAATAAACTTAGAATTCACAAACCAAAGGAATACTTAAAACTTCCTTTAGGAAATATATCTGCCTTAATATCAAAAATAGAAAAAAGAATTTTAAAAATAAGTTCTTTAAGAAGATCTTTTGATGAAACTAAAATTTCACAAGAGGTAATTTTAGAAATGAAGAATATTGCAGATGAAAAAAATTCAAAGTTTATATTGTTATTTTTAAACAAACTTCCAAATAAAAAATTGATCGATTATGAAAAATTTATTAACGATAAATCTATTCAAAATATAAACTGTAATTTTCTTGAAGGAGATAAATATGCTGTTGAAGGAGAGGGCCATCCAAACGCTATTTCGCACGAGATTGTTTCAGATTGTATATATAGTAAATTATTTAAAAATTAGCTTTATTTAACGAAGTTTCCACTCTGGTAATCACTAATAGCTTGAGTAATTTCTTCTTTTGTATTCATCACAAACGGACCACCTCTTGCAATCTGTTCACCAATTGGCTTTCCTGAAATTAATAAAAATTTAGCTTTGGTCTCCGCAGAGATATTTAATTCTTCACCACTGTTTAATAATATTAAGGTCGAGCCTTTGATTTGGTTATGTTTATTTTTTCCAATTTTAATTTCTCCTTCAATTAAATAAATAAATGAATTATGAGTTTTAGGAAGTTTAAAGTTAAAATTTTTATTTTCACCTAGCTCCACATCAAAATAAATTGGATCAACATTATGTTTCATAACAGGACCTTCTGCTTTTTCAAATTTACCTGCAATAACTTTTACTTGTTTATCCTCATCTTTGTGAATGCTCATTTTTTTTGAGTCTATATATATATATTCTGGTTTGTTCATTTTATATTTAGCTGGCATATTTATCCAAAGTTGAAAGCCATGTAGTTTGCCTTCTTTCATCGCGGGCATTTCTGAGTGAATTATTCCACTACCTGTTTTCATCCATTGGACATCACCTGCTGTCATGCGCCCTTTACCACCAGTGCTGTCCTTATGCTCAAACTCTCCAGCTAACATGTAGGTAACCGTTTCAATACCACGATGTGGATGCGCAGGAAAACCAGCAACATAATCGTCTTTATTTTCTGATCCAAATTCATCAAGCATTAAGAAAGGGTCAAAGTAGTTTGGTTCAACACCGATGCTTCTTTTTAATTTAACCCCAGCACCATCAGATGCTGATATAGGTTGAATTATTTTTTCAACTTCAGTATTTTTCATTCATCTAAATTAAAATAATATTTACAAAAACTATATAAGATAATAGGCCGCAGAATAAAATTATATTACCAGACCCCAATCATTATATCGTCTTCTTTGGAGTAATCCCTGTCTTTTAAAACAAATTCATCTGTTGCTGCCACTCTATTTTTTCTACTTACCAATCTTTTTAAAAGCAATTCTTTCATCTCGTCTCTTATTTTTTTGTAATCAGCAGATTGTCCAACGTCTATAAATTCCTCTGGATCTTTTTCTAGATCAAATAATTGCGGCGGAAAACCTTTGAAATAAATATATTTCCATTTCGAGGTACGCAACATGTACCCTCTTGCATCTGATGCACCCAGTTTAAGTAATTTTCTTGCCTCATTAAATGAATAATCAATCTCACTAAATACTCCGTCTTTCCATTGATTTATTTTGTCGCCATTTATAATTGCTTTTAATGAATTTCCCTCAAGCCGATGTTTACTTTCTTTACTTTCAACCGCGTCTAAAAAAGTAGGCAAAAGATCAATTGCTTCAATGAAGCGTTTTTCTTTTTTCCCCCGTGTTTTATCAGCTGTTTTCCTTGGATCATAAATAATCATTGGAACCCTAACTATTTGTTCATGAAATAATTCTTTATCCCCTAACCAATGATCTCCAAGATAATCACCATGATCTGAAGTAAATACTATCATTGTGTCTTTCATGTTTCCTTTCTTATCAAGAAATTCAAAAAGCCTTCCAAGGTTATCATCAATTTGTTTTATTAATCCCATATAACCAGACATCACAGTATTACGAACTTCATCTTTAGAAAAAGTTTTTGATACTCTTGTTTCTACAAAAGCTTTATAAACAGGATTCATATCTTTCTTTTGAATTTCGCTTCTTTGAACAGGACTAAATTGATTTTGAGAAAACATATTGTGATAAGGTGACGGGGCAATATAAGGCCAATGAGGTTTAATATACGATAAATGTAAAAACCAAGGCTTCTCAGAACTTTCTTCAATAAATTCCATAGCTCTGTTTGTCATAAAAGCAGTTTCCGAATGTTTTTCAGAAACTCTTGCAGGTTTATTTGAGTTCCTTAATTTCCAACCACTAAGTATCTCGCCATTTTTTCCCTCAGAAGAGTTAGCCCAACTATCCCAAGGATTATCACCTTCGTATCCAAGTTTATTAAGCCAATCGTTGTAAGATAATTTTTTTTTGTATTTTTTTACATGATTATTTGGATGAAGCCCATCATCTCTTTCGTATGGCTCAAATCCAGGTTCACTTACTACTAATCCAATTTCAGTATTTTTGTTTATACCCAAGCGTGCCATTCCTTCAGCATCTGGTTGCATGTGTGTCTTACCAACAATTCCTGTTCTTATCCCTGATTTACCTAAATAGTCACCAATAGTTAACTCACCAATAGGAAGGGGAACTTGGTTCCAAGTAGAGCCATGACTGAAAACAGTTCGGCCAGTATAGTAGGAAGCTCTAGACGGACCACAAACAGGTGATTGAACATAAGCAGACTCAAACAATACCCCTTTTTTTGCAAGACCATCTATATTAGGTGTTTTTAAATGTGGGTGTCCATAGCAAGACAAATAATCCCATCTTAATTGATCTGCCATAATAAATAAAATATTGCGGACTTTACTCATAGTTTTTAAATTTTTATTCTACCGTTGACCAGTTAGAAAGAATACCTATTTTTTATTATCACTTGCATTACAAAAAAGCAGTATTTATAATCTATTTTTTTATGCGGGAGTAGCTCAGTGGTAGAGCGAAACGTTGCCAACGTTTAGGCCGAGGGTTCAATTCCCTTCTCCCGCTCCAAGAAAAGTATTAAAATTATGACTGATTTAGCTGATAAAAAGTGTATTCCTTGTGAAGGTGGAATTCCAGGTTTTGAAATAACTGAAATTCATAAATATCTCAAAATGGTGGATGGCTGGGAAGTTAAAGCTGACGAGGATAAAATTTACTATTTAATTAAAAATTTTAAATTTAAAAATTTCATAGAAAGTCAAAATTTTGTAAACAAAGTAGGTGCAATAGCTGAAAAAGAAGGACATCATCCTGATATTTGGTTTGGTTGGGGTTATGCTAAAATAAAAATTTTCACTCACGCTATAAAAGGATTACACGAGAGTGATTTTGTTTTAGCGGCTAAAGTTGATAAGATTAATTAATGGTAAAAATGTCTTGTCCCAGTGAAAATCATTTTCACTTTTGACTTGTTGGCTAACTTTATAGACTCAGTATCTCTTATAGATCCACCAGGTTGAACAATAACTTTAACGCCAGCCTTAATTAAATTTTTAACACCATCCGGAAATGGAAAGAATGCGTCAGATGCCGCAACCGAATTTCTTAATTTTTTGTTCTGAAAACTTTTTGCTTTTTGAACAGCAATTTTACAGCTGTCGACCCTGCTTGGTTGCCCAGCACCTATTCCAATAGTTGAGAAAGAATTAGATATTACGATTGAATTTGATTTAACATATTTACAAACGTTTAAAGCAAATTCTGCTTGTGCGATTTCTTTTTTTGATGGCTTAAGTTTAGTAACAAATTTTAACTTTTTCCTATTAAATATAATTTTATTTTTTTCTTGCATTAAAAATGCATTACTAAAATTTTTAATCTCATAATCTTTCCTTATTTTGAACTTTGATATGTCGATGAGGATTAAATTCTTCCTATTTCTAAAAATTTCCAGAGCTCTTTTATCAAAATTCTTTGCTAATATAACTTCAAAAAATACCTTGGACATCTCTTTGGCAATGTTTTCATTAATTTTAAAGTTACATGCAACAATTCCACCAAATGCACTTACTGGATCTGATAAATAAGATTCTTTGAAAGTTTTGAGAGGTGATCCGTTTAGTGATACACCTGATGGGTTTGCATGTTTTATAATGACAGTACCTTTTTTTTTAAAAGAATTTAATATTTCTAAGCCAGTATATATATCATTATAGTTATTATAGCTTAAAGCTTTACCTTTGATCTTTCTTAGACCAATTTCTGAATTTGAAAGATCATTAAGATAGATAGAGCTTTTTTGATGTGGATTTTCTCCATAACGTAACTCAGATATTTTGTTTCCAAACATTGTTTTTTTTTCAGGAAATAAAATATTTAGTTTTTTATCAAACCAATTTGACAAAACAGAATCGTAATATGCTGTTAATCCAAAAGCCTTACACGACATTTTTTCTCTAAATTTTATACTAGTTGAACCCTTATTTGTATTAAGTTCTTGAATTAAATACCTATAATCTTTTTTATCAGTTATAACTGTAACGTCTTTAAAATTTTTTGCTGCAGCTCTCACTAAAGTTGGCCCACCAATATCAATGTTCTCAATAATTGTTTGAAAATTATTAGTTTTTTGAATTGTTTCCTGAAAAGGATAGAAATTAACAACAACCAAATCAATGTATTGAAATTTACTCCTACTCATTTCTCTTATGTGTTTTTTGTTTGATCTCTTGCTTAAAATTCCAGCATGAATCTTTGGATGAAGCGTTTTTACCCTGCCGTCTAACATCTCCTTAAATTTTGTAAATTTTGAAACTTCAATACATTTATATCCCAGTTTTTTAATTTCTTTAAAAGTTCCGCCTGAACTAATTATGTTTACATTAAATTTTCTAAGAATTTTTAATAATTTTTCTAGTTCCTGTTTATCTGAAAGCGAGATCAAAGCATTTTTAATTTTAGTAGACATTTCTAGCTTGCCTTCTTTAATTTCCAATTAATATTAACGTTTTGGTCCATCGTTTTTCCATATATCACAATGCATTTATTGCTTAATGCTTTATTTCTTCCAAAAAAAAGACTTTTCTCTAAATCAATTGCTAGTTCACCAGAAGAAAATACCCAGGATTTATTTCCATTTGTTTGTAAAAGAATACTTTTCCCGCTTAACGTTTTTACTGTATTTATGCCAGGATAAAGATGAAATCTTATAGAAAAATTAACATCTGAACTACCATGTTTTTTAATTAAATAGTCACTTCCATCAATGCTATTACTCTTTTTATAGAAGTTAATTTTTCGCTTATGAAGATAACCAAATTTTTCAAGGTACGCATTGTGAGTTGCAGAAATTTCAACATTTTCTTTATTTTCCTTTCTTTCCACATCAAAAATTTTAAAAGTATTACTTATCGTTGAACCGTACGCTTTATTTATTATGTTGCTTTTTTTAAACTTTACAACGGAGGTGTCATCAATACATAATGTAGACTGACCAGAAGTAAATTTACTTAAAATCTGAATTTTCTTAGATATTTTTCTACCATAACCGCAATTTGTTATAATTTTATCTTTATCGCTAGAGTATTCAAAAGATAAAGGTCCTGACTGATAATCTTTTGAAACTTTGTAATTTGGTGGCCCACCGGAGTCAAAATATAAAATTGTTTTGTTATTTTTAACTATTTGAACTTGTCCCACTGACTTTAGGTTTTTCTTTAAACTATAATTAAGTTTATCAAGATAATTAAAAAAATTATTTAAACTTTTATCTGTAGACCCATTAAATAAAGGTAGTTTTTTTGATGGACTGTTTAGGGAATTAATGCAAATTAAATTTTTTTCAATAATATCCTCTAAATGTTCTGGTACAGTCTCTTGAGCACTTTTAATCCACTCCTTAATAAGAATAAAATATTGAACAAAAGTTAACAAATTTTCAAAATTTCTGTTAATTGGGAATCCATTTTTGTCGAAATAATTATCTATAAGCTTTTTAAGCTCCTTTAAACCTATCTTATAATAAGTAAAATATTCTTTAAAAACTAAACCGGAGAGTATCAATAAACTAATTGAAGATATTTTTTTATTTTCATCATTTAGATTATTAATATTTTTTTTTATAAAATTTATTTGTCTTATAGTATTCTTATAAAAAGATTTATTAAAATCTTTATCATTTGTGTTTAAAATTAAATCTGCATTTGAAATCCAGCTTATAATTCTGAGACTAGCAAGATCCTCGTCCCAAATATCTTTAGTATATTTACTGTGCTTGGCAATCCATTCTTTTATAATGCTTTGGACTGTTACATTCTTATTTTTTCTATCAATTAAATTAAGCCATAAAAAATTATGTATACTCTTTTCTTTATTTTTAAAAAGATTAATTCTAAAATTTCTCACATCTTCATTTGATATTTTAATCAAAGAGTCCTTATGGCTTACAAAAGGAGATAGTAAATACGGATTAGGGTTAAATAAAAAACTAGAGGGTACTTCTGAGTCTAACAATTTGTTGTAATAATTGGAGCTAAAAAAAAATTCTTTCAAAGATCTTATAAAAATTTTTTTAATAGCTAATAAATAAATGTAAGTACTACTAAATCCTATCATTAATTAATTTTGTCTTAATAAATCTATATTCTTTTTTAAATCTCCATTATTTTGTTTAAATATTGTAGAACCAGACACAAGAACATTAGCACCTGCGTCTTTGGCAATTTTTGAATTCTCAAAGTTTATCCCCCCGTCAATTTCAAGATCGATACTTAAATTATTTCTTTTAATAATATCTTTTAGTTCTTTTAATTTTGGTAGAACTTCAGGCATAAATTTTTGACCAGCAAAACCTGGTTCAACACTCATAACTAAAACCAGGTCAATTTGACTAAGATAATCCTTTATCAAACTGATTCCACTTTTGGGTTTAAGTGATATGCCAACTTTTTTTTTATACTTTTTTATTAAATCAATTGTTTTTTTTATACTTTTGGTCGCTTCAGGGTGAAAAGTAATTATGTCTGCTCCGGCTTCAGCAAACTGTTGAATATAATTATCTACAGGTGAAATCATTAAATGAACATCAAAAACTTTTCTACTACAAGGTCTTATATTTTTTATAACATCAGGTCCAATTGTGAGATTAGGAACGAAGTGACCATCCATAACATCTACATGGATATAGTCAGCCCCAGCTTTTTCTAAGGCTTCAACTTCTTTGCCAATTTTACTAAAATCACATGAAAGTATAGATGGTGAAATCTTAATTGAACTAGCCATATCTAATTATTTATAGTTTTAAATAATTATATGTCAAAAAATATTTTACTATAACTATGTATTATTTATATCTTCTGTTTGTGAAACTATGTTTTTTTCAAACGATGTTGACATTTCCATTTTTACAGCCAAAAACCATACCAATAAAATACCTATGCCCCAAAAAATTAACTGCCAAACCCAAACAGAGGGCATACCAAAAGACCAACTTTCCACATTGATAGGGTTTCCGAACAATTCATTTCCAATCATTAAACCTGGCCCAAATGCAAAGAATAACCACACCACGAGAATAATCCATGCGCTTGGTTTTAAACTTCTTCTAGTTAAAGAATAGTTTTTATGTTCATCAATAAATTCATGAAACCTTTTTTTCATTTTGGTTTCTTTTATTTCTTGAGTTATAAAAGAGATTACTGTTGCCCCGATAATATTAAAAAACAAGCCCCATGCTGAAGAATGAATAGTTAATGGCCACTTACTCCAGGGAATTATTTCTCCAAATAAATTCTGTCCTATTCCATCTGTAAAAATTACTGCTGCAATTCCAATTACAATTCCAAATGAAATACCTTGTTTTGTAAACCATGAAAAGTAGCATATAGCAGCCAATGGTACAAACATTTGACATGCAATCGCAAGCGAAAAACTTGCTAGGTCAAATATATTTCTTTGAGCCAGAAGAGACAAAATGAGAGAAATTATAAAAATGAACATTATTAAAATTCTAGATGAGAAAATTTCCATTCTGTTTGTTAGATTTTTTACAAAGAATTTTTTTACCACGTCTCTTGTAACAATTGCACTTGAAGTTAAAATTAAACATGCCATTGACTGTATTGCAGCAATTGCACATAAACCTAAAATTCCAAAGAAGATGAAAGAATACTCTCCAACGAGATTAATAATATTTGGTACTAGAGACATAAAATTATCGGGATAAATATTTGGTGGTAAAATATTTGAAACATTGTTACCACTCTCGTTTACCACATTATTTGCACCCAATAAGGACGAACCTAAACCAATACCATTTACAAAGAAAATTAATAAAAATCCAATTAAGAAGGCTGAAAACCAAATTTGTTGGGTTGCGAAATATCCTGGATCTTTACTTGCATATGTAATCATAGAGACACTAGGAGCTAATTGAATACTACTCAACGCTAGAACAAATGTAAGTATCATTGAAGAAGTCCAGATCCCGTTGTAAGGAAGTTCGTCATTTAGTAAATTTACAGTTTTAATTGTGCCCGGTATAGAAAGATAAGAATTGTAACTTTCTTTTATATTAAATAAATTTTCTTTCATATTTGCCACTCTTGATAAACTTTCGTTAAGTAGGCCCCACCCTCCTGCCAAGTCATATGCAATAAATCCAATACAGAAAATTCCAAAAATCATTAAAAGAAACTGAATTGAGTCTATAATTATTAAGGATCTTATCCCTCCAGTACTCAAATACACACAAACTACTGCCCCTATCAAAATTGATGCAGATCCTCTTCCCAAAATATCATCAGATAATATATTTAGAAGCAGACCACCAAAAGATAGTTGCATAGCTATGAAGGGAATTGAGAAACCTAAGGCAATTAAAACAATTAATATTCTTAAAATATCACTTCTAAAATAATCAGAAACCATTTCTGATGGTGTTAGATACCCGAACTTCTTTGATAGAAGCCATTGTCTTTTTGAGAAAATTATTCCAACTAGTGGAATAGTTATTACAAAAAGAGATGTGACCGAAAACGGTAACCCGTTCAAAAAAATTAGACTTGGCTGAAAAAAAAATATTAAACCAGAAAATACCACACTTGTAATTAGGGCAAAATAAGCCCAACTAGGAAGCTGCCTGCTAAATATAAAAAATTCAACCGGCGTTATGATTTTTTTTTCATTTCTAAAACCAGTGTATAAACAAAAAAACCAGAATAATGCAACAAAAGTTATTAATGTGTAAAGTTTTCCGCTCATTTAAAATTATTTACTAAATAATCGATAAATTTCTTTTGCAATATCGCTTTCCAAAGGAAATGAAAGCATACCCATTACATCATATCCAAGTATATAAGGCATAGCATAGAAACGAAACATATAAAAAAACCAAGCGACATATAAAGGAATGAAAAGTGGGATAATGAAACTTGGTGTAATAAATCTAAACACTTTTATTACTGGATTTGTTAATTTCACAAAAGCCTTCATAAAAAAGAAATTTGAGTCTTCTCTTTGAAAAATATTCATCGCGGATCTTCCTATTAAAGTCCACATTATAATTCCTAATATGTAATCTAAAATTAATATCCAAATTGGCATTAATTAAACTAGCATGGGAAATTGATTGCTAAAAGCAAAAAAAAAGGGGCGAATAAATCGCCCCTTTTCATAAATAAAATATTTATTTAGTGTTGTTTTCCAAGAATAGCTCTTCCGCTAGGTATTCTAACGTCATCAACCATCTTTTGAATGGAACTACTAGGTTCTTTAGTCATTAAGCTTACCACAACCATAGCAACTAAGCTTACTGATGCTCCTATAATACCAAATCTTAAGTGGTCAATTCCAAGCCATGGAGTATTCGCCATAAACTTAGGTCCAACATAAATTAGATATGCTGTACCAGAGATTAGACCTCCAAGTATTCCTGCAACCGCACCTTCTTTAGTAGCTCTCTTCCACCATACACCAAGTACAAGTGGGAAGAATAAGCCTGACATCGCAAAGTCGAATGCCCAAGCTACTGCTCCCAGAATGCTTGTTAATCTCATTGAAGAGATATAAGCAGCGGCAGCACCAATCACTACTAGAAGTACACGAGCTACGATTAGCCTTTTCTTAACGTCAGCTTTCGGATCGATTATTTTGTAGTAGATATCATGTGATAAACAGTTTGATATCGCTAAAACTAATCCATCGGCAGTTGACATGGCAGCAGCCATACCACCTGCAGCAACTAATCCAGAAATAACGTAAGGTAAACCAGCAACTTCAGGAGTCGCTAATACTACTACGTCACCTCTCATAAACCATTCGTTCAACTGTAATATTCCATCACCGTTGAAGTCAGCAATAAACACTTGTTTTACTGCAGACCAGTTTTGAACCCATGGTATACTCTTCACTTCTGCAATTGATTTTCCAATAATCGCAGTAGGTAAGTTTGGATCCATTAACTGTAGTTTAGATAGTGTTGCTAGCATTGGCGCAGAGAAATAAAGCAAGAATATAAAGAACAGTGACCAAGCCACTGATTTTCTCGCTGATTTAACAGAAGGAGTTGTAAAGTATCTCATTAAAATATGAGGTAACGATGCAGTTCCTACCATCATACAAATCGCAAGCGATAAGTATTTCCATACAGCCATTCCGCCCGCAGGTACAGCAGAGTGAGGATTAGAAATATATTTCAATCCACCTGGTACACCAGCAGCTTTAATGTCTGCAGCGCTATTTTTTACTAGGCCAGCTGAAGCTTCTAGCTCCGCTAAACGTTGTACTTCATCACCAAGCATAAAGTGTGGGAATGGATTACCCAATTTACTTCCCATCCAGAATACTGGTATCAAGTATGCTGTTATAAGTACGATGTACTGGGCTACTTGTGTCCAAGTAACAGCTCTCATACCACCTAACATTGAACACATTAAAATACTAACTAGACCAACCCAAACTCCAAGTTCAAATGGAATTTGTAAAGCTCTTGATGCAATTGTTCCAGTCGCATTAATTTGTGCCGTCACGTAAGTGAATGAAGCTAATACTAAAACTAAAGTTGCGCAAAATCTTGGAAGATTTCCGCCATATCTAGTTCCAATAAAGTCCGGTACAGTATAACAACCAAATTTTCTTAAATATGGTGCTAACAGAGTAGACACTAATACGTATCCACCAGTCCATCCAACTAAGAATGCCATGTAAGTATAGCCACCAAAATAAATACCACCAGCCATCGCAACAAACGATGCACCTGACATCCAGTCAGCTGCCGTCGCCATTCCGTTAAATACTGTTGGTACTTGTCTTCCCGCTACGTAGTAAGCGTCAACTTGTATAGTTCTAGATAAGTAACCAATAAGTGCGTAGATAAGCACTGTAAAAGCTACAAACATAATTCCTATGCTCGCTGCGCTAACACCTGCAGATTCTAGTACTGCCATCAATAAGATGAATACTAAGAAACCTCCGGTGTATAGACCGTAGATCTTAGGAAGGTTTTGTATAAAACCACCTTTAAACATTAGTCATCCTCCTTTTCGCCACCATATCCGTGTTCGTCGTCGATTTTCTCCTGTTTGTTAGCAAACCAAAAGATTAAAATTACGAAAGCAGCAAGAGATCCTTGTGCTGACATATAATAAGCTAATGGGTAACCAAGAAACGATCCCTGATTTACCGACTCGCCGAACATAAATATTACTATTGAGAAAAAGAACCAAATAGCCAATGTTACGAACATATGGTTTTTGGTCTTTTGCCAATGTGCTTCTTTGTTTGACATGTCTTTCCTCCCTTTAATTTGTTAAGAGTTTTGGGGAAGCATACCCAAATCAACGTCAATTAAAAGTCAAAAAATCTCTTGAAATTACAAAATACCACCCTTTTAATGGGTAAAATAGTTTGATAAATAGTAAATACAACGTGAAATTGAATCTAAAAGATATACAAAAATACCTGTTTCCTCTGAAGCGTCTCTTCACGAAATATCGTCCAATAAGGTCTCTTGATCAAGTAAAAAATTTTATTCAAGAACAATCAGCGCAAGTTAGCCAAATGACTTTGTATGGATATCTTAAAACAAGAATGGGAGCAAAACATGTAATTATGTTTGAGAATAAAGATTTTTTAAATTCTATAAATATTGCTAAATGGCATATTTATGCAGCCTCTTTGATTGATAGTACTTTTTTTTGCTTCTCTTTTTTATATAAAGAAAAAAAGATTGAAAAAATAGAAGACGCAAACAAAGTTTTTTTTGAAATTTTAAATACAGAAAAAGCAAATGGCATGATTTCAGAGGCATACGAAAGTGCAACAAAAGAATTTAACACAAGATACCCCAAAATTGATTGGTCAAATTATTATAGCTCAAAACCCTTTGAATATAGCTGCAATGAACTTTATAATTGGTCACCTATTGCTGATGAATTAAAAAAGTTAGATAAAAAAATTGTAATTAATTCGATGTTTTTAAAGTGGAACAATGTTCAAAATGAATTTAAAAGATTAACTAATAAATTTGGCAATATCTAAATTATTTATTCTTTCTATTTTCTACTAATGACTCTACTACTGAAGGATCAGCCAGTGTTGTCGTGTCTCCTAAATCATGATGTTCATTAGCAGCAATTTTTCTTAAAATCCTTCTCATAATTTTTCCTGATCTAGTTTTAGGCAGTCCAGGAGAAAATTGAATATGATCTGGTGTAGCTATTGGACCGATTTGTTTTCGTACCCACAATTTTAGTTCTCTTTCTAAATCTCCATCAGGATTTTCTCCGGCGTTTAGAGTAACATAGCAATAAAGTCCATTTCCTTTAATATCATGAGGAAACCCAACAACAGCAGCTTCAGCAACTTTTGTATGAGCAACAAAGGCACTTTCAATTTCTGCGGTTCCTAAATTATGACCGGAAACTATAATAACGTCATCAACTCTGCCAGTTATCCAATAATATCCATCCTTGTCACGTCTACAACCATCACCAGTAAAGTACTTGCCATCAAATTGTGAAAAATATGTTTTTATAAATCTTTCGTGGTCTCCATAAACTGTCCTCATCTGGCCAGGCCATGATTGAAGCATACAAAGTCTGCCTTTGCCTGCTCCTTTTATTATCTTTCCATTCTCATCGACAATAGCTGGTTTTATTCCGTAAAAAGGTTTTGTGGCTGATCCTGGTTTTAAATTTATAGCCCCGGGCTGAGGAGAAATTAAAATTCCACCAGTTTCAGTTTGCCACCAAGTATCAACAATCGGGCATCTGGAGTCTCCAACGGTCTTGTAATACCACATCCAAGCTTCTGGATTTATTGGCTCGCCAACAGTGCCAAGCAATTTCAATGATTTTCTGCTAGTTTTCTTTACCGGTCCATTTCCCTCTCTCATTAAAGCTCTTATTGCTGTTGGTGCTGTATAAAAAATATTAACTTTATATTTATCTATTATCTGCCACCATCTCGAACTATCAGGATAAGTAGGAATCCCTTCGAACATTATAGTGGTAGCTCCATTTGATAGTGGACCATAAATAATATAACTATGTCCAGTTACCCACCCAATATCTGCACTACAAAAATAAATATCTTTTGGTTTGTAATCAAATATGTACTGATGCGTCATAGATGCATAGACCATATAACCTCCTGTGGTATGTAAAACTCCTTTTGGTTTTCCAGTTGAACCAGAGGTATAAAGAATAAACATTGGATCTTCTGCATTCATTTCTTCAGGAGGACACTTGTCAGAAACATTTTTAATCATGTCATCATAAGATATGTCTCTTTCATCGTCCCAGTTAGTTGGATTTCCAGTCCTTTTTACTACAACACACTTTTTTACATTTGGACACTGCATCATCGCTTCATCAGCAATTTTTTTTAGTGGAATTATTTTGCCACCCCTCACACCCTCGTCCGCAGTTATAACGTAATCAGACTCGCAGTCGTTTATTCTTGTAGCTATTGAGTCGGGAGAAAATCCTCCGAAGATTATAGAATGTATAGCACCAATTCTTGTACATGCTAACATCGTGTAAGCTAATTCTGGTATCATAGTTAGGTAAATTGTTACCCTGTCACCTTTTTGTATACCTAAACTCCTTAAACCATTTGCAACTTTGCAAACATTTTTATGTAATTCTTTATAAGATATTTTTTTTGAGTCACTTGGATCATCACCAACCCAAATTATGGCAGGCTTATTCGCCTTTTTTTCTAAATGTCTGTCTATACAATTCGCTGAAGCATTTAAAGTTCCGTCATAATACCATTTAATATGAACATCTTCTTTACTATACTTAACATCTTTTATTTTTGAATAAGGTTTTATCCAATTTATTCTTTTACCCTCTTTCGCCCAGAAATCATCATTATTTTTAATAGAAAACTTATATTTTTTTTCATATTGTGATTTATTCACATACGCTTGTTTAGACCATTTTTCTGAAACTTTAAAAACCAAATTACCATCTACATCTTTAGTTTCTTTGGAAAGTTTTTTTCTAGTTACTTTACTTTTTTTAAAAGATTTTCTCTTTTTTTTATATGATTTTCTTTTTTTAAAAAGTTTTTTAACTCTTTTTTTTGACTTTTTCTTTTTACTTCTTTTTGCCATTTTTATTCCATTTATGAAATTAAAAATTTATCTTACCCATCTTGCATATAATTTTCCAGCTTTTATAGTCTATGGGCATAACAGATAATCTGCTCTGTTTTATAAGGGGTAGGTGAGAAATAGCCATATTTTTTTTAATTTTTTCAAGAGAAATTGAAGATTTAAATTTTTCAACAAACCTGACTTGAACAGCAACAAACCTTTTTTTTTTATCAGTTTTATCAATAAATGCTTCTTTGATTACTTTTACAATTCCTACAATCTCTTTACCAATATTTGAGTGATAAAAAAAACATAGGTCTCCCAATTTCATTTTTTTTAAATTATTTGCTGCCTGATAATTTCTAACCCCGTCCCAAGATACACCTTTTGAGCCTGCTTTTCTTTGTTGGTCAATTGACCAAACGTCAGGTTCAGATTTAAGCAACCAATACTGCATTAAAGTTTAAGACCTGGTCCTTTAAGAAAAGGAGCATTCTTATCTAGAGGCCATCTCGATCTCACAACTCCATTTTCTTTTTCAAATAGTTTTTTTTTAAATCTTTGTATTCCAGCCCACGCTACCATTGCAGCATTATCACCGCAAAATTCTTTTGAAGGAAAAATACATTTAAAGTTCATTTTTTTTGATATTGTTTTTAAATTATTTCTTATACTTTTGTTTGCTGCAACACCTCCAACCACTACAAATAATTTTGAAGTTTTACCAGAAGTTTCTTTATCAAATTGTTTCATTGCAATTGAAGTTTTTTTTAACAAAATTTTATTTATTGCTTCTTGAAAAGAAGCTGCCAGATTATATTTTTCTTGATTTGATTTTATATTTTTTGATTTTCTCAATATATCAGTTTTAAGACCAGCCAAAGATAAATTACAACCACCTTTGTTAATAATTGGAAGAGGAAGTTCGTAGCTATCTTTATTTCCTTTTTTTGCAAATTTCTCCACATTAGGCCCACCTGGATAACCTAAATCTAAAATTTTAGCAGTTTTATCAAAAGCTTCTCCCACAGCATCATCTATGGTTGTTCCAATTTGTTTATAATTATTTAATCCCTTCGCAATCAAAAATTGAGAGTGACCTCCAGAAATTAACAAAACCAAATATGGGAAAGATATTTTATTTTCAATACCAGGACTTAAAACGTGTCCCTCCAAATGATTAATAGACAAAAATTTTTTTCTGGCAAAAGCAGATATACTTTTTCCTATGCTATAACCCACATTTAAACAAACAATTAAACCTGGTCCGCTTGTAGCGGCTATACCATCTAAATCTTCTATTTTTTTTTTGCTTTTATTAATAGCCTCTTGAATTATTAAATCGATATTTTCAATATGCGCTCTAGCTGCAATTTCAGGAACTATTCCACCAAATTTTTTATGCTCTTTTATCTGACTGGAAACTATATTTGATAAAACTAAGGCAGTACCGTCAGTATTTTCCTGCACAACTGATGCAGCAGTTTCGTCACAGCTAGTTTCAATTCCTAAAAAAGTAAGTTTTTTTTTCATTAATTAGATATTATAAAATATAAATCGATTTATATAAATGAGTAATAAAATAATTTTAGGTTCCAGGGGAAGCAAACTTTCATTAGCTTATGCAAATAAAGTTCTTAATTTATTATCAGGCATTAGGACTGACCTTAATAAAGAAGTAATATTAAAAACCATTAAAACATCCGGAGATCTATATGATAAAAAAAAAATATCAGAAATTGGAGGAAAAAATTTATTTTGTAAAGAAATAGAGGATAAATTAATTTCTAAAGAAATAGACATTGCGGTGCATTCATTAAAGGATTTGGATTCTATCGAAACAGAAGGTCTTGTGATCAAAGCATATTTAAAAAGAAATGATCCTAGAGACACTTTGGTTTCTACAAAATTTAAAAAATTATCTGAATTCAACGGTCAGAAAATTGGATCAAGTTCAAGAAGAAGAGAGCTTCAATTAAAACAATTAAATAGAAATATTAAGGTTGAAAACATAAGGGGAAATGTAGACACTAGAATTAAAAAAATTGAAAATGGAGAATTTGATGGAGCTGTTTTAGCTTTAGCAGGTCTTAAAGTATTAAACCTTGAAAAATATATTAAAGAAATATTTTCACTAAAAGATTTTCTGCCCACAGCCGGACAAGGAATAATCGCAGTTCAATGTAGAGCACAAGATGAGTATATAAAAAAAATTTTGAAAGAAATAAATCATAAAGATACAGAAACATGTGCATTAGCAGAAAGAAGTTTTTTAAAAACATTAGGTGGTGATTGTGATACTGCAGTTGGATGCACTGCAATTTTAAATAAAAAAGATATAGAATTAAAAGCCCAGTTATTTTCTGACGATGGTACCAAGGTTTATAATATAACAAAAATAGGAAAAGAAAATGAGCCAGAGCTGTTAGGTAAAATTGCTGGTGAAGAAATTCTAAAACAGTCAGGAAAAAACTTCATTAAAAAAAGATGAATATAATTTTTACGAGACCATTAATAGATACGGAGGATCTAATGAGTAACTTTTTGTCGTCAGACAATAAAATTATTCATATGCCTACTTTAAACATTAAATCATCAAATATGAAACCACTTAACACTAAAGATTACGATGGGCTTATATTTACAAGTGCAAATGCAGTAAGATTTTTAAAAATAGAAAATGAGGATAAAAGCATCAAATGTTTTTGTGTAGGCAACTTAACAGAGAGGTCCTTAAGGCTAAAAGGTTTTAATAATACGGTTGCGGCCTCTGGAACTGTAAATGCACTAAAAAATTTGATTATTAATTCTGAAAATAAAGCAAAGAGGTTAGCTTACTTGTGTGGAGATATAATTTCTTTTGAATTAGATAATGACCTTAAAAAGAGTGGTTTTAAAGTGAATAAAATTATTAATTATAACTCAACCAAAATTACAGATATAAATACGGAAAGTTTAGAGTTAATTAAAAAATATCCTCCAAATATTGCTCTTATTTACTCAAATAGGAGCGCAGAAAGTTTCGATGAAATTATAAAAAAGTACTCCCTTGCAGAATTAATGACACAATGCACAGTTATGTGTATAAGTAAAAAAATTGAAAAATTTTTAAAATCGAAAGGTTGGAAAACTGTAGTTTTTAATCCTGGCGAGGAGTTTAATAAAATAGATCAAATTAAAAATGGATAAAATAGATCAATTTATAAGTTTATTTTTAGAAGTTTGGAGAAATGGAATTTCTGGTATTAATATTTCCGAAATTATTATTGCGCTTTTTATATTTCTTTTATTTCTTTTATTAAGGGGTTTGTTTGCAAAATTTTTTATCAAAAGGCTTGAAAAATATGTTTCAAAAACCTCAAATCGTTTTGATAACTCCTTAGTTGAGTCATTAAAGGGACCGCTCAAATTCTTTCCAATTGTAATTGGTTTTTTTATATCTACTAGCTATGTATCTTTCGGATCTGGCACAGAAAGCTTTATAGATAATGCTAATAGGACATTAATTACAATATTAATATTTTGGTCACTACATCAAATAATCGGTCCTATTTCTGTCTTGATAAAAACCGTAGAAGATCTTTTGTCAAAGGACTTATTAAATTGGATTATAAAAGCATTTAAAATTTTAATTTTAATCTTAGGTGCAGCTGCCGTTTTAGAGCTTTGGGGAATTAAAATTGGCCCAATTATTGCTGGTTTAGGTTTATTCGGTGTAGCAGTTGCATTAGGAGCCCAGGACTTATTTAAGAATTTAATATCAGGTATTTTAGTTTTGGTTGAAAAAAGATTTAAAGTTGGAGACTGGATAATAGTCGAAGATATAATTGAAGGAATAGTCGAACGTATTGGTTTTAGATCAACAGTTGTAAGAAAATTTGATAAATCAGTTGCTGTTATTCCAAACTTTCAATTTGCGGAAAATGCAGTCATAAATGTAAGTGAAACAACAAATTGGAGGATAAGTTGGATTATTACTTTGCAGTACGACACTACAATTGAGCAGTTAAAAAAAATTCGTGATGAAATAGACAAATATATTTCAACTTCCAAAGACTACAAAATTAGTGACAATACAATGCATGCAGTCAGAATTGATAAATTTTCTGACAGTTCTATAGACATGTATGTCAGATGTTTTACTAATACTGATAAATGGTCAGAATGGCTTAAAGTAAAAGAAAGACTTGCAATTGCTATTAAGGAAATAGTAGAAAAAAATAAAGCCTCTTTTGCCTTTCCAAGTCAATCTATTTATGTGGAGAAAAAATAATGAAGTCTATTTTAATTTTATTAGATAGCGTAGTAAGTATCTATATTTGGATTTTAATTATAAATGCCATTCTTAGTTGGTTGATTGCTTTCAGTGTTTTAAATACATCAAATCGTCTAGTTTATTCTTTATTAGATATTAGTTATAAATTAACAGATCCTCTTTTAAGACCTATAAGAAATTTTCTACCTAACCTTGGGAGTGTAGATATTTCTCCAGTAGTTTTAATTTTACTTTTAATGTTTGGAAGAAATTTAATTTTTGAATTTTTAGCACCTTCTATGTTTTAAATATGATAATTGATGGAAAAAAAATAGCTGAGGAACTGAGAGAAGAATTAAAAAAAAAAATTATTGAATTCAAAACAATCTATAAATCTATTCCAGGTCTCACAGTTATTTTAATCGGAGAAGATCCCGCAAGTAAAATTTATGTTAAAAACAAACAGAAATATGCCAAGGATATTGGAATTAATTCAGAAGTCATAAAATACCCAGATAGTATTGATGAGAAAACAATTCTAGACAAAATTTCAAATTTAAATAAGGATAAAAAAATTTCAGGTATTTTAGTGCAATTACCTTTGCCGAAGCATATTAATAAAAAAAAAATTATCGACTCAATTCTTCCTGATAAGGATGTAGATGGTTTCCATCCAGTAAATGTTGGAAATCTATCCTCAGGTTATGAAAGTAAAGTTCCTTGCACTCCTTTAGGCTGCTACCTACTTTTACGAAAGGTGGAAAAAGACTTAAAAGGCAAACACGCAGTTATTATAGGAAGATCAAATTTAAATGGAAAACCAATGGCACAACTTTTATTAAAAGAAAATTGTACTGTAACAATTACACACTCTAAAACTAAAAATTTAAAAAATGAGTGCAAAAGAGCGGATATTATTATAGCTGCAGTTGGACAACCAAAGTTAGTTAAAGGCGACTGGGTAAAAAAAGGTGCAATTGTTATTGATGTAGGAATAAACAAAACTACAAACGGTTTAGAAGGTGATGTAGATTTTAAGGAAGTTTCTAAAGTTGCAAAAGCAATAACACCCGTCCCTGGAGGTGTAGGACCAATGACAATCGCTTGCTTATTAAGTAATACAATCGAGTGCTTCAAAAGAGCTAATTCTTAAAACACAGTAATTTATATAATTTATTTAAATGAAGTTATTTTTAATTCTAGGAAATCAACTATTTAACCCAAAATATCTTAATAAATTTTCAGATCATACTTTTTATATGGCTGAAGACTTAGGTTTATGTACTTTTCAAAAACATCATAAACTTAAGATTTTACTTTTCCTTTCTTCAATGCGTTCTTTTAAGGACGAACTTAAATCTAAAAAATTTAATGTAATTTATCAGGACTGCCATAAAGACTTTAATCTTTCTTACGAAAAAAAATTAGAGAGAACGATAAAAGATAAAAAGATTAATGAAATAAGTTTTTTTGAAATAGAGGATATTTTTTTTGAAAAAAGAATTAAAAAATTCTTTAAAAAAAAGAATATAAAATTTAAAGAAATAAAATCACCTATGTTTATAACTTCCAGGATGGAATTTAAGAAATATCTTGAAAGTACTAAGAAACCATTTATGGCAAATTTTTATAAAATTAATAGGTCCAAAACTAATATTTTAATGAATAAAAATGGAACCCCCAAAGGAGGTAAATGGAGTTTTGACGAAGATAATAGAAAAAAGTTACCTGATAAAATCGATATACCAAAAAATTTAAAATTTCAAAATACATCTCATACGGAAAATCTTAAAAAATTCATTGAAGTAAATTTTAAAAATCATCCGGGGTCTACTAATAATTTTTGGTTTCCAACCACAAGGGATCAAACTCAAAAATTATTTGATCAATTTCTCAAAACCAAAATAGATTTATTTGGAGATTATGAAGATGCTGTAAGTAAAAAATCAAACATTTTATTTCATAGTGCTTTAAGTCCTTTAATAAATATTGGACTAATTACTCCTGGTGAAATTATAGAAAAGATTAAAAGGGTAGAAAATAATGTAAAAATTAATTCTTTAGAAGGTTACGTCAGACAAGTAATTGGTTGGAGAGAATTTATGAGAGGCATATATCAAAATTATGACAAACGTCTTGATGGCACTAATTTCTTTAATCATAAAAATAAAATGAAAGCATCTTGGTACAATGGGACAACGGGTCTTGATCCATTAGATCATTCAATAAAAAATGCATTAAATTTTGGATGGTCTCATCATATAGAAAGATTGATGATTTTAGCGAATATAATGAATCTTTGCCAGATTCATCCAAAGCAAGTTTACAAATGGTTCATGGAAATGTTCGTTGACTCATCTGACTGGGTAATGGCTCCAAATGTTTATGGCATGGGTCTTTTTAGTGACGGAGGAATATTTGCAACTAAACCTTATATTTGTGGATCTAGTTATTTTTTAAAGATGATGGATTTTAAAAAAGGAGAGTGGTGCAATGTAATGGACGGGCTTTATTGGAACTTTATAAATAAAAATAGGAAATTCTTCTTAAAAAATCCAAGACTTTCAATGATGGTCAGGGTTTTTGATAAAATGAAACCAGATAGAAAAAAATTAATCCTTAGGGCAGCAGATAAGTTTGTAAAACAAAATACCATTTAATGATCAAAAAAATAGATCTACCATCTAAAATCTGCAAAGTATGTAAAAGACCTTTTTCATGGAGAAAGAAATGGAAATTAAATTGGGAAAACGTAAAATACTGTTCAAAAAAATGCTCTAAATTTAGGATAGGTTAAAGCTAGCAATTATCTTTGGTATATTTGATTTAAAATTAAAATATCCTTTATTAGAAAACTTCCAACAAAAAATATCTCTTTCATCTTTTAAAAAATTAACTTTTAGATTTCCTTTTTTTATTAAATTATTCAAAAAAGATTTATTTTCTCCAACTGATGGATAGATAACATCAAAATCTTTTTTTTCATTTAATAAATCAATATAATTTGAATTGGATATAAATTTAATATTCTTTTGAGAATTTTTGATGATATTTTCGATCAATTTTTTTTTAAATTCTAATACTTTTCTGTCAAGTTTGATTCTTCTATGCTCGTTATCAAGCAATATACTATAAATATTTTGATATTTATCTAAATTGAATTTCTCAAAATTTAAATCATTTTCGAAAAAAATCAGATTTTTTGAGGTTAAGTTATTATCAGTATTATCAATTTGATTTATATTATATTCACGTCTATCAACCAATGGAACCGCATTATCGTTTAATTTAATTTTTTGATATCTATTATTCGTAAATTTTTCAATATTCCAAGATTGAGCTACATAATTTTTGCCTTTAGTTTGAATTCCAGCAACCCACCTCCAACTCAAAGTATTTGAAGCTGCATCACCATCATAAAGATGTCTTAAAAAAAACTCTGCACCTTTTTGCCAAGGTAGCTTTAGTGTGAAAATCCAGATACTTGCAAACCACATTCGTGTATGATTATGAAGATAATTAAATTCTTTTAATTCTTTAACCCAATCATTAAAACAATCAATTTCTGTTTCTCCATTTTTAGCTTGATCAAGTTTTTCGTTTTCTTTTATATTTTTTAAATCCTCTACAAAATCTGTCCAGACCTTAGGTCTTAATTCGAGCCATCCCTTCCAGTAAACACGCCAAAATACTTCTTGGACATACTTTTCTACTTTTTGGTAAGGATATTTCTTTAAAACTTTTTTTATTGTTTCGTACTCATTTATCAGCCTATGGGCTATATAAGGAGATAAGCATGAAGTATTCTCTCTTTTTTTTGGTCCAAAATCAAAATTTCTTTTAAAATTATAGTTTGAAATTTCATTTTCTATGAAATGATCTAATTTATCTAACGCGCCTTTTCTAGTAGTTTCAAATTTCATGCTTATTTTTTTTATTTAATACTTTATATTGTTGTTTGATATTATTAATTTAGACACATGTACAAAGCATTTTTCTCAATTTTTACAATACTATTTCTTAATATTTCAGCAATCAATGCAGATGAAAATATTATTAAAAAATTAAAGGAAGGTGGAAACATAATTTTTATAAGACATGCAATAGCACCCGGAAGTGGTGATCCAGAAAATTTCAACCTAAATGATTGTAAAACTCAGAGAAATCTTAGTAGCCAGGGTATTAAGCAGTCTAAAAGATTGGGTTTGTTTTTTTCAAAAAATCAAATTCCTGTTGATACAGTTTTATCAAGCGAATGGTGCCGATGCAAAGACACAGCAAAATATGCATTCGGAAATTACAAAACTTATAGCGCTTTAAATTCGTTTTTTTCATACAAGTTTCAAAAAAATAAAACCAAACAAATGAAAGATTTAAGAGAATATTTAAAATCTTGGAGAAGTGATAAAAATTTAATTTTGGTTACACATTACGTTACTATTTTAGAAATTATTAATGAAACATCGTCTTCTGGAGAAATATTAATTACTGACTTAAAGTTAAATTTATTAGATAGTATTGCTGATTACTAAGAATGTTTGTCACACTTAAATTTAAAATTTTTTAGGATATATATTTATTATGTGCCCAATTTGTTGGATTTCAGGTTTTATTGCAGCTATCTTTGGAGGATCATTAATTGCAGTAGTTAATCATCCTATATCATGGATATTAAGTATATTGTTGATTGCTTATGCTGGTTATAAATTTTATGAAGCAAAAAAAAAGGGAAATAAAATGAGTGATGAAACTAAAGCTCGAAATAGACGTACAATTTTTAGATTCTTACAAGGAGTTGTTCTTGGATCTTTCGTAACCGCAATAGTTTTTTATAGCCTAACTTATAAAGAACATGAAAGAATGCACGACTTACTTGAGAAACATGGAATTGAAAAACACGAACACTAAATAAATATTCTATCCAACGTTAGATCTCCCACCATCAACACCAATAATTTGCCCTGTAATCCAAGAGCTTTCATCAGATAGTAAAAATTTTGCTAAAGCCGCAGAGTCATTCCCTTCACCAACTCTTTTAAGCGGATGTTGCTTTGCTATTCCCTCTGCTATTTTTGGATTACTCAAAATTTTTCCAGCCATCTTAGACTTACTTAAACTTGGGGCAATACAATTAACTCTAACATTTGGTGCTAATTCTGCAGCAAGTGAAACTGTAAGACCTTCCAAAGATGCCTTTACAGGTGATATTATACTGTGATTAGGAAATCCTTGTTTAACCGCTATTGTTGAAAAAAGGACTATCGAAGATTTATTTTTTTTTAAGTTATCTTTAAACTTTTTAATGATCTCAACTATCGGAAAAAGATTCAACTCGAAGCTTTTTAAATAATCTTTTTTTGAGACTAAATTAATAGGTTTTAAATCAATTGAGCCAACACAATAAGCAATACCTGAAATTTCTATACCATCTAAATCTTTGTCTATTATTTCTATAAAATTTGGATCAGTTACATCAGCTACACTACAACTAAAGCCCGTTTGATCTTTTAGACTAGAAATTTCTTTTTCATTTTTTCCAATTAAATGTACATCCAAAGAGGCATCTTTTGCTAATTTTACCAAAGAACTACCAACCGATCCAGTTGCACCAAATATTAAAATTTTTTTTGCCATAGATTAGCTTTTTCTTGAGACTTGTAGTTTTCTAGCAATCGAGAAGCTAAGAAAAGTTAGATAAGTACCAGTTATAAAAAGACCATTCGCCAAGATCATTGTTACATGACTAATTTCAAAATACGAAAACATTAAATATGCAAATCCAATCATAAGATCCCAAACCCCAAATAATAAAATATAAAGTGGCCATTTAGTATTTTGATTTAGAGATTTAAAATCCACAATACGTCTTTTGATATAATCAGTACCAATGGCTATTAAAAATAATGGTATAATAAAAAAGAAAACCCATAAGTAAATGGCAATTGTAAAATTTTGTTCAACCCAAATTTTTGGAAAAAGATTTGTTTCATGTAAAAAAGTCCAGAAAATCAAATAACCAAATAAGTAATAAGATACTATTGCAAAAAGTTGTTTCATTTTATTAAGCTTCTTCGCCAGGGTTCTTTTTGTCCATTCCTAATTTTTTGCTATATCTTAATGTTAAAAAGAATACTGCTAATGCTAATAGAAGTATTGATCCACCTTGGTAAATTAAATTTATCGATGCGCTGTCTTTGTCTTGTAAAATTATCAATCTAGATAGTGCTGTAATTGCAATTAGCACAGGATATGTAATTCTAATTGTTTTACTGGCCCAAAAAACTCCAATCATTCCAATTACCTCAATATAAATAAACATTAAAAGCAGGTCAGCTAAAGTTACTCGTCTAGCTTGATACATTTCATTTAATTCGAAACCAAATGCAAGGACGGTTCCCACGAGTATAAATATCACACCTACCAACTGAATGTTTCTTATAACGGAGTTCAACTTCATAAATATTTTTATATATACAAATTTTTTTTAAGACCTAAGCTTTCTTGCCGCACCTAATATAAATTTCTCAACTTTTGACTTTTTAAAAGATTTATTTTCTTCAAAAGAGACTTTTTTTATTGAGTAAGCCTTATTCTTACTATTTCTAGAAACAATTGTAATATTCCCCTTAAATAATTTGAGTTTGATTGAACCACTTACTTGATTTCTTTTTAGATCAACAATTTTTTGTAACTTAAACCTAGCTTTTGAAAACCAAAAACCATTATAAATTAGCTCTGCATACTTTGGCATTACCTCATCCTTTTGATGCATAGTTTTTTTATCTAAAGTTACTGACTCCATGGCTCTGTGAGCTACCATCAAAAGTGTTCCACCAGGTGTCTCGTAAACTCCTCTTGATTTAATTCCTATAAATCTATTTTCAACTAGATCTACTCTTCCAATTCCATTTTTGCCAGCAACTAAATTCAATTTTTGAAGAAGCTTTGCAGGAGATAATTTTTTATTATTTACTGATACTGGATCACCCTTTTTAAATTTTATTGTAACAAAAGATGCTTTGTTAGGAGCTTTTTCAGGAGCAACTGTTCTTTGAAAAATATATTCTGGGGCTGATTTTTTTGGATCTTCTAAAATTTTACCCTCTGTAGAAGTATGGTAAAGATTATCATCCACAGAAAATGGTGGCGCACCTTTTTTATCTTTTGGTATTTGTATTTTATTTTTTTTGGCGTATCTAATTAAATCTGTTCTTGATTTCAATTTCCATATTCTCCAAGGAGCGATAACTTTTATTTTTGGTCCAAAATAATAGTATCCTAGTTCAAATCTAACTTGATCATTACCTTTACCTGTTGATCCATGAGAGACTGCAAATGCTTTAAATTTTTTTGCAATAGCAATTTGTCTTTTTGCAATTAAAGGTCTTGCTATAGAAGTCCCTAATAAATAATTTCCCTCATACAAGGCATGGCCCCTTATCATCGGATAAACATAATCTTTTACAAAAGTATTTTTTAAGTTCTCAATAATTATATTTTTAACGCCTAATTTTTTTGCATTATTAATAATTTTATTTTTATTCATTACTTGACCAATATCTGCGGTGTAGGCAATGATTTCAGCTTTATAATTTTCCTGAAGCCATTTAAGAATTATAGAGGTGTCCAACCCCCCCGAATATGCGAGAACAATTTTATTTTTTTTTTTATTTTTAAGCACAATTTTTTTTGGCAGCATTATAGGCTTTTGTAAAACCCATCATTGAGTAAAGATCTTTAGTTTGTCTACCATTGTTAGCTTTTGCAAGCACAGACAGTTTCGATGCTTTTTTCATTGTTTTTATTAAACTAGCTTCTTCTTCTTTATCAATTAACCAAGCAAAGTTTCCTTGGGAAAACATTGAGAATTCATTTTTTCCACTTGAAGCTGTTACCGATGCAGATTTATATTCGTGTCCACTTGTTACACTTATCTCATCTTTAATTTTTTCAGAACTTCTGAAAGTTACAAACAATCTTGAAGGTTTTCTAACAAAGTTATTCGGCAATCTCTCCAAAGGTATTGTTTGAGCAAAACAAATTTTACCTTTACCATCATTATAAGTAAAAGTTTCCCAATTTTTAAATTTTCCGACACTCTTAGGATCATTTGCATTTGCAAAGCTTAAAAAAAATAAGCTAATTAGATTTATTACAATAATTTTTTTCATTTCAGTTTATTTAAGCAACTTATACAAAATTAATGTCTTTTCAACCGTTGAGTTATATTTAAGGTGCTGGGTTAGGATTGTTTTCATGCACTAAATTAATGTCACTAATTATATTCTCGTTAAGAGAAATATTAATACTCTCAATATTTTCTTTTAGTTGATCCATCTTGGTTGCACCGATGATATTACTAGTTACAAAATCCCTTGAATTAACAAAAGCCAAGGCCAATTGAGAAAAAGATATACTATGTTTTTTTGCAATTTCGTAATATCTCTCAACAGCATCATAAGTTCTTTCATTATGATACCTAGGATAATTTTCATAAAATAAATCTAATCTGGAGTTTTTAGGTATTTTTTTGTTTCTGTATTTGCCAGTCAGATAACCTATTCCTAGTGGCGAGTAGGCCAAAAGACCAGCTCTTTCTCTCATCGAGATTTCGGACATTCCAATTTCATAAGTCCTATTAATTAAACTGTAAGGATTTTGAACAGAGACTACTCTTGGAAGTTTTTCTTTTTCAGCAATCTTTATAAAACTAGAAAATCCCCATGGTGTTTCATTTGATAATCCTATGTATCTTATTTTACCTTGATCAATTATCTTTTTAAAAACTTTTAGAATATTTTCAAATCTATTCCATTTTTTTTCATTTACATCATGGTCATAATCAAGATCTCCAAAGTAGTTAGTATTTCTTTCAGGCCAGTGAAGTTGATATAAATCAATGTAGTCAGTTTTAAGTCTTTTTAAACTACTATTTACTGCATCCTCTATACTTTTTTCTGAATACTGTTCGCCTCCTCCTCTGATCCATTTCAACCCCGGCCCAGCAATTTTTGATGCTAAAATAATTTTTTCTCTATTTTTTCTTTTCTTAAACCAATTTCCAATTATCTCTTCAGTTTCCCCGTAGGTTTTCGCCTTTGGCGGAATGGCATAAAGCTCAGCTGTATCAAAGAAATTTATTCCTTGATCCAAAGCATAATCCATTTGCTCAAAACCTTCTTCTTGAGTATTTTGTTCGCCATAGGTCATAGTGCCTAGACAAATGAGGCTAACGTCCAATTTTGTATTTCCTAATTTTTTATATTTCATAAAATGTAATGTTTTTAGGCGATATATGTACCATTGAAAACATAAAAAAAATGATTATATTTTAACTATGCAATCAAACCGACAAAACACAAACGTAAAATCTACTACAACCGAAGCTCAAATTATAGATCAGGGCTTAAGAAGCTACATGTTAAAAGTTTATAACTACATGGCTTCAGGAGTTTTTTTAACAGGGATAGTATCTCTAGTTTTATTTAGATTATCTGGTGGTTACGACATTCAAGTTTCTGCAAATGGCATCACAGGGCTAACTGGTATCGGTCAAGCTCTTTTTGCATCTCCGTTAATGTGGGTAGTAATGTTGGCTCCATTAGGCATTGTTTTTTATATGAGTTTTGGAATTCGGAAAATGAGCGCAGCCAAAGCTCAAACTACTTTTTGGATCTTTGCAAGTTTAATGGGAGCATCTTTAGCTTCAATATTTTTAGTTTACACCGGAGCAAGTATCACAAGAGTATTTTTTATAACCGCAGGAACATTTGGAGCAATGAGTATTTATGGTTACACAACAAAAAGAGATTTAACAAAATTTGGTTCTTTTTTAATGATGGGATTAATAGGTATTATCATTGCATCAATCGTAAATATTTTCATGAAATCAAGCATGATGTACTTTGTGATATCAGTTTTAGGCGTTTTGATATTTGTTGGTCTTACAGCTTATGACACTCAAAAAATTAAGAATATGTATCTTGCTAGCGATGATAGTGAGATATCAGGCAAAAAAGCCGTTATGGGAGCTCTTACTTTATATTTGGACTTTATTAATTTATTTATAATGTTGCTAAGACTATTTGGGCAAAGAAGATAATATCATTTAACCAATTTTAGACCAGTCCACTCAATTCTATTTATTAATACACTTAGATTTTCAGACTTATTAATTATGTTACCATTAGCATCCAGAATATAAAACTTTTCTGATTTGTTTTTTGGATTTAAATTTTTTGATATTCTAATAACTGGTTTTTCAGACGCTCTTTGATAAATATCAAATGTAATCTCTCTTTTATTTATGGTTAATCCATAGTCTTTCCAATCTCCAGAAGATACTTTTTTTGCATAAAGATTAAGTATTATACGCAGCTCTTTTTTAACAAAAAAATTTTCTTTTTTTAAAAATTTATTATTTATTATTAGTTTGAATCTATTCCTCATTTTTCTTGTATTTTTGTATTAAGGGTAATTGAAATGCTGTAAATATAAAAGTTATAGGTAGTATGCCCCAAACTTTAAAATTTATCCAAACCTCTTCTGTTTGGGTTCTCCATATTGCTTCATTAAGCAAAGCTAAGAAAATAAAAAAACCGACCCACCTAATTGTGAGTTTATCCCATCCAGTCTCTTCCAAATTAATTGAGTTTCCAAATAATTTTTTTAAAAAATTTTTGTTTAAAACTACCTTTCCAAAAAGTAAAACAAAAGCAAAGATTAAATTGATAATAGTAGGCTTTAAGTATATAAATATTGGATTATCAAAAAAAATTGTGAGCCCACCAAACAAGCAGACAAGTATTGCTCCCATTAAAGGCAAAATAGGAATTTTTTTTTCAAGTATATAAACTACACAAATGGCAATTAATGTTGCAATAATTAAAGCGGGTATAGCGGAAACTAAATCTTTATCGTTTTTGTAATAAATTATAAAGAAAGCTAGTAATGGGCCAAAATCTGTTACAAACTTTATAAATGATTTATTCACAGTTTAAAGATATCACAAAAGATTTTTGATTCATATTTTTTTATTGATTTTATAAAAAATATTATTATCTTAAAAGATAATGAATTCGAAAAAAGCTAAATTTTCTATTGGCGAGATAGTTAAACATAAACATTTTAATTTTAGGGGCGTAATCTACGATGTTGATTTTGAGTTTAATAATTCTGAAGAATGGTACCAATCTATTCCTAAAGATGTTAGGCCAAGAAAAAATCAACCTTTCTATCATCTTCTTGCCGAAAATAACGAAGTCACATATGAGGCCTATGTTTCTGAGCAAAATTTAATTGAAGACAATTCAGGAGACCCAATTCGGCACCCTCTTGTAAACGAGGTTTTTTCAGAAAAGAGAGGCTCTAATTACTACAAACCATCTAACTAGGCTAATTTGCCACAAAGTTAACAAAATATTTACAAATCTCCGGCATAAATAAAAAGTATAAAGATTAGGTTAGTTCCTGGTTGAGAATTATTTATACTTCCTTATCTCCCTCTCAATTTTCAACTAGGACAACAAAATATAGCATTCAAAACTTCCAGAAAATCGGTTAAAGAAACATAATGATAAAATATTTAAATCCTAGTTATATTTTTAATTTAACTGGTAAAATTCTTAATATAGTAAAATTTTTTATAATACCAATTGCAATAGTTGGTCTAATTTTTTCACTATTTTTATCTCCAAAAGATTATATTCAGGGAGACACTGTGAGAATAATGTATGTTCATGTACCTTCTGCCTGGATATCTCTTCTTTCTTTTGGCGCTTTAAGTCTTCTTTGTATTATTAATTTTATTTTTAAAATTAAAAGTTTAAGTTTGGTTTATAAAAGCCTCGCTCCAATTGGTTTAACTTTTAATATTATTGCAATTTTTACAGGTTCTCTTTGGGGACAACCAACCTGGGGAACTTGGTGGGCGTGGGATGCAAGATTAACATCAATGTTAATTTTGATGTTTTTTTATATCGCTTTTATTATGTCTTATAAGTTTATAAGAGATCCTATAAATTCATCAAAAGTTTGCACCTTAATTTCATTAGCTGGTTTAATAAATTTAGTTGTTATTAAGTACTCTGTCATCTGGTGGTCCACGCTACACCAACCTCCAAGCGTTAATTTAATGGGCGAAACGACAATCCATATTTCAATGTTAATACCTTTATCAGTGATGTTATTAGCTTTTTTGCTGTATTGTGCGTTAATTTTTCTAATGAAATATAGGATAGAAACAATTAGAATGAAAAAAAAAGGCTTAAAATAATGTTTTTTGAAATTTTATCTATGAACGGTTACGGGATATACGTATGGTCTTCTTTCATAGCTACCTTTGTCGTTTGTTTATATTTCTACTTAAAGACAAAAAAAACCTTAAAAAAATTAGAAAAAGATTTTATAAAAGAAGCAGAGAGTCTTTCAAAACTAGAGCTTGAGAATCTAAAAAAACAAAAAATCGCAAGAGAAATTTTAGTTTCACATTCAAAAAACTAATTCAGCATTGTTGAAATGCTTAACATAAAGACAAAAAACAGATTATTAATCTTTTTATCGATATTTGCACTAACTATAATATTAACTATTTTTCTATTCAAGACATTGAGAAATAATGTTTTGTATTTCTATTCACCATCTGAGGTTAGTAAAACTGATGAAAAGGCTTTTAAAAATAATATTAGATTAGGAGGCATGGTGAAACCGGGCTCAGTGGAGACAGATGATAATGAAATTAAATTTATTGTCACCGACTATAAAAAAGAAATAATCGTCACTTACCGCGGAACGGTACCAGCTCTTTTTGAAGAAGGTAAGGGCGTAGTAGCCGAGGGAAAATTGAAAGATAAAAATTTTTTTTTAGCTAAAAGGATATTAGCCAAACATGATGAGAATTATATGCCTCCGGAAATACAAGAAAGTTTGAAACAAAATGCTAAGTAATTTTGGTATAACAGTTTCAATCATATCCTTATTATTAACCACTTCTATTTTATATTTATCTTATTATGATTTAAAATCATCTGGAAATAATGTGTCTAAAAAAATATATAAGTTTGCATTTTTTCAAATTGTGTTTACTTTTTTAGGTTTTATAACACTAATTGTAGCATACGTTATTTCTGATTTTTCATTAATAAATGTTTACGAAAATTCACATACCACCAAACCTTTATTCTATAAAATATCTGGGACTTGGGGGAATCACGAAGGTAGCTTATTATTATGGATAAACATACTAGTGCTGTTCTCCTTTTTATTTTTAATTTTAAATAAAAATAAAAACAAAAATTTTAAGCTTTACACTCTTATTTTCCAAAATTTATTAATTTCAGCTTTCTTAATTTTTTTGTTAACAAATTCAAATCCTTTTTCATTATTATATCCAATTCCAACTGAGGGAATGGGATTGAATCCAATTTTACAAGACCCTGCATTAGCAATTCATCCTCCACTCCTCTATATCGGATTTGTAGGATCTTCAATTTATTTTTCTATTGCGTTAGCTGCTTTAATATCAAAAGTGGACTCAAAATCTTTAGCATTAACTATTAAACCTTGGGTTTCTGTTTCATGGACGTTTCAAACTTTAGGTATTTTAGTTGGATCAATCTGGGCCTACTATGAGTTAGGATGGGGTGGCTTTTGGTTTTGGGATCCTGTTGAAAATTCTTCACTGATGCCATGGTTTTTAATGACCGCATTACTTCACTCAGTTTTAGTTTTAGAGAGAAGAATTGGACTTTATTCGTGGGTAATAATTTTAAGTATTTTAACTTTCACTATGAGCGTGGTAGGAACATTTTTAGTTAGATCAGGAATATTGAATTCTGTACATACATTTGCAAATGATCCTTCAAGAGGTTTGTTTATATTGTCTTTCCTAGCTTTAATGGTTTTTTCATCAATCTTTATTTTTTTTAAATATGCTCCGGATGATAATAAAAATTACAAAATTTTTTCAAAAGAATCTTTTATTTTAGCAAACAACTGGTTTATGATATTTTTTTTAGCTGTGGTGCTAATTGGAACTTTATATCCAGTTTTTCTTGACACATTGACTGGACAAAAGATATCAGTCGGACCACCATATTATAATTTTATTTTAGCCCCATTTTTACTTCCGCTGTTATTCCTAATGACATTGGGACCAAAGCACAAATGGATATCATCTGATATGATAGGGATATTTAATATTGCTTTATTTATATCTGTGATTTTATTTATTATCATTTTTCTTTCAATCAAAGACAGCAGTATATTAATGTTATTGATATTATTATTTTCAACTTACTTAATAACACAAACCATTTTTGACTTTTATGAAAAGTTTAAAAATAAAAATATTAATTTATCCAGAATAATTTCTCATTTTGGATTTGGGATGTTAATTTTTTCAATATCACTTAATCAAATATATTCTGTTGAAAAAAGTTTTAATGCAAGAATAGGTGATGAAAAAAACTTTCAAAATTATACAATTAAATTTAATAATTTAGAGACATTCTCAAAAAATAACTTCAAGTCTGTAAAAGGTTATTTTGAAATAATAGATAACAAAAATACAACGAGCCAAAATTTAACACCAGAAATTAGAGTTTATAATCAACCTGAAATAATAACTTATGAAGCATCGATCAATACCAGGTTCTTTTCTGACACTTATTTAACCATGAGCAATATCTCAAACTCAGATATTTTCAATATAAAATTTCAAAAAAAACCATTCATGAATTTTATTTGGTTTTCTGTTTTATTAATTTCTATAGGTGGGATACTGCAATTTTTAAGATTTGAAAAAAAAATATGAGAAAAAAATATCTAGTCATAATCTACTCGATTTCTATATTTGTTTTTTTTGTTCTTTATCTAAGTTTAGGTAAAAATAAAGTCTACACAACTCAGGATAATATTGGAAAAAAAATTGCTGAGGTGCAATTAAATTATTTTGATATTGACGGAGAATTTAATACAAAAGAAATATCAAATTTCAAATTTACTTTATTAAATTTTTGGGCATCTTGGTGTGGACCATGTAGAAAAGAACACAAATATCTTGTTGAGTTATCAAAAAACTCTAATCTTAAAATTGTTGGAGTAAACTTTAAAGATGAGAAAAAAAATGCTTTAAAATTTTTAAATGAAATGGGCAATCCATTTTCTATTTTAACAAAAGATCCTGAGGGAAAAAAATCCGTAAATTTTGGTATTTACGGTATTCCTGAAACAATTTTAATAAATAATGAATTAAAAATATTAAAAAAATATGTAGGTCCTATCAACTCTAAAGATGTTAAGGAAATCGAAAAGATCATAAATAAATGAAAATATTATCATTAACAATAGTATTATTTTTTAGTAGCGTAATCTCATATTGTGACGAAAATAAAACATATGAAATTTTGAAAAATCTTAGATGTTTGGTATGTCAAGGACAAACAATTTCAGACTCCAACTCTGATTTTGCATTAACAATAAAAGAAGTTGTTAATGAAAAAGTAGAGGAAGGTTTTAGTAAAAAAGAGATTTATCATTTTTTATCAGATAAATATGGCGACTGGATTTTGTTTAATACGCCTTTAAAAAAAAATAGTTATATTTTATGGTTTGTGCCATATGTTTTATTCATTCTTGGAGGGGCCCTACTTTATTTAGTAATAAGAAAAAGGACTGAAAAAACAAAGTAATAAACTATATACTTTTTCGGATTTAAATTGTATTTTTTTAAAAATGAAAATTAAACTTAAACTTTTAACTTTTTTAATTGGTATTTTGTTTTTTAATGTGCCCGCTTTTTCTGATGAAAAAAATAATGGAATAAATTTTTACACTGGAATGTTTGATTTTAGTGATGATGGCAAAAGGTCAGTCCTGTACGGTGTTGAACATCAAAACGAAAATTTATATAGAGATACGATTTTTGGAAAAATTTCTCCAGTTACAGGCGCTATGATAACTCAAGATGCAGCAACCTATATTTACACAGGTGTTGAAACAAATTATTCTTTCGGGAAATTAAATATAACACCAAGTTTTACACCAGGCTTGTATAATAAAGGAGACGGAAAAGACTTGGGACATCCCCTAGAATTTAAGAGCGAAGTTCAAATGTCAGTTGACTTAAGTGAAGGCACAAATTTAGGCTTATCTTATAATCACGTATCTAATGCTAGTCTAGGAGATAAAAATCCTGGGGCCAATAGTTACATGTTTAATTTTCTAAAAAAATTCTAGATTATTCAAATATAATGAACTTAAAAGATTGTTACAATTTTGAGGATTTTAGAAAACTAGCTAAAAAAAAATTACCTTCCCCGATTTTTCATTACATTGATGGTGGATCTGATGATGAGTCTACTTTGAGAAGAAATACCGACTCTTTTAATGATTGCGACTTAGTTCCTAATGTTCTGGCAAGTGTTGGAAAACCCGACCTATCAACTACTTTATTTGGAAAAAAAATTGATATGCCAATTTTTCTTTCACCTGCAGCGATGCAGAGACTCTATCATCCAGATGGAGACAAAGCTTCAGCAAGAGCAGCAGAAAAATTCAATACTTTTTATAGCATGTCTTCCATGGGGAATAATACTATAGAAGAGGTCTCAAATATTTCTGGTGGGCCAAAGCTGTTTCAACTTTATGTTCACAAAGATAGGTCAATCTCTGACGATTTAATTGATAGATCAAGAAGATCTGGGTTTGATGCAATGTGTTTAACAGTAGATACTTTAGTAGCAGGCAATAGAGAAAAAGATCACAGAACTGGATTTACAACTCCACCTAAACTTACGTTTGAAAGTCTGATGAGTTTTGCAATGCGACCTCAGTGGGTTTTTAATTATTTAACTGGTAAAAAATTTGAACTAGCAAATGTTAAAAAGAAAACCGACAAGGGAACAAATATAGCAAAATCTGTTATTGAATATATTAATGAACAATACGACCCAGCTATGGGATGGAAGGATGCGGAATATTGTGCAAAAAAATGGAATGGACCTTTTGCATTAAAGGGAGTTATGTCTGTTGAAGACGCTAAAAGAGCAATTGATATTGGATGTACGGCAATCATGATATCTAATCATGGAGGACGTCAACTTGATGGATCTAGATCCCCTTTCGATCAAATTAAAGCAATTTCAGACGCTGTTGGTGATAAGTTGGAGATTATTTTGGATGGAGGAGTTAGAAGGGGAACGCACGTTTTAAAAGCTGTTGCTGCAGGTGCTAAAGCTTGCAGTTTTGGTAAAATGTTTTTATTTTCCCTAGCTGCAGGAGGCCAACAAGGTGTTGAACGTCTATTGCAAAATATGCATGATGAAATAAATAGAAATATGGTTTTAATGGGTTGTAAAAATTTAAAAGAGTTGAATAGTTCTAAATTAATTTATAGAAATAGAATGTAGAGAAAAATCAAATTATGAAACTAGCAAAAAGTTTAGATAGATTAGGAACGGAAACTGCTTTTAGCGTACTCGCTGAGGCAAAAAAATTAGAAGCTGCAGGCAAACCAATGATACATTTAGGACTGGGTCAACCAGATTTTAAAACCCCAAAGCATATAGTAGATGCAGCAAAAAAAGCTTTAGATGATGGTCACCATGGTTATGTTTTGTCAAATGGAATTCTTGAATGCAGACAAGCTGTTACTAGAAAAATTAAAAAACTTTATAATCAAGACGTCGATCCTGAAAGAATTATAATTATGCCAGGTGGAAAACCAACAATGAGTTATGCGATACAGTGTTTCGGTGAGCCAGGTGTTGAAATAATTCATCCAACTCCTGCATTTCCAATCTATGAATCTATGATCAATTTTACTGGAGCCAAACCAGTGCCTTATGATTTAACTGAAGATAAAGATTTAAAATTTAACCCGGAAAAAATTTTATCCCTGATAACCGATAAGACAAAATTGCTAGTTTTAATTAATCCAAATAATCCAACTGGTAGTTTCGTTGATAAATCTGACATAGACGTTTTAGCAGAGGGATTAAAAAAACATCCGCATGTTACAATTTTAAGTGATGAAATTTATAGCAGACAAATCTTTGATGGAAAAGAAATGCCTACTTTTTTTAATTACCCAGAATTAAGAGAAAGACTAATTGTTCTTGAAGGTTGGAGCAAAGCTTATTCAATGACTGGATGGAGATTAGGTTGGAGTTTCTGGCCAAAAAATCTTGTAGAACATGTGAATAAATTAGTAATAAATAGTGTTTCATGTGTTAATGCAGCTGCTCAGTTCGCAGGTATCGCAGCTCTAGATGGGCCTGATGATTCAATAAAGGAAATGATGAGAAAATTTTCAATAAGAAGAAAACTTATTCATGAAGGTTTAAACAGTTTACCTGGTGTTGAATGCAGTTTGCCAGGAGGAGCGTTCTACGCATTTCCAAAAGTAATTGGAACAGGGATGGATGGCAAAGAGTTTGCAAGAAAATGTATGCACGAAGCAGGTGTTGCCATAGTACCTGGCACTGCTTTTGGTAAAACGGCCCAAGATTATGTTAGATTTAGTTTTGCAGCATCTAGTGACAATATTTCCCAGGCATTAGATAAAATTAAAAAGATTCTCTAAGAAAATTCATAATTTTTGCAAGATTATAAAAATTTAATTTTTGACCCAATTAAATTATATATATAAGATATTATTATGAGTTCATTAAAAATGCCAAAAGTAGATAGGCAAACTTTAAAAAATAAAGACAAAATTGTAAGAGATATTACTGCTTTTACAAAACATGAAAATATTCTATCTGAAGCAGAAGAGCTCAAACCATATGAAACAGACGGCTTAGCTGCTTATAGACAAACACCTATGTTAGTGGTCCTTCCAGAGAACACAAATGAAGTGAGTAAAATATTGTCATATTGCAACAAAAATAAAATCAAAGTTGTCCCAAGAGGTGCTGGAACCGGGCTGGCTGGAAGTGCTTTGCCTTTAGCAGACTGTATTCTATTAGGTCTAGGTAAGTTTAATAAGATTAAAGAAATAGATTATGACAATAGATGTGTTGTTGCCCAACCAGGAGTTACAAATTTATCTATTACCCACGCTGTTCAAGATAAAGGTTTTTACTATGCTCCAGATCCTTCGAGCCAAATGGCATGTTCAATTGGAGGAAATGTTGCAGAAAATTCTGGAGGGGTTCATTCACTTAAGTACGGAACTACTACAAATAATATTTTGGGAATAGAAATAGTTTTAATGGATGGAACTATTACTAGAATTGGTGGAAAAGTTTTTGATGCTCCAGGTTATGATCTTCTTGGATTAATAACTGGTTCAGAGGGATTACTCTGCGTGATAACGGAAGTAACAGTTAAAATTTTAAAGAAACCCGATACTGTAAAGGCAATACTTTTAGGTTTTCCATCAATTGAGGATGCAGGTAATTCTGTAATGGAAATCATATCAAATGGTATCATTCCTGCGGGTATGGAAATAATGGACAAAGTCCTACTTGAAGCAACAAATAATTTTTCAAAAGCAGGTTATCCGTTAGAAGCCGAGGCTATGTTGATTGCAGAGTTAGACGGCACAAAGTCTGAAGTAGAGGAATTAATAAAAAAAGTTGCAGAAATTTGTAAAAAAAATAAATGCTCAAGCGTTAAAATCAGTAAATCAGATCAAGAAAGAGCAAAGTTTTGGTCTGGAAGAAAAGCTGCATTTCCTGCTTGTGGAGAGATGGCACCAGATTATTATTGCGTAGACGGAACCATTCCAAGAAGCAAGCTAGCTAAAGTTTTAAGAGAAATCACCAAATTATCGAAAAAATATAAATTACCAGTAGCAAATGCATTTCATGCAGGCGATGGAAACTTGCATCCAATCATTATGTTTGATGCTAATGACAAAATCTCATTAGAGAAAACAGAAAAGTTCGGAGAGGATATTTTGAAATTATGTGTTAAACATGGAGGGGTTTTATCCGGAGAACACGGAATTGGAATTGAAAAAAGGGAACTTATGTGTGAAATGTTTAATAATAATGACATTCAACAACAAATAAATATTAAAAATTCATTAGACCCTAGTTCGCTATTAAATCCAGGAAAGGTATACCCAATTTTAAGAAAATGTGCTGAGGAAGGAAGACTACATATTCATGGAAGAGATAAATCAAAATTCTCAGACATCCCTAGATTTTAATTCTGAAAAATTTGAACCAAAAGATGAAGTTGAAATTCAGCAAATAATAAAATATTGCTTCAAGAAAAATCTACCAATTGAAATAGTTGGTAATCAAACTAAAGTTGATATTGGAAAAAAACTGCAATGTGCGAAAACTTTAGATATGTCAAAATTTTCTGGAATAATCGATTATAAACCGGAAGAACTTTATATAACAGTGAAAGCTGGAACTCCAATTAATATTGTAAGAGAAGAACTAAAAAAAAATAAGCAACACCTAGCTTTTGAGCCTGTAAACTTTTCAAAACTTTTTAAAAAAGATTTAAATGATGGAACGATCGGCGGTACCTTGTCTTGCAACTTTTCAGGTTCTAGAAGATTTAAAGTTGGTAGTGCAAGAGATCATATACTGGGATTTAAAGGTTTTAACGGAAAAGGTGAAAAAATTAAATCTGGCGGAACAGTAGTAAAAAATGTTACTGGATATGATTTATCAAAATTGGTAACAGGATCATTCGGTACACTTATGGTTTTAAGTGAGTTAACACTTAAAGTTTTGCCTCTCGAGTCGGAGACTAAAACTATAATTGTAAGTGGCTTGGCATTAGAGCATGCTCTTGGAGTTATGGGATCAGCAATAGCATCATCAAATGACACTTCTGGTGCAGTATTTTATCCAGAAAATTTAAGAAATAATTTTGTATTTAATGATCTTACTCATCCCGGCTCCATCACGGCAATAAGAGTTGAAGGTACAAAGCTTTCAACAGATCAGAGAGTAAGTAACCTTACGAAAGAGTTGGTTTTAGAAGATAAAAAATTAACGATTTTAGATAGTACACAGTCAGAAATTTTTTGGGAGGACACAAGATCTCTTAAGCCTTTATCGAATAGTGACAAAAATATATTGAGAGCTGTTGTGCCACCATCTGAAACTGTTAATTTGATCAATAGATTAAAGACATTCCATCCAAATTACTTTTTAGACTGGGGAGGATCGTTAATTTGGCTAGAACTTGACTATTTATCAAATCAGAAGATTGATCAAATACGTGAAAGAATATTAGATTCTAATGGTTACTTAACAGTAATTAAATCACCTGAAAGTGTAAAATTATCATCAGAAATATTTACTATTGATCCAATTAAATTTAAGATTTCTCAAAATATAAAAAAAAGTTTTGACCCTAAAAGGATTTTTAACCCAGGAAAAATGTACACAGGAATTTAAATGCAAACTAACTTTTCAGAAGATCAATTAAAAAATAAAGATAATAAGTCATCAGAAAAAATTTTAAGAAAATGCGTTCATTGTGGCATGTGCAATGCGACTTGCCCAACATTTAATTTACTTGGTGATGAATTGGATGGTCCAAGGGGAAGAATTTATTTAATCAAAGAAATGATTGAAAAGAAAAAGGCCCCAACAAAAAAAGTAGTTTCACATATTGACAAATGTTTGTCTTGTTATTCATGTATGACTACGTGTCCATCGGGTGTAAATTATATGCATTTGATAGATCATGGGAGAAACTATGTTGAAAAAAATTATCAAAGACCTTTTTATCAGAGAATGTTTAGAAATTTTTTATCAGCGACTTTACCTAAACCAAAAATTTTTAAATTTTTAATATTTTTTGCAAAAATTGGTCAAATATTTAAATTTCTCTTACCGACCAATCTCAAAAGCATGTTAGATGTAGCCCCAAAAAAAATATATGGTAAAACGTTAAAATTTCAAAAAATTTATAAAGCCGAGAGAAAAAAACCAACCGCAAGAGTAGCATTACTTATTGGCTGTGTTCAGAGGGTAGTTTCCCCACAGATAAATGAGTCAACAATTAGAATTTTAACAAGGCATGGAGTTGAGGTTACAACTATGCCTGAAATCGAATGTTGTGGATCTTTGAATCACCATTTAGGCAAAGAGGAGCTTGCAAAAGAAACTTTTAAAAAAAATATAAATATGTGGTACGACGAATATTTAAAAAATGGTTTAGATGCCATAATCTCTAATACGTCAGGATGCGGAACAACTTTAAAGGATTATGGTTTTGTGTTTCGAGATGACAATGAATTAAAAAAAAAGGCAAAAAAAATATCTGAATTAACAAAAGATGTGACTGAATTCTTAGATCAGAATTTAAAATTGAATTTTAAATCAGATAAAATTTTAAAAAAATATAATATTGCATATCATTCGGCATGTTCAATGCAACATGGACAAAAGGTACATAAGCAACCTATAGGTTTGCTTGAAAAAACTGGAAATAAAATTTCAAATATACCAGATGGCCATATCTGTTGTGGATCTGCAGGTACTTATAATATTTTACAATCTGATATTGCAAAAAAATTATTAAAGCAAAAAGTTGAAAATATAAATAAAGTGAAACCAGATTTCATTTCTACAGGAAATATTGGTTGCATAATGCAAATAACAAATGGAACCAAAATTCCAATTCTTCATACAGTTGAAGTAATTGATTGGTATACAGGTGGTCCAAAACCTAAAAGTCTTTCATCTATATGAAAAAAAAGGTTCTAGTAACTAGAAAATTATTGAGATCGAATGAGGAAAGAGCATCTAAATTATGGGATGCAAAACTTAATTTAAATGACGAGGTTTATTCGCAGCAGAAAATTATTGAACTTTCCCATGGATGTGATGGTATCTTAAGTTCTCTTACAGAAAAAATTGATGAAAAAGTCATTAATAGCTTACCTGCATCAGTTAAAATTATTTCGAATTTCGCAGTTGGATTTGGAAATATTGATCACAAAGCAGCAAAAAAAAGAAATATTATAGTCACGAACACTCCTGATGTTCTTACAGATGCAACAGCTGAAATTGCAATGTTACTAATTTTAGGTGCTTGTAGAAGGGCTAATGAGGGAATGGAATTTGCAAGGAAAGAAAACTGGAAATGGTCAGCAGATTTCCTTATTGGCAAACAACTTACTGGTTCAAGATTGGGGATTTTAGGAATGGGAAGAATTGGAAGGGCTTTAGCAAAAATTGCAAAAAGTTTTGGTATGGAGATACACTATAGAAATAGATCTAGATTAAGCCCAGAAGTTGAAAATGGAGCAAAATTTCATGAAACCATAAAAAGTTTATTTTCTGTTTCTGATGTTTTATCGATCTGTTGTCCAGCAACTAAAGAGACCGAGAATATTATTAATAAAGAAACATTAGAGTACTTTCCTACAGGAGCTATTATAACCAATGTTGCCAGAGGTGATATGATAGAGGATGAAGCTATGGTGGAGGCACTTAAAAATAGAAAAATATATGCTATTGGTCTTGATGTTTATAAAGGAGAGCCAAAAATTAATTCTGGTTATTTAAACCAACCTACAGCTTTCATTTTACCACATCTTGGTAGCGCTACTAAAAAAACTAGAACAGCAATGGCAGATCTAGCAATCAGCAATATTGACGAGTTTTTTAATAGTGGAAAGTGTAAAAATACAATCAATTAGTACAATCTCAAATTGAATCGATCTTAATTTTTTTAATTCTGCTCGAGACTCTACAAAATATTTATGCTTAAATATTTCAATAGTTAATTAACTAAAGGGAGACAAATATGTCTAAAAAAGAAAAAACGTTGAAAAGGGTTAAAACTCCTTCAAGACGAAAGTTCTTTAAAGCAGCAGCAGCAACTGGTGCAGCAGCGGCAGCAACTATTGCAATGCCGAATGTAGCATTTGGTGCTCCTAAAACTTTAAAGATGCAAGCAGCATGGCCTTCTGGAGCAAATATATTCTTCGAAATGGCTGGCGACTTTGCAAAGATGGTAGGCGACATGTCAGCTGGTCAATTGAAAATAGATCTTCAACCGGTTGGAGCAGTTGTTAAAACATCTGAAATAGGTCAAGCAGTAAGTTCTGGTGTTTTAGATATGGGACACTGGGTAACTGCGTATTGGTACGGAAAAAATCCAGCAGCTTCATTGTTTGGAACAGGACCATCGTACGGAATGTCATCTCAAGAAGTTATGGGATGGATGGAGTACGGCGGAGGAAGAAAACTTTACGAAGAAACTCTTTCTAAAGTTGGTTTCAATTATGTTGGTCTTTTTCACATGCCGATGCCTGCACAGCCATTTGGTTGGTTCAAAAAGAATGTAACCAAAGTGTCTGATGTTAAAGGTATGAAATATAGAACAGTTGGTTTAGCGACTAACGTACTAACAGCTATGGGAATGGTTGTAAGACAACTTCCAGGCGGTGAAATTCAGCCAGCGATGAAAACTGGTTTGATCGAAGCTGCGGAGTTTAACAACCCAACTTCAGACTCACAGTTTGGTATGCAAGATGTATCTAAGCATTATCACTTAGGTAGCTTCCACCAATCTCAAGAGATGTTTGAAATTCCTGTAAACACGAAGACATTTAATGGACTAAGCCCACAACATCAGGCTATTCTAAAAAATGCTGCGTATGCTGCGAATACAGACAACTACTTTAAAGCGTTAGTGAGATACTCAGCTGATTTATCTAAGTTAATGAATCAACATAAAGTAAATGTTTATCAAACTTCAGATGAAATCTTAGCTCAACAATTAAAAGGATGGGACAAAGTAATAGGTGACTTTGTTAAAAAAGATCCATTCTTCGCTAAAATTGTTGCTTCTCAAAAAGCTTACGCTAAAAGAGTTATGAAGTACCTACTCATGAATCAGCCAAATTATAAATTGGCTTATGAAAATGAGTTTGGCGCTATAGCTAAAGTTAAAATTTAGTAGCTTTTTAAAAAATTAAAGGGGGCTTTTTTAAGCCCCCTTTTTTTATGGAAATTAAAATCTAATTGGACTAACATAAATAATGAGGCAATTTATAATTTTTGCAGATCATCTAAGTACTTCAGTTGGCAAAGCTTTTTCATGGTGCATAGTTATTTTAATGGGAGGGACTTGCTACGAAGTTATAATGGCATATGCCTTTAATGCACCAACTCTATGGAATTTTGACTTTAGTTTACAAATGTACGGTGCAATATTTATGATGGCAGGTGCTTACACACTATCTACGGAAGCTCATGTAAGAGGTGATGTACTTTACAGATTATTTAAACCTAGAACCCAAGGGTATATAGATCTAGTTTTATATTTTATCTTTTTCTTTCCAGGTGTTTTTGCTCTAGCATTTTATGGATATGAATATGCAGCTTTAGCTTGGAAAATAAAAGAGACTAGTTGGAACAGCCCAGCACAAATACAAATTTATATGGCAAAATCATTAATACCTGCAGCAGGTGTTCTATTAATTATTCAAGGAATTAGCGAAGTATTTAGATCAATTATTTGTATACAAACAGGTCACTGGCCAGCAAGAATGGTTGTGGCAGAAGAAACAGAAAAAATATTAATGAGAACTTCACAAGACGAGGATCAAAAAGATGTTATTTAGTTTAACAAATCCAGAAATAGCAATTCTTATGATGGCAATATTTCTTTTTGCTGTCCTCCTAGGATTTCCTATTGCATTTACTTTAATGGCGATGGGTGTGGGATTTGGCTACTACGCGTATTATGATCCAACAAGAATGGAACACCTATTAGATAATAGGATCTTTCAATTATTTGTTCAAAATACTTATACTGTTATGGATAACACCGTTCTTACTGCTGTTCCTTTATTTTTATTTATGGGATATCTTGTTGAAAGAGCCGGAATTGTTTCAAGATTATTCTTTGCTATTCGTTTAGCATCTCACGGTTTGCCAGCATCTATGGCAGTGGCAGCTTTAATAACTTGTGCTCTGTTTTCTACAGCTACCGGAATTATCGGAGCAGTAGTGACCTTGATGGGTCTTTTAGCCTGGCCAGCAATGATAAAAGCAGGTTATGATAAAAAATTTGCATCTGGTGTTATTTGTTCTGGTGGATGTCTTGGAATATTAATACCTCCAAGTATTATGCTTATAGTTTATTCAGTTATTGCCCAGCTATCGCCATTGAGATTATTTGCTGCTGCAATATTGCCAGGAATAATGCTCGCTGGATTATATATTTTGTATGCTGTTACGAGAGCATATTTGAATCCCTCAATTGCTCCCAAACCACCCGCGGAAGATATACCGCCTCGTTCAGTTATTTTAAAAGAGGTTTTGGTTTCATTTCTTCCTTTGTTTTCATTAATAATATTGGTGCTAGGAACCATTCTTGGAGGTCTCGCAACTCCTGCTGAAGCAGCAGCTGTAGGAGCATTTGGTGCTTTAGTTTTATCCTATTTTTATAAAACCCTAAAATGGAAAAATTTTAAAGAGTCAGTTTTTTTAACTGCTAAAACTACAGCAATGATCATGTGGTTATTTATTGGATCATGGACGTTTGCCTCAGTATTTTCTTACCTAGGTGGTCATGAAGTATTTGAGCATTTTTTTAAATCAATGAATTTACAACCTTGGCAATTTTTAGTTATTACACAAATAATTATCTTCCTTCTTGGATGGCCTTTAGAGTGGACTGAGATATTAATCATATTTGTTCCGATATTTTTACCTCTTGTAGAATTTTTTGGGGTTAACCCTTACTTTTTTGCAATGTTAATAGCACTAAACCTTCAAACTTCTTTTTTAACTCCTCCCATGGCCATGTCCGCTTATTACTTAAAGGGAGTTCAAACTAAAAATGTAGAATTGTTAGAAATTTTTAGTGGTATTATGCCATTCTTATTAATTGTCATTTTTGCAATGTTTCTAATGTATATGTTTCCTGGTATAGCACTCTGGTTGCCTGACTTACTTTTTGCAAACTAAATCCAAATTATGAGCAAAATCTTTTCAATGACAGCTATTGAGTTAGCTGAAAAATTAAAAAGTGGTGAAATTTCATGCGTTGATGCTTGTAAAGAGTATATTGGTAGAATAGATAAGTTTGAAAAAGATGTTAAAGCTTGGGCTTTCTTTGACAAAAAACTTCTCATAGAGAAAGCAGAAGAAAAAGATGAGTATAGAAAATCTGGTAAACCACTCGGACCACTCCACGGATTACCAATAGGGATAAAAGACATCATAGGAACCCAAGATATGCCGACAGAATGCGGAACTGTATTAAGAAAAGGTATGTCAGAAAGTGCTGATGCTGAGGTAGTTAATTTATTAAAAATTTCAGGTGCAATAATCATGGGCAAAACAGTTACGACCGAACTTGCTTACTTTGATCCCGGCAAAACAACTAATCCACATGATAAAACTAGAACACCAGGTGGATCTTCAAGTGGATCAGCAGCTGTTGTTGCGGCACATATGGCGCCATTATCCTTGGGGACACAAACCAAAGGCTCAATTATTAGACCAGCATCTTATTGTGGAGTAGTGGGCTATAAACCCTCGTTTGGATTAATATCGAGAAATGGAGTTTTAAAGCAGTCATCAAAACTTGATCATGTAGGAGTTTTTGGCAAAAGTGTTGAAGATGTAGCTTTGATTGCAAAGTGCCTGATAAAAAAAGATTTGTACGACAAAGATACAGTTCACTATTCAGCAGAAAAAATGTTGGAAGAATGCAGAAAAGGCCCTCACTTTGATCCAAAATTTATATTCTATAAAACTTCTAACTGGAAAAATATAGACAAAGAATCTCAAAAAGCTTTTGAATTTTTAATAAAAAAACTAAAAAAACACATAGAGGTATTTGATGAACCATCTTACTTTAAAGATATACATAAGTTTCAACAAGTGGTTCACGAAACTGATATGGCGAATAGTTTTCAAAAGTATTACAAAAATTCAAAAAATAAATTGGGAAAAAAACTTGTAGAAGCTATAGAACGTGGAAATAAATATTCTGCTGGGCAATATACTGAAGCGAAGGACTTTATGGAGCAAAGTTACAGATCTTATAGTGAAGTTTTTGAGGATTATCACGGAGTAATTACACCAGCGTCAACAGGTGTGGCAGACAAAGGACTAAAATTTACTGGAAGTCCAGAGTTCTGTACCATCTGGACTTACATGGGCTTGCCATCGGTATCACTACCTTTACTTACAGGTGAAAATAATTTACCATTAGGAGTTCAGCTAATCGGCAATAGGCTTGATGATTTGAGATTTTTAGGGGTTGCAAATTGGTTAGAAAAAAAATGTAAGGATACAGAAGATGAATAAATTAACAAGTATAGTTGGGTGCTCTATTGCAATCGCCTTCTTAATTGGTTTGGCCACTACATTAACAAGATCAATGATGATTGGCTTTACCGATGTTCTTCCAGTTTACATTCTTATGGGCTTGGTAATATGCATGATGATTTATGAAGCCTTCTTCCAAAAAAAATAAAACAACTTTTCTTCCATTTATTTTACTTTTAATTCAGCCAATTTTTATGGCAAGTAATTTAGCTATTGCCAGAGGAGCAGTTTCATTTGTTCCACCAGTTTCTTTAGGGTTTTGGAGATGGACACTTGTATTTGTTTTCTTATTACCATTTTTTTACAAACCAATAAAAAAAAATTTCAAACATTTAAAGTCAGAGTTTTTAAAACTCCTTTTTTTAGGTTTTACCGGATGTTGTCTATGTAGTATTTTTCCTTACGTTGCAGGAAAAACTACAACTGTTTTAAACATGTCGCTAATTTATACATCTTCCTCAATTTTTATTGTTATGTTATCAACTTTTTTTTATAAAGAAAAAATTAATTTCTTTCAGACCATTGGATTTCTTCTTGCATTTATTGGCGTATTAGTTGTCATATCAAATGGAAAATTATCAACCTTTTTAAATTTAAATTTTGTTGAAGGAGATATTTGGATTTTAGGTGCAGCAATATCGTGGGCTTTATACTCAGTTTATGTTTTACATTGGAAATCAAAATTTAATTTATTTACAAAATTTACATTAATAGCTTTTTTTGGTTCAATTTCTTTATTTCCTTTTTATCTTTATGAAGTATTTTATTTAGGCGATAAATTTAATTTAGAGTTAATACCCATCCTATGGATTACAATTGCAGCAATATCACCAGGTATAATTGCTTTTATTCTTTACAGCAAAATTCAAAAGTACCTTGGTGCATCAATTACTGGTTTTACACTATATTTATTTGTTGTTTATGGAGCATTTTATGGAATATTTTTTTTTAACGAGGAACTTTTTGCGTCGCATTATTTAGGTGGTGCATTAGTTTTACTTGGAGTGTATTTTGCCAAAAAAACTTAGATATATGTTTACTTTAGTAACTATAGTAATTTTGTGCTACTTCCTTGTAGTAATTTTTGTATTTTTTTACCAAAGAAATCTTCTTTACCATCCGTTTGAAAATAATTATAGCTCTGACGAAGCAAACTTCGAATATGAGGAAGTTTTTGTACCCACATCTGAGGGAAAAGAACTAAAGGCCTGGTTTCACAAAAAAGACCTGAGAGAAAAAAAGACCTTATTATTTTTTCATGGAAATGCTGGAGATTTAAAAAATAGAATTTATAAATTAAATTTAATTAAAGATTTTGATATAAATTTTTTGATTGTGGCTTATAGAGGTTTTAGTGGTAATGAAGGTAGTCCTTCAGAAAAAGGATTATATCAGGACGCCAGAGATACTATAGCCTGGTTAAACGAACAAGGAATCAAAGATAAACAAATTATAATTTATGGTGAATCTCTAGGAACTGGTGTTTCCGTTGAAGTTGCACAAAATAAAAATTTTGCAGGTATAATTTTAGAGTCTCCCTTCACGTCGATGGTCGAAGCTGGAAAACATTATTATTTTTATCTACCAGTTTCGCTCTTACTTAAAGATAGATATGAAACTATAAAAAAATTAAAAAATATTAAAATTCCGATTTTAGTTATGCATGGAGAAAATGATAAAATTGTTCCATTCCAGATGGGTAAAAAAGTTTTTTCAGAGGCTAATGATCCCAAACATTCTTATTTTCCTAAAAATGACGATCATATGATGGAATATAACAAAAATTTATTGGATGCCTTAAATAAATTTTTCTTATCAATATAACCAGTTACCCCTAATTGGATATTTTCTTTTTAAAATAATTTTATTAATGAAAACTGACATTATAATAATTGCTATAGTTCCTAGTATTACTGGAAACAAAATAAATTCAAAAGAAACATCAGTAAATAATACCACCAAAGGATTTGATGCTGCAGGAGGGTGCATAACTTTTAAATATACCATTAAAGTTACGGCTACTCCGACAGCTAAACCAAGAGAGTAAAATGAAAATCCAATTGTTTCATTAAAAATGATTCCAACTAGAACTGAGATTAAATGTCCAAAAAAAATATTTTTTGGTTGTGCTGTTTCTAGATTATGAAGTGCGAAAACTAAAAAAACAGTTGCTCCAAATGAAAACATTAGCCATACACCGGCAGACGTTCTTAAGGTTAAAAAGGCAAGAACACTTATAACTACTGATGCAGATATTCCCGATACAATTGGTTCTATTTTTTTTTGAATTTTCATTTTTAATTTTCAACCAACATTTTAGAAAAGTCTGCTGAGTTAAATGGATGTAAATCACTTTCTTTTTCACCCATGCCAACTGCGATTATTGGCAAACCAAATTTTTTACAAATAGCCAATAATATTCCACCTTTCGCTGAAGTATCTAATTTGGTAATTATTAAACCAGTTAAGTTTGAAATTTTCTTAAATTCTTCAACTTGATTTAAAGCATTTTGGCCAGTTGTAGCATCAAGTACTAAAATAGTTTCATGAGGATATTCTGGATTTATTTTTTTTAGAACTGTAAATATTTTCTTATATTCTTCCATTAGATTTTTTTTATTTTGTAGTCTTCCTGCAGTATCAATAAATGCTATATCTAGTTTATTGTCTTCAGCAAACTTTGCAGTTTTAAATCCAACAGATGCTGGATCCGTTCCTAAATCTGATTTAACAAAATCAGCCCCAATTTTTTTAGACCAAAGTTCTAATTGTTCAATAGCTGCTGCTCTAAAAGTATCAGCAGCACCGAAAACTATTTTTTTTCCTTCATTTTTAAATAACTTTCCAAGCTTTCCTATTGTTGTTGTTTTTCCAACTCCATTTACTCCTGCTACAACTACGATTGAAGGAGAGTTTTTATAAAGATTATTAAGTTTTCCTTCATAAGGATTAAGTATTTTAGATATCTGATCTCCAAGAAAATCAAATATTTCTTTTTCGTCTTTAATTTCTTTTCCGATTTTTTCTTTTTTAAATTTTTCTTTCAGATCTGAAGCTATTTGAGTACCAACGTCTGACTCAATTAGAAGCTCTTCAAATTTATGAAGTAAGTTTTCATCTATCTTTTTTTTACTAAATAAATTACTAAATTTAAAATTTTCAAAAAAGTTCATTATTTTTCAAAGTCAATTGTTTCAATCTCTGAGACTGGACCGGTCATAAATATATTTTCTGTTTTATCTATTTTTATATTTAAAAAACCATCTTTAAATTTTATATCTACTTCATTATTAACCAATTTATTCTTAAAGGCAGCGACAGCTGTTGCACAAGCTGCTGTACCACATGCTTTAGTTAGTCCAGCGCCTCTTTCCCAAACATTAACAGTTATATTGTTTTCATCTATTATCTGAGCCATTGTTACATTAGTTTTTTCAGGAAATAGAATGTGGTTTTCAATTTTTGGACCTATTGTTTTTAAATCATATTCAAAACAATTTTTCACAAAAAAAATTATATGTGGATTTCCCACGTTTACACAAAATCCACCTGTAAATTTATTGTTATTTATCTCTAAAGTGATATCAGCTGTATTTATTTTTTTCGATAAAGGAATATCCTCAGAACCAAATAAAGGTTTTCCCATTTCAAGTTCTACTTGTAAATTTCCTACTATTTTTGCATTGAGCAGTCGATTATTTGTTTTTAGTTTTATTTCTTTTGTGTTTAAATTTTTACCTAAAAGATAAGCTACACATCTAGATCCATTTCCACAAGCGCTTATTTCACCCCCATCAGAGTTGAAAATTGTTATTGGAAAAGAATTTTCTTTTTCTTTTTCTATAAAGATTATTTGATCAAAGCCAATATTAGATCTACTGCCCAATTCAATAATTTTTTCTCTTGTTAAATTAATATAATTTTTTCTTCTATCAATAATGATAAAATCATTACCTAAGCCGTCCATTTTGTAAGCGATAATTGATGTCATAATTGATTAGTATAATTATTCATTGACTTTTAAAACCCCTAATTGTAACTTCTCATCACTTCCGCAAATGGTAAACTTTGCGGTGCCTTTAGAAATAAAGGGATCGACACTAGTCAGCGAGGGTTCGCCCACTAGTGCGATTGGTGTTGAATGAATTAAAAAATGTTTGAAAACTTAACAAATAAATTAGAAGGAATACTAAGCAAACTAAAAAAAGCCCCTTCTCTGAATGAAACACAGGTTGAAACAGGGTTGAAGGAAATTAGAGAGGCGCTTTTAGCTGCAGACGTTTCATTGCCTGTGGTAAAGAAATTTATAGAAGACATTAAACCTAAAGCTATTGGTCAGGAAATTATTAGATCAACCTCACCTGGTCAAATGTTAGTAAAAATTGTTTATGATCAATTGGTTCAAGTTTTGGGGGGCAAAGGAGAAGAACTCAACCTTAAAGCTGTTCCACCAGCATCAATACTATTAGTCGGTTTACAAGGATCCGGAAAAACTACAACGGCTGTAAAATTAGCCAAAAATATTGAAAAAAATTATAAAAAGAAAATTTTACTTGCGAGTCTCGATGTTTACAGACCTGCTGCACAAGAGCAATTAAAAATATTATGTGAAAAAAATAATTTAAATGTTCTTCCTGTTATAAAAGATCAGTACCCAATCGATATTACAAAAAGAGCAAAAAATGCAGCATCATTAAGTGGAGCAGATATTATAATCTATGATACTGCAGGGCGAACCCAAATAGATTTAAATATGATGACAGAGATTAAAAATATTAAAGCAGAAGCTTTGCCTGTCGAAACAATATTAGTTGCAGATTCCTTAACAGGACAAATAGCAGTCAAATTAGCCTCTGAGTTTGATAAAGCAGTTGACCTGACTAGCATAATATTAACAAGAGTTGACGGAGATGGTAGAGGTGGTGCCGCTCTTAGCATGAAACAAACAACAGGAAAACCTATTAAATTTATAGGTGTTGGAGAAAATATTAATGACTTCGAAACATTTCACCCTGACAGGTTAGCAAACAGAATTCTTGGAATGGGAGATATCGTATCTTTAGTCGAAAAAGCCTCACAAGACTTAGATGAAGAAAAAATAAAAGCCGCAGAAGAGAATCTTAAAAAAGGAGCGTTTACTTTTGATGATTATCTAATGCAAATAAGACAAATGAAAAAAATGGGAGGAATGGAGGGGGTTTTATCTCTTTTACCAGGAGTAGGAAAAGTAAAAGAGCAAATGCAAAATGCAAATGTTGATGAAAAGCTTCTAACAGCAAACGAAGCAATAATTTTGTCTATGACAAAAAAAGAAAGACAAAATCCTGATATCATAAGTGGCTCTAGAAGAAAAAGAATATGTTTGGGTTCTGGAACAGATCCTCAAACGATTAATAGGCTATTAAAGCAATTTAAGATGATGTCAAAGATGATGAAAAAAATGTCAAAAGGAAAAGTGCCAAAAGGACAATTTCCTGATGAGTTGTTAAACAATCTAAAATGAAAGGATCAAAATGTTAAAAATAAGACTATCAATGGGAGGAGCAAAAAAGAGACCAGTCTACAAGATCGTTGTAGCTGACAGTAGATTTCCAAGAGACGGAAGGTTTATAGAAAAATTAGGATCTTTTAATCCTCTTCTACCAAAGGAAAAAAAGGAGAGAATTAAATTAGAGTCTGAAAGAGTAAAACATTGGTTGAGCAAAGGCGCAAGGCCAACAGTAAGAGTTACAAGAATTCTTGGTGAGGTTAATATTATGCCAATGCCTAAACCAGGAAATAATCCTCAAAAAGCAATTCCTAAAAAAGATAGAAAAAAAGACGGTAAAGAAGAACCAAAGAAAGAAGCTCCAAAGCAGGAAGCTAAGAAAGAAGAACCAAAGAAATAACAATGTGGAAAGCGCGAGTATTCACTTTGTATCCAGAAATATATCCTGGTCCTTTAAACAAAGGACTCTACGGGAAGGCTTTAGAAAAAAAAATTTGGAATTTAGAGGTCATCAATATTCGAGACTCAGCTGGTGACAAACATAAAACAGTTGACGACAAACCATTCGGAGGAGGAAGTGGAATGCTTTTAAAACCGGATGTATTAGGAAAATCTATTGATGCAAACATAAAAAAAGATGAAAAAATATTTTACTTAACACCCAAAGGAATAAATTTTAATCAAAAGAAAGCCAAACAATTTTCTAAGGAAAAAGTTATAAATTTAATATGTGGACATTTTGAAGGAGTAGACGAACGTATATTAAACACTAGAAATATTGAACAGCTTAGTATTGGTGATTATGTTTTATCAGGAGGTGAGTCAGCTTCATTTGTTGTAATCGACACAGTTTTAAGATTATTACCTGGTGTGCTTGGAAATAATAATTCAAAAGATGATGAAAGCTTCGAGCATGATTTATTAGAATACCCCCAATATACAAAACCACAAATATGGGAAAAAAAAAGCGTTCCAGAAGTGCTTTTATCTGGTAATCATTCTAAAATTAAGGACTGGCGTTTATCACAATCAAAGGATATAACACGACGCCAAAGACCAGATATGTGGAAAAAATTTTTAGAAAAAGAAAAAAAATGAAAAATATAGAAGAAATAAACAAAGCAAACGTTCAAAAAATAATTCAGAAGAAAAAAATACCTGAATTTTTCCCTGGGGATACCATTCGTGT
>CACFZK010000004.1 GCA_902570785.1 uncultured Pelagibacteraceae bacterium | reverse complement strand
TTTTATATGGTCAACATTATGAACCATACTTTCGTAAAAACCTGCTTTTGTAATTTTAACAAACTCACCATTTTTTTGTAAATCTATAATTTTTTTTGATCCTAAATACCCCATTGACGATTTTAACCCACCAACTAGATTATAAATTATTTTTGAAACTTCACCTTTGTACTTAACCATACCTTCAACGCCTTCTGGAACATACTTCGAAATATCTTTGTATCTTTTCTGATAATATCTGTCAGAAGATCCAACTGACATTGCCCCCACTGAACCCATACCTCTAAAGTTTTTATAAAGCTTTCCTTTAATTTTAATTATTTTTCCTGGACTCTCATTTGTGCCAGAAAATAATGATCCGATCATAATACAGTCAGCCCCTGCAGCTAATGCTTTTGCAAGATCTCCAGAAAATTTGATACCGCCGTCAGAAATAATTTTAGTTTTATATTTCTTTATTGATTTTTTCACATCCAATATTGCACTTAATTGTGGTACACCAATACCAGCAACCAATCTTGTTGTGCATATAGACCCAGGTCCAATTCCAACTTTTACTATATCTGCACCATTGTCAGCCAGAAATTTAGCTGCTTTGCCAGTAGCAATATTACCAGCACAAAGATTTCCTTTGCTAATTCGTTTTTTTATTTTTTTGATCATTTTAGAAACTTTTTGGGTATGTCCGTGTGCTGTATCTATAATTAATAAATCAACATTTGCTTTATTAAGCTCTATTGCTCTCTCAAGATCCTTTTCACCAACACCTATGGCTGCTCCAACTATACAATTGCTTTTTTTTACTTTTTTTACCTCTTTTACCTGGCTCTCAATTGAAAGGTTTCTATGGATTACTCCAAGACCTCCAGCTTTTGAAATTGCTATAGCCATTTTTGATTCTGTAACCGTGTCCATTGCTGATGACATTAAAGGTATTTTCAATCTCAAATTACTGCTCAAATTAGTGCTTGTTATAGCTTCGGAGGGTAAAATAGACGAAAAATTAGGAATTAAAGTAACATCATCAAAGGTAAGCGAATCTTTTATTATTCCCATATTTATATATATACATTTCTATAGAGAATCCAATAAAAAACTATTAATTTAAAATAATGTTATGAAAATCTTATCTGAAATATCTGCCGGAGAACTACTAGATAAAATAACAATTTTGGAAATCAAAATTGATAAAATTAAAAATGAAGATGATAAAAAAGAAGTCTTAAAAGAGTATAAATCTCTTAAAAAAACACAAGAAGAAAATATTCAATTTAATGAGGAAATTAAAAAGTTATATAATGAATTAAAACAAACAAATACAAAATTATGGGAAATTGAAGATAAACTTCGAATTCTTGAGAAGGAAAAAAAATTAGATAAAGATTTTATCGAACTAGCAAGAGGTGTTTATTTTAATAATGATGACAGATCTAAAATTAAATTAAAAATAAATAAACTTCTTAAATCAAATATAAGAGAAATTAAGCAGTACGTAGAATATAATTAAGAATAAAATTTACGTATTAACCTAACGACTTTATTTGCATCTTTTAATTTCATGTAAGGGTATAAAGGTAAACTCAAGCATTCTTTAGCCCAATTCTCAGAATTTAATAATTTTACTTTTTTTATTTTATTTTTTAATGCTGGAGCTTTATTTAAACTATATGGATAATGATACTGAACCGGAACTTTATTTTTTAATAAAAATTTTGCTAATTTATTTCTTTTTTTTATTCTAATTACATACAAATGTCTTGATGATCCTGGTTTTGATGAAGTTAATTTTACCTCCTTTATAGTCGACAATTGTTTGTCATAAAAGGATGAAACCATTCTTCTGTAATCATTGTGTGAATGTGTATATTTAACTTTTTCAAGCAAAATAGTTGCTTGTAAAGTATCTAAACGACTATTTAAGCCTTCGTACTGATGAACATTTTTTTCAATTGTTCCTAAATTTCTAAGAAAATAAATTTTATTAAATAATTTTCTATTATTAGTGGTTATAATACCTCCGTCACCGTAGGCACCTAAATTTTTTGAAGGATAAAAACTATAACATGAAATATCAGCATACTTATGGTTCGTCTCTTTTTTACAACATTTTATGGATAGAGATTTTTTACAATCAAAACAACTAAAAGCAAAATGGGCTTGTGCACTGTCTTCAATAATATATTTGTTAGATCCTATAATTCTACGAAGTTTCTTTATATTAACTTTCTGACCATAAAGATTAACAGGTATAACTACTTTCGTATTCTTTGAAATTTTTTTTTTAACACTATTTAAAGATATTAAACCCGTATCATTATCAATATCAGCAAATACAATTTTGTTGTTATTCAAAGCAGCGCTTAATCCAGTTGATATATATGACATTCCAGGAATAATAACTTCATGATTTGGTTTTAAATTTAATGATTTAAGTGCAAGTATTAAAGCGTCTGTTCCTGTTGCACACCCCACTGCATATTTAGATTTTGACAAATTCGAAAATTTTTTTTCAAATTTATTAACATTATTTCCTAGAATAAAATCTTTTTTTTTGACTGTATCTAGTATTGATTTGTTAATTCTTTTTTGAATTTTTTTATTAAATGGATTAACATCGGTGAATTTCATAATTTAACTCAATTTCTTTAATATTTTAGTTATATTCAGATTTAAGTCATTTTTAAATATAATATTTCTTGCTTCGCTTAAAGACTTATAAATATAATTTACTAAAACGGAAAGAGGTTCACTTAAATCTAAATCAGGTACTTCTAAATTATATTCATTACTACTCGGTTGTTTTTTTTTAAATATTCTAATTTTATAAATCGGTTCGTTTTCATCACAATAAACAATTGCATTTTTAAATTTGAATTTTATTAGCCTTACTTTTATTGGTGAAATCCAGGTATTTTTTAAAAAAACATTAATATTGTTTTTATATTTTAAATTTATATATGCCGTATCAGCTTGATTTTTACTTACTGTTTTAAATTTAAGAGACTCATATTTATAAGGCATTTTTTTTAAGAGAAAATCTAATATAGAAACATCATGTACTGTTAAATCCCATACCACATTACAATCTTCTCTAATTGGAGCTTGTTCTCGATAAGATTCTATTTCAATTAAATTTCCAAATTTTTTATTATCAATTAATTTTTTTATGTACTTCACAGAACCAGAAAATAAAAAAGGATAATCTACAAATAAAAGAACTTTATTTTTTTTTGCAAGACTCTCAAGAATTTTGACTTCTTTGATTGAAAGAGAGATTGGTTTTTCAACTAGCACATTTATTTTTTTTTCTAGTGCATACTTTGCAATTTTAAAGTGGGTTTTAGTTGGGGTTGATATTACAATTAATGAAACGTTTAATTTATTTAAAGACTGTTTATAATCTCTTCCAATATTAGCAAGCGGAAAATCTCTTTTTGCTTTGATTAAATTTTTTTTAGATACATCAATTATTGAAGTTAAATTAAAAAAATTTGAATTTTGGAAATTTCTAGCTAATTTTGGTCCCCAGTAGCCGTATCCAATTATCGAAACCTTGAATTTTCTCATGTTTAAATTTTTCTTAAAAGTTTAGCAGGAGAACCTGCATAAATACCTTTTACATTAATATTTTTTGTTACAGTTGATCCGGCACCGATTACAGTTCCTGATGTAATTGATACCGGTAACAAAGTTGAATTTGAACCAATAACAACATTATTTCCTATTTTAGTTTTTTTGAAAAGTTTTGAATTTCTAGTTATTTTGCCTTTTTTGAGATCATCGTTAGTAAACATGACGCCATGTCCAATAAAACAATTTTTTCCAATTGCAACTTTTGAACAAATAAAACTATGGCTTTGTATTCTTGTATTATCTCCTATTAAAGTATTATTTTGGATCTCAACAAAAGGTCCAACAAAAACATTATTTCCAAATTTTGATCCATATATATTTACCGGTTTAATGATTTTACATCCTTTTCCGTGTTTGAGATTTATAATTTTTGAATTTATTCTTTTCATTTAATCAATCCATCCATTTCAAAACTTTTGGAATGTCTCTATCAAATGATTTTGAAATAATATAATTAGCTACCTTTTGGCATTCAAATAGATCAAAATATTTTCTTCTTCCATTTTTGGCAATCTTTATTCTTGATGAATCATTAGATTTATAATAATTAATTTTATTTGCTAAATCCTGAAGGCCCGAATAAAAAACTACTTCATTGTTATTAAAAAAATTGTTTAACTTTGTCTTCTTATCAATAAAAGTTAATAGACCATTTCCAATTAACGATGCAATTCTATTGCTGGTTAAATATTTGAGTGGTTTACCTCTAGTAAGATTAAGAGCCATTTTAGAATTCACAATAACTTTATAAAAATCTTCTGCCCATACAGGTTCACGATTCTTGTAACCATATATATCAAAAATAATATTGGGACACTCTGTTATTAAATCAGTTATAAAATTATGTCTTTCATCAACTTTGTCTCTTTTTAGCTTTCCTCTATTTACGCCATGACTCATTGAAAAAAAAACATCACAAATTTGATTTTTATTTTCGTATATTTTTAATTTTTCTATATTTTTATCTACCGGGATTGGTAAATAATGAAAATTACTTTTTTTCTTTAAAAAATCTAATGTAGATGGATGTGTAGTTATAAAATTTGATTTTATAAAATTATCGTATTTAAGCAGTTTTTTTCTATTTAATGAAAAGTCAGGACCTGTATCGGCCAAATGATCTTCGAACCATTGTGATATAACTGTATTTTTACTAAAATCTTTAATCCGTTCTAATGTTTCATTCTCAATATCATAAGAATGGCCAAGTAAAATAAGGTCTGGTTTATAATTTTTTGCAGTTTCATATATCATGGTATTTAAGTAACTTTTTCCCTTAAAATCTCTAAAACTTTTATTAAATTTTCCAACATCTCTGTCACTCAAATTTATAACATCGTGGCCATTTCTAATAAAACCATTGGCTAGTTTTTTTGCTATTGATATATAATAAAGTCTATTGAATTGTCTGTTGCCAAAATTGGATATATTCAAAATTTTTAAGTTTGATAAATTTTTCTTTATAAAAATATTTTTTTCACTAATAACTTCATCGCGTAAATTATCAAATATTTTTGTATTTTTTTTAATTTCATGAAAAACATTATTTAGTGACTTTTTTTGTAGATCTTCTCTTAATTTTTTATTTGTTATTAGAAGTTTGATTTTTTTAAAAATTTCATTTTGATTATTTCGACTTAAGTATATTCCATAAGGAATTGTTTCGGGTAAACCGCCCCTTCTTGAAAGAATTGTTGCGCAACCTCTCGAAGCAGCCTCTAATGAGGTTCTACCAAAAGGTTCTTCCCAATGCGATGGTACAACAGAAATACTAGACTTTTTGTATACGTTCATTGTTTCATCGTGAGTAATCCATCCCAAATGAAATAATCTCTTGTGTTTAAAATTATATTTCTCCCTGGGCTCATCGCCTATCACAATACTTTTCCAATCTTTATATTTTTTTAGTATTCTAATTATGGCTTTCCCGAATGTGTCATAACCTTTGGAATGATTTAATTTTCCAACAAAAGTTATTAGTTTTTCTTTTTTTGGAAATTTACTAATCTTATTTATTGCGGGATAAACAACCTGACAAATTTCATGGTTTTTGATGTCCAAACCTTCAAAAAATTTTTCTTTTACCCAGTTGCTTACAAAAATAATTTTGCTACAGATTTTAATTAGTTTTTTTCGATCTTTTGGTGTGACGGCACCTCGTAAAGATTGTGGGTTATTATGAATTACTAGTATGTATTTATTTTTTGGAAGATATTTTTCAATATGAAGTATGTATGAAGGTCTATTATGTATTTCTATTATTGAAAAATTTTTTTTTTTTAAAACATCGATAAATTTATTTACATATTGGAGATTATTACTTTGAATACCAAATTTAGAAAACTTTAAATTTATATATTTGAAATTATTAAAGATTTTATTTGTGTAGTTTGTAAAACCAAAAACAGTAGTATTTTTTTTGTATTTACTATTTCTTGAGAAATCTTTAACCCATATAGATGCTGAACCTGCATTATCCTTAATAAATTGATCCTTATAGGGAAGAAGAATTGCAATTTTTCCTTGCATCTTATTTAATATCCTTTTGTCTCTTTAGATTTAATGTTTTTAAATTTACCAACTGCTTCCTTTGCACCTGCTGACATAAATCTTTGATCTGAACCTACTGTGACAAGTTGAAAACCTTTTTTTATCATTTTGTCAGCATACTCAGCTTTCATGTTATGAATTCCTGCAATTATGTTATTTTTTTTGGCGTGCTCTAAGATTTTCATTATTGTATCGTAAACTTTATCACCCTCTGGTTTATCAAAACTTGGTTCTTCTCCTATAGCTAAACTAAGATCTGCTGGTCCAATATAAATACCATTTAGCCCAGGTGTAGACATTATAGGGTCTAAATTATCTAGCGCTTCTTTAGTTTCAATCATTGCAAATTTTAAAATCTCATCATTTGCGTACTTTCCATAATCAGGTCCACCATACAAAAGACCTCTGATCGGTCCAAAACTTCTATACCCTTTAGGAGGATACATACATGCTTTTACAAACTTTTCTGCCTCTTTTCTATTACTTACCATTGGACATATAACTCCATATGATCCTGCATCAAGAATTTTCATTATTTGGCCAGGCTCATTCCAATTTACTCTAGCCATTGGTACAACATCGGTGGTGGAAATTGCTTGTAACATTTGTAATGCATTTGGGTAATCAACTACACCATGTTGCATATCAATAGTAAGAGAGTCCCAATTTTGATGAGCCATTACTTCTGCAGAAAAAGAATTAGGTATTTGTAACCATCCATTTATTACAGCTTTTCCTTCAGAAAAGATTTTTTTTAATTTATTTTTTCGCATTAATTAACCAGAAAGGCCAAGATGAGTATATTTAATATTCAAATAATCCTTAATACCAACTGAACCACCTTCTCGACCATAGCCAGTTTGTTTTATACCGCCGAAAGGTGTCTCTGCTGTGGCAACTACCGGGGTGTTTACAGCCACAACACCTGTTTCTAGTTGCTCAGAAGCTTTAAATGCTTTTTCCATAGAATTTGTACAAACATATCCTGCTAAACCACAATCATGTTTGTTTGCTCTTTTTATTACTTCTTCAAAATTTTTAAAAGTTGTTATAGCAGTTATTGGTCCGAAAGGTTCTTCTGTCATTACAGTAAAATCATCTTGAACATTATCAATTATAGTAGGCTCATAAAAATAACCTTTGTTAAATCCTGCTGGTCGTTTACCACCGTAAAGAACTTTTCCGCCTTCTTTTTTTGTTTTTTCTACTAATTTTTCAATTTCTTCTAATCTTTTTTTTGTTGTAATTGGTCCAAGATTAACTCCCTCTTTCATTCCGTCACCAAGTTTAAGTTTTTTAGTTTTTTCTACAAATGTTTTTGCAAATTCATTTTTTTTGCTTTCATGAATATAAAATCGGCTTGGCGAAATACATACTTGGCCATTATTTCTATATTTTGATGTAATTGCCATATCAGTAACTTTGTCAATATTAGAGTCTTCAAAAACAATAAAAGGTGCATGACCACTTAGCTCCATTGTAACTCTTTGAACTTTGTCAGCTGCTTTTTTTAAAATTAGTTTTCCTACTCTTGTTGAACCAGTTATTGAAACTTTTTTTACAATATTCGAGGAGATGAGTTCATTTGATACTTCTTCTGGATCTCCTGATAAAAGATTAACAACGCCTGGAGGTATACCTGCATCATTCATAATATTCATTAATTCCATAACAGCGCCAGGAGTTATTACGTCTGGTTTTACAATTACAGAACATCCTGCAGCTAGTGCTGTTGAGATTTTTCTTGAAGCCAATATGATTGGAAAGTTCCAGGGTATAAGTGCTGCTACAACTCCAACAGGCTGATAAATAACTTGAACTCTAGTATCCTCAAATCTGCTTTCAACTGTTTGACCAAATATTCTTTTAGTTTCTTCTGCGTTCCATTCAAAAATATCAGCGCCACCGCCTACTTCACCTTCGCCTTCTACTAATGGTTTACCAACTTCTAATGCTAACCATTTTGCTAATTCTTTTTTTCTTTCACGCATTAAATCGGCTATTTTTCTAATTTTGTATGATCTCTTCCAAGCAGGAGTTTTCTTCCAAATTTGGAAACCCTTTTCGGCAGATTTAAGTGCTTTTAAAACATCTGCTTTTGTTGCTTTTGATGCCTTGCCAATAAGTTCTTCGGTTGCTGGGTTTATAACGTCGTAAGTTTCTTTTTTTTCAGAAGGCTGCCATTTTCCGTCTATGAATTGACCAAATTTTGAATACATTATTTAAATTTTTATTGCTTAAAAGTGCAATATTTCCTAGGGTTCAGTTTAATTAATTTATGAAAAAAATTCAACTAACTTGTGCCCACGCTATTGTAAAATATCTGATATCGCAAAAAATATTAGTTGATGGCAAGAAATTACCTCTGTTTGCAGGTGCTTTTGGAATTTTTGGCCATGGAAATGTAGCTTGTTTAGGACAGGCTTTAGAGGAAAATCAAAAAGATCTTCCTACTTGGAGAGGTCATCACGAACAAAATATGGCTTTAACGGGAATAGCTTATGCAAGAGCAAAGAGAAGAAAACAAATTTTTGTAGCCACAAGTTCTGTTGGTCCTGGTTCAACTAATCTATTAACTGCTGCTGCAGTAGCTATGAGCAATAGATTACCAATACTTTTTTTACCTGGAGATACATATGCTAATAGAATGCCAGATCCAGTATTGCAACAAGTTGAACATTTCAACAATCCTAATATTACACAAAATGATGCTTTTAAATATGTAACCAGATATTTTGATAGAATAACTAGACCTGAACAAATTTTACAAACTTTACCTCAAGCTATTCAAACTATGATTGACCCTGCGGACTGCGGACCTGCATGCATTTCTTTATCTCAAGATGTACAGGGTGAGGTTTTTGATTATCCAGAGGAATTTTTTAAAGAAAAAGTTCATACAATTAGAAGACCAAGGCCAGATGATTATCAAATAAAGCAAGCTGCTGAGATAATTAAAAAATCTAAAAATCCAATTATTATTTCGGGTGGTGGTGTCTTTTATTCTGATGCAATGAAAGAATTAAGTGAATTTGCAAAAAAACATAATATTCCAACTGCACAGACTGTAATGGGCTATTCAACTATGAAAAGAGATGACCCATACTTTTTAGGAGCTATTGGTGGTTTTGGAGGCAAGGCGACAAACAATTTTATGAAAAAAACGGACTTGGCAATAGCTGTTGGAACTAAATTAGCTGACTTTACAACTGGATCTTGGTCAAATTTTGAAAATCCAAATTTTAAATTAGTATCAATAAATGTTTCTAGATTTGACGCAAATAAACACATGGCGGAATCGGTTGTTGGTGACGCAAAAGTTTCACTACTGGATATTTCAAATGCTTTGGGTAATTGGAAGGCGCCAGATGACTGGTATAAAAAATCTAGAGAAGCTTTAAATTCTTGGAATAATTATTTAGATAAGGAAAGTGGTCCTACAAATCAAAAATTGCCATCTTATGCTCATGTAGCTGGGGCAATTTATAGAAAATCAGATCCATCTGATATTGCCGTGACAGCAGCAGGCGGTTTAGTTGGCGAAGTTCTTCAAGTGTGGCGACCAAGAGAACTAAACACTCATGAAACTGAATGGGGTTTTAGTTGTATGAGTTATGAAATTTCGGGAGCGTTAGGTATTAAAATGGCAAACCCCAAAAAGGAAGTGATTGCATTTGTAGGTGATGGTTCTTATCTCTTATATAATTCTGATATTTATAGTTCAGTGATTACAAATCATAAATTAATTATAGTTGTTTGTGACAATGGAGGTCATGCTGTTATCAACCGTTTGCAGCTTTATAAAGGTGGTAAAGAATTTAATTGTTTATTTGAAAGCTCCAAAGTTGATAATTTAAAAAACATTGATTTTGCTAAACATGCTGAAAGTTTAGGGGCAACTGGTGAAAATGTAAGTTCTGTAAGTGATCTTGAGGCTGCTTTTGTAAGGGCAAAAAAATCTAAATCAACTTACGTAATTTCTATTAAAACTGACGGTTACCAATGGTTAGAAGGATCAGCTTATTGGGAAAGCCCTACATTGCAAAAAACCTCAACAAAAGAAAATGAAAAAGCGCTAAAAGAACATCTTGAAGGTAAGTCTAAACAAAGACAAGGTGTTTAACCTAAATGCAAAAAGTATTCAAAGTCGGTCTTATTGGTTGTGGCCATATAGCCGAAACTTATTTCAAAGGTCACAAATACTTTAATAATTTTAGAATTATCAAATGTGCCGATATCAAACATTCGGCTGCGAAAAAATGTGCATCTCTTTATAAAATAAAGGCAGTAAGTGTTAAAGATATTCTTAAAGATAAAGAAATTGAAATTATATTAAACCTTACAATACCAAAAGCGCATTTTGAAGTTTCAAAGAAAGCACTTTTGAATAATAAACATGTTTATACAGAAAAACCAATGGCAATTGATGTTGAACATGGAAAAGAATTGGTAAAAATCGCTAAAAGAAAAAAATTATATATTGGTAATGCTCCAGATACTTTTCTTGGCGGAGGAAATCAAAAATCAAAAGAATTAATAGAAAAAAATCAAATTGGTAAAATCAACTTAGGAAATATTATTTTTGCTTATCCTGGTGTTCAATCTTATCATCCAAATCCAGAACCTTGGTTTGCAAAAAAGGAAGGTGGTCCAGTTATTGATATGGGTCCATATTATTTAACAGCATTGGTTAATTTACTTGGTCCTGCAAAACAAGTATGGGGAAGTTTGATGTGGAATAAAAAAAGAAGAATAATTGGTATTGGCCCTAGGAAAGGTAAATCTATAAAAGTACTTTGTCCAACTACTTATCTTGGCACAATATTTTTTAAAAATAGAACAATAATAAGATTTACGCTTTCATTTGATGTTATTGCACATCATAGGAACCATATTGAATTATACGGAGATAAAGGATCAATTCTAGTACCTGATCCAAATATGTTTGGTGGATCTGTTTTTACATGTAAAAAGCTAGGGGGTGATTGGAAGGAACATAAAACAAATAAAATGCCACTAGGAAAAATAAATATTCGCCAAAAAAGTCTAAGGGCTAACGAAGCAGCAATAAATGCAAATTATAGAGGAGTTGGTTTAGCAGAGATGGCATATTGTATTAAGAATAAAAAAAAACATAGATGTAATGGTGAACTTTCGCTACACGTACTAGACATAATTAAATCAATTATGTACGCAGCAAAAATAGGCAAACGAGTAAATATAAAAACTTCTTGTCAAATACCAAAATTATTTTCGAGCAAAGAAATCAATAAAATATTAAAATAAAACAGTCTAAGTACGATATCTTTTTTTATTATTATCAAATAAAAATATCTTATTCTTTGAAAATGAAATTTGTTTAATATTTTGTGAGATATTATCAGATGTCTTAATTCTTAATTCTTGACCTTTGAATGTTGCATAAATAATTTTTTCAAAACCTAAATTTTCAATAAGATCGACTTTTATATCAAGTTTTATTTCACCATTTCCATTGGTATGAATGTGTTCCGGTCTTATCCCTAGATACGTGTCTGACTTTAAATTTAAATTTTTTAATAAAGACTCTATACCATTCTTTAAAATATTCATTTTAGGCACGCCTATGAATTCAGCTACAAATATATTGCTTGGATTATTATAAATTTCATCTGGAGTTCCAACCTGTTCAACATTTCCATTATTCAAAATGACAATTTTATCAGCTAGTGTCATTGCTTCAATTTGATCATGTGTTACATAGATCATGTTAGTATTGAGCTGTTTATGTAATTTTGATATTTCAACACGCATTTCTGATCTTAGTGCTGCATCTAGATTAGAAAGAGGTTCATCAAATAAGAAAAGTTTTGGACTCCTTGTTATTGCCCGACCAATAGCTACTCTCTGCCTTTGACCACCTGAAAGCTGTCTGGGTTTTCTTTCAAGTAAATCTTGAATCTGAAGAGTTTTGGCGGCATCTTTTACTTTCTTATCAATTTCATTTTTTTCTAGCTTTTCTGTTTTTAAACCAAAAGACATATTTTCATAAACATTCATGTGTGGGTATAAAGCGTAGGATTGAAAAACCATCGCAATTCCTCTTTTTGAAGGAATTAAATTATTAATTATTTTGTTGTCTAAATGTATTTCACCTTTATCAACCGACTCTAAACCTGAAATCATTCTGAGCAATGTTGATTTTCCGCATCCAGAAGGACCTACTAGAACAATAAATTCGCCATCATTAATTTTGATATTAAAATTATTAATTACCTTGTTGTTACCAAAAGATTTTTCAATATTTTTTAACTCTATGTTAGCCATACAACTTCAAGTTTAACTTTGTAAATTTAGTTTTATTTTTACTTAAAAAATAAAGTAAAGTAAAAATTTGATAGCTTCTATAATTTTTTTATAGGGTTCACATTCTCATCAATTTTGGTAGGTTTTCTCGTTAAATTAATTATTCATATGGGGGAAAAATGAGAAAAATATTAATTTATTTATTTGCTTTTACCTTTTTGGCTAACTCTAGCTTCGCTGGAATAACTTTCTGGACGACTGAAGTACAGCCTGCAAGAATGGAAAAGCAAAAAGAGATGGCTAAAGCTTTTGAAGCCAAGTCAGGTATTGCAGTAGAAGTAATTCCTGTTGAAGAAAAAGATCTTGGAAAAAGAGCAACGGCTGCAGCAGCTGCAGGTGATCTACCTGATGTAATTTATCATACACTTCAGTATGTATTACCATGGGCAGAAGCTGGAATATTGGACGTAAGTGCTAACAACGCAGTTGTTAAATCTTTGGGCAAAGATACTTTTGCTCCAGGTGCACTTAACATGGCAAAAAAAGGTGGAAAAATCGCTGCTGTACCAGTTGATGGCTGGACACAGATGGTTGTTTACAGAAAAGATTTATTCAAAGAATTTAATCTTCAACCACCAACAAATTATGAAAACATTTCTAAAGCTGTAAAAGCTTTATCTAATGCAGACAGATTTGGATTCGTTGCCGCTACTAAAACAGATGAAAACTTTATGAGCCAAGTACTAGAACATGTACTTTTAGCTAATGGAGTTAACTTTGTTAAAAAAGGTGGAACTAAGAAACAAGGTAAAGAACTTAAAAATGCTTTAGTATTTTACAAACAACTAGCTAAAGCGAGCCCTCCAGGAGAATTATTCTGGAAACAATCAAGAGAACTTTACTTCGCTGGTAAAACACCGATGATCATTTGGTCACCATTTATTATGGATGAATTAGCAGGTTTAAGAGACTCTGCTCCTCCAACAATAAATAGCGATCCAACATCACCAGAGCTTGCATCAAAAACTGGATTCATTACAAACTTTAGTGGCCCAGATAATAAAAAAGGTGCTGCTTGGGCGGATGTAAGATACTTTGGTATTACTGCTGATGCTGATACTGATGAAGCTAAAAAATTTGTTGAGTATTCAATGAACGAAGGTTACACAGCTACATTAGCAATCGCACCAGAAGGTAAATTTCCTGTAAGAAGAGGAAATGCTAGTGATCCAGCTGCGTTTACAAAAGCTTGGAGTAAACTTCCAGTTGGTGTTGATAGAAAGAAACCTTTAACGGAACTATATTCTGGTGACGTTATTAATAACATTGTTGCAGGTTTAGATACTGCTAACAGATGGGGTGTTAAAGAAGGCGAACTTTCTAGAGCATCAAAAATCATTAATGCACAATTCTTAAATAGAATCACAAGAGAATATATTGATGATCAAATTTCAGTTGATGAAGCAGTTGATAAAATCAACGCTGAATTAGCTAAATTTTAGTAAAATTATTTTAAAAAAGCGGGTAATATAATATTATCCGCTTTTTTTATGACAGATACTTTATCAAAAATTGAAAAAAGAACAGCTTACACGCTTTTATTACCAGCGGTATTTTTGGTTTTCGCAATAGTATTATTTCCAATTTTTGCAAATATTTGGATAAGCTTTAAGGAAGTACAATTAAAAGATATTAGAATTCCTGAACCAAGAGCCAAAAAGATAGTAAAAAGCATTTCAGAAGATAAAACAAAATTAAAAATAGTTTACAGACTAAGAAACAGCTCATTAATTGAGGATATAAATAATATTGAATTTTTAGACAAACTCCCGAAAAATATTGAGCCAGTAGATCTCGACCCGAGATGTACATTTAAATCAAAAAAAATTGAATGCGATTTTGGAAATTGGAAAGCTAAATATAAAGAAAATTTTGAGATTGTTATTAGAAATATTAATAATAATGTAATTGATAAAAACGTTATTAAATCACAAAAACCTAGATTATCTGGCGATGCTGACAATATTTTATTAACGACCAAATTTACTTTAAAGAATTTCAAACAGGTTTTTAATGAAAATGAATTTTTAGATTTATTATTAACTACTTTTTATTTTACTTTTTTTGGAACGGTTGGTGCTATCATTTTTGGAATGTTTGCTGCACAGCTGGTTAATCAAAAATTTTATGGTAGGACTTTTATGAGAAGTATTTTGCTGTTTCCATATGTTGGACCAGTAGTTGCGTTAGCATACACGTGGACTTTATTGCTAGATCCAAATAGTGGGACTTTAAATGCTTTACTAGTTAATTTTGATATCATTGATAAACCTATAAATTTATTGGGCCAGAAATATTTGACACTAAACCTTTTCGGCTTTGATATAAAGTTGAGGTTGGCATTAACTACGGTAATAATGTTTGAGATTTGGAGATACTTTCCCCTAGCTTTCTTATTTATTCTAGCGAGATTACAAGCCGTACCAAAAGATTTGTATGAAGCTGCTGAAGTTGATGGAGCGGGACCATTGAGAAAATTTATCAATATTACTCTTCCCCAAATAACAGCAATTTTATCTATTTTATTTATGATTAGATTTATTTGGAATTTTAATAAATTTGAAGACATTTTTCTTTTAACAGGCGGAGCATCAGGTACGAGAACGTTGCCCATAAATGTTTATCAACAAGGTTTTGCCGTTTCTAATATTGGAATGGGGTCGGCGGTTTCAATAGTTATAGTTATGTTATTGATAATTTTTATGATTATTTACTTCAAATTAATTGGGAAACGAGCAAATGAGATATAAACCATTATTAATTTATTTATTTATATCCTCAATTTTTCTGACATTGCTAGGCTCTATCTGGAAAATAATGGCAACTCTTCAGGGATTAAATTTAACAAATATAAATTTTAATATTAATTTTCTATTAGCTTTTTTATTAAGCTTTACTCTTATTTTTATTGGTAAAAAAATAAATCAATTAATAAAAATAATAATTTTTTCTGCAATTTTTACCACTATTTATATTTTTATTAATGAGGGTACTTCTATTTGGTATAATGCAGGAGTATTCCTAATTAGCTTATTTTTTATAAATAGAGTTAAAAATTATGATTTAAATTATCTAAAGGAAGATTTTATATCTGAAAAAATTATTTTTGATTTTCTTTCCTTATTTGCGATTGTTTTTTTTGCATTTGTAATTTTATTTCCGTTTTATTTGATGTTTGTAACAAGTTTTAAAACCCAGGCTGCTTTATTATTTAATCCTTTAGATTTAAGTATTAATTTTACAAACGATCTTATGGAAGTGTTTAAATCTTATTTCGTAATTTTTAAAACATATGATTTTGGAAGATATATTTATACTAGTTCAATAGTTTCAATAGGAACTGTTATTATTACTTTAATCTTTGCAATACCTGCGGCTTATGCTGTTGCCAGATTAAACTTTTTTGGTAAAACTTTTTTATCTACCTCAATATTAATTATATATATGTTTCCTGCTATTGTTTTGGTAATACCTCTTTACACGGTCTTTAGTCAGTTAGGATTGAGAAATTCCATCGAGGGTCTTTTAATTGTGTATACTGCTACCACATTGCCTGTAGCTATTTATATGCTCCAAGGATATTTCAAAAGTATTCCTAAAGAAGTTGAAGATGCTGGTCTTATAGATGGGCAAAACTGGTTTGGTATTATAGTTAAGATTATTATCCCGCTCAGTTTGCCAGCCATTGCGTCAGTAGCATTATATGTTTTCATGATTGCGTGGAATGAGTTTTTATTTTCATTAATGTTTTTGGATAATCCAAAATCATTTACGTTATCTAGAGCTATAAACCATTTAACTGGAGATGCAGAGACACCTAGACAATATTTAATGGCTGGATCTGTCGTAGTAACACTACCAATTCTATTGATTTTTGTTTATTTTGAAAAATATCTTGTAAGTGGGTTAACTGCGGGTAGTGTAAAGGGTTAATGAAAGTTTCAATTGATAAAGCAAAAAAAACTTTACTTGGTAACAGAAGAAAAGGATACACTTTACCAACCAATAATAAACTTTACCCTGCTCAGTGGAATTGGGATTCTGGCTTTATTGCTCTAGGATATTCTTACTTTAATTTAAATTTTGCAATAAAGGAAATAAGTACATTGTTAGATGGGCAATGGAAGGATGGAATGGTCCCACATATTTTATTTCATAACACAAGAACAAATTATTATCCAAATTATACTGCATGGAATTGTGGTAATAAAATCCATTCATCTGGAATAACTCAACCACCAATATTAGCAACAATTTTAAAGGAAATTTTAAACAAAAGTAAGATTAACAAAACTCAACTTTTAAATATTAAAAAAATAATTAAAAAAATCAAAAAATTTCATGAATGGATCATTAAATATAGAGATCCAAAAAAAACTGGTTTGGTATCAATTTTACATCCTTGGGAAAGTGGATATGATAATTCCCCCATATGGGATGAGCCTATGAACAAGGTAAAAATTGAGAAAAATATAAAATATAAAAGAGGTGATAATAAGGTAGTAAATCCAGATTATAGACCACATGATATTGATTACGATAGGTATGTCACAATAAAAAATAATTTAAGAAAAATTAAATATAATCCAAAAAAAGTTTATAAATCCTCCTTTTTTAATGTCATAGATGTTGGTTTTAATTCAATATTTTTGAAGGCAAACAAAGATCTTGTTACATTATTAGATGCATTTGGTTTATACAAAAATAAAATAAATAACTACATTAAACTTACAGAAAAAAATTTCCTTAAATTATATGATAAAAAAAGAGAAGTTTTTTTTTCAAAAGATATAAAAAATAATAAAAAAATCTATATTCCATCAATAACCAATTATTTTGTATTATTTGCTGATTTGAATAACCATAAAATTAATAACAAACTAATCAAGAACCTAAAAAAACATAATTCAAAAGAAAAATATTTTTTTTCATCAATTAAACCAAATCATAAAAGTTTTGAAGAGAAAAGATACTGGAGAGGCCCTGTGTGGATTAATTGTAACTGGTTTATTTACAAGGGATTAAAAAATAAGGATAAGTTTTTTTCTGATAAAATACAAAACAAAACCATTAAATTATTAGAAAAAAAAGGTTTTTTTGAATATTATAGCTGTAAGAATGGTAAGCCAATGGGTGCAAAGAATTTTTCCTGGTCAGCAGCATTGTACTTAGATCTTAAACTAAATAATTAAATGAGATTTTGTCTTCCTAATAGTGCAGCTCCTCTGACACCGCTAGCATCACCATAAATTGGTTTAAGAAAAACAGTTTTAAGATTTTGTTCGTTTAATAATTTTGCTGAAATATTTTTAAGTTCATCTAAAAAATCAATTTCATTTGAAACACCACCACCGAAAACAATAGCATCAGGATCAATTGTAGTGATAATTATTACTAAGCTTCTTGCTAAGTTTGTTTTGTATCTATTAATAAAATTTAATGCGTCGGTATCTTTGTCTCTATATTTGCTAAATATTTCTTTAGCAGTTAATCTTTTTTTAAATAAATTATTAAAATTTTTTTCAATTGATTTACCTGAAAGATGTCCTTCAATTCTTTGTGAAAAATTAAATTTACCATTATAATCTATGTTCGACTTGATTTCCTTGAGTGGCATTTGATTTAAACTCCACTCTCCTCCTAAGCCATTTGCACCTGAGACAATTTTTTTATTAATTACTAAACCACCTCCACAACCAGAGCCCAAAATTATTCCAAAGACACTATTATAATGCCTCGCTGCTCCATCAAAAGCCTCTGACAAACTAAAACAATTTGCATCATTCTCAGAAAATACATCGTTATCTATTATTTTTTTTAGTTCTTTAATTAAACTTTTATTATTAAGCCAAATCGAATTATGTGCATTTTTTATTAATCCGGATGAACTATCTAGATTCCCCGGGTGACAAATACCAACTACAAATTTTGAATTATATTTTTTTTGAAGTTTTTCGATAATATCCTTTATTACAACAATTGTTTTTGCAAAATCTTTCGGTGTTTCGGATCTGTTTCTTTCTAATTCTTTATTATTATTGTCTAATAAAACATATTCGATTTTAGTAGCACCAAGATCAATTCCAATTTGCATTAATTTTTATTAGTTCTATCAATTTCTTTAAGCTCAACCTCAAGCTTATCGAGCTCTTCTCCGCCTGCCATCATTCCTAAAAGTTTTTCTCTTGATAGATTCTTTTTCTCAAAAGTACCCATACTTTTGCCCCTGTTTAAAATTGTAAAACTATTTCCTACTGGATACGCATGATGAACGTTATGTGTAATTAGTATAACCCCTAGACCAGAGGCAGCTGCTTTCACTATGTATTTTAGAACTACCGATGCTTGATGAACACCGAGCGCAGAAGTTGGTTCATCTAGAATTAAAACTTTTGCGCCAAAGTAAATTGCTCTAGATATTGCCAAACATTGTCTTTCTCCACCTGACATTGTGCCGACAGCCTGAGATGGATCTCTGACATCAATTCCTATTTGGCCCATTCTTTCTGAAGCTATACTGTTTGCTTTATTAACATCAAAGGTTTTAAAAGGACCAAACCCTTTCATTGGTTCTCTTCCCATAAAAAAATTTCTAGTCACACTCATCAAAGATACAAGAGCTAAATCTTGATAAACTGTTGCTATACCAAGGTCTAAAGCATCTCTAGGAGAGTCAAATACGGTTTGTTTTCCATCAACTATAATTTCTCCCTCATCTGGTTTGTGAACGCCTGATAATGTTTTTATTAATGTTGATTTGCCAGCACCATTATCGCCAAGTAGACACATGATTTGACCCTTTTTAATATGCATAGTTACATCTTTTAGAGCTATAACAGACCCAAAAAATTTACTTATATTATTAAATTCAACTAAATTATTTGACATTATTTATTCTCAGTAACTCTTCTTCTAATAAAATTATTAAAAATAACAGCAATCAACATCATTGCTCCTAAAAAGACCTTAAACCAATCAGTATCTACATCTGTATAATAAATTCCCATTGAAACTGTTCCAAATATTAAGGCACCAAACGCTGCCCCAATTGCAGAACCGTAACCACCGGTTAATAAACATCCCCCGACAACAGCAGCAACAATTGCTTCTAATTCTTTTAAAAAACCTCTCATTGTATCAGCTGACCCAGCATCCAATACTTGAACACAAGCATAAATAGTTGCTGCCACTGCTGTTCCAATAAATAAACTAATTTTTACTCTTCCAACTGGTACACCGACGTTTCTAGCACCAAGCTTGTCTCCGCCAGAAGCAAATATCCAGTTACCATATCTTGTTTTCATTAATAACCATGTTGCAAAAATTGTCATTCCAACCCACCACAAAACCGACGCAGGAATACCAGTAGCTAAGGGTGTTCCGTCTTGTCTTAATGCTATTAGTCCTAAGGAACCCAGCCATGTAAAGACACCCTTAAATGCATCTGCAGAAAAAATCCACGCGATTGGATCATTTTCGATCAGTACCCTTAATCCCGGAACCTGTGTTCTGCCTGTAATTAATCTTGTTAAGGCTAAAGTTGCTCCACGTAAAATAAATAGCATTGCAAGTGTTACTATAAAGGACGGTAAACCTGTTCTGACAACTAATATACCATTTGCATATCCAACAAGAACAGCCATGGAGAAAGCAAATAAAATACTCGACCACAATGGCCAACCCCAATAAATTGCTGGTATCGCAATACATATACCAGCAAAACCAATCATAGATCCAACTGATAAATCAAATTCTCCACCTATCATTAATAGTGCTGCAGCAATTGCAATTATTCCAAGATTAGCTGAAACTTCTAAAAAATTAATCGTTCCATATGCACTAAACATTCCAGTATCACCAGCAACGATACCAAAAAAAATAAATACAAGGACAGATCCACCTAGTGCACCGAGTTCAGGTCTATTTAATAAAACTTTTAAATTTGAAACCTTACGTAATCTTTCGTCTTTAGATTTATTCTGGATGCTTTTTGACTTAACTGACATATTTATTTGCTTTTGTTAAAAAAAAAGGCCTGGCTTTGAAACCAGGCCTTTTTATATTATTTTTATCTATAACCTTGTGCTGCCCACTTAATTACTTTGCTAGCATTTTGTGGTGTAACGAAACCAGGTCCCGTCATAACAACGCCAGCTGGCATTGTTCCCCATCTCATATACTGAGCAAATATAGCTATAGGCAAATATCCTTGAAGATATTGTTGTTGGTCAATTAAGAACTCAACTTCTCCAGCTGCAGCAGCTTTAAGCATTCCTGGTGACATATCAAATGTTCCAAGTTTAATGCTGCCAGTTTTACCAGCAGATTTGATTGCTTTTAGAGCCGCTTCTCCAGAAAGTCCTGCACCTAAAGTTAGAATAGTATCTACTCCACCTAGTTTTGCAGCAACAGCTTTTTGAATTTCTGTTGGGTCATTTGATGTACCAAGTATTTCTACTGAACCACCAAAACCTTTTTTGAAACCAGCGCATCTTCTATCAAGTGCTACGTTACCAACTTCGTGGTTAACGCATAGTGCTTTTTTTCCACCAGCTGCTTTCATTTTTTGACCGCCACCTACACCTGCTTCAAACTCGGTTTGTCCAACGTGAGCGCTAATACCTAATTTAGCGAAGTCATCTGAACCAGAGTTCATTGATACTACTGGTATACCAGCAGCAATCGCAGCTTTAACAGATTTTCCTAAAGCCGCAGCGTCAGGTAAAGTGATCACAATACCTTTTGGTTTTTGTGAAACAGCGTTATCAATTAACTTAGCCATTTCGACCATGTCGAATGTGCCGGGAGCTGTATACTTACATTTAATTTTCATATCTTTGCAAGCAGAGTCAACTCCGTTTTTAGCAACCGACCAAAAAGGATCGTTAGCTTGACCATGTGAAACAACGATTACATCGATTGCAAATGATGCAACAGACATCGCCATCCACGAAAGGAAAGCTACTAATGTTAAATATATTTTTCTCATTTTTTCCCTCGTTATATTGTTATTTATAATATTTTTATTTAAGCAAAAAAAAGATTAAAAGAAAAGGTAAGGATTTTTTATTTCAACCTTGGGTTTAAAAATTATTATTAGATAGTAACAATTTTTTTTAATTTTAACGATTTAAAAGCTGCATTAGCTATACAAAGTGATTTCTCGCCATCATCGAAAGTAGATCTTGGTTTTTTGTTTTTTGTTACAAGGTTATATAGATCGTTCAATTGAAGTCTGTAAGCAATTTTATATCTATCTATAAAAAAATTATATTTCCGCTTATTGTCTGATATTAGCATTCCTTTATTACCAAATATTTCAACTCTTTGATCGTATCCAAATTTACAGTGTCGAGAGTTATTAATAACTGTGATTACACCTTTTTTAGATTTTAAAACACATGAAGCAATTTCATAATCTTTAATTTTTTTAAATCTTGAGTCAGATAAATTGGTTGCGGATGCAAAGATTTCCTTAATTGGGTCTTTGCCAAGATAGAATCTGGCTAAGTCAAAATCATGAATTGTCATATCTCTAAATATACCTCCTGAATTTTTTAAATAATTAAATGAAGGAGGTGCTGGGTCTCGACTTGTAATAATTATTTTTTCCAATTTTCCAATTTTTCCAGACAAAAGAGATTTTTTTAGATGATAATGTCCTGGATCATAACGCCGATTAAAACCCAATTGTATTTTAGGTTTAAATCTTTTAATTTTTTTTCTACATTTAATTACCCTTTGAATATTAAGATCTAAAGGTTTTTCACAAAAGATTATTTTTTTGTGTTTTGCAGCTAATGAAATTAAAGGTATATGTGTTGAGGTCGTAGATGAAATAAAAATTACTTTTATATTTTTGTCTTTGAATGCGATATTTGGATTTTTAATATATGTTGACTTGAGTTTTTTTGCAGCTTTTATAGATAGTTTTTTATTTATATCAAATACATACTTAAGATTAAATTTTTTATTTATCTTTAAGTTTTGAGCATGCATTATACCAATTCTTCCAAGGCCAAATAATGCAACATTAATTTTCATTTAAAAAATTTTTTATTGTTTTTAGTACTGATATCTATCATTATCCTAACAAATATAAATAAAATGTCAGTAAAATTAGGAATAGCGCCAATAGCATGGAGTAATGATGATATGCCAGAACTTGGAGGTGAAACATCTCTTGAAACTTGTTTGTCTGAAGCAAGACAGGCTGGTTTTACTGGTGTTGAGTCAGGGGGTAAATTTCCACAAACATCAGATGAATTAATTCCAATATTAAATAAATTTGATATTAAATTATGTTCCGGCTGGTATGGGGCAAATTTATTAAAACGGACTGTTAAAGAAGAAATGGAAAATATAAGAGGTCAATTAAATTTATTTAAAGACTGTAAAGCCCCATGTATAGTTTTTGCTGAAGTAACCGACTCAATTCAGGGAGACGAAAATAAGCCATTATCTAAAAGACCAATTCTAGATAATGATACTTGGATTTCTTATTGTAAAAAAATTAATGAAGTTGGAAAAAGACTTGAAGACGAAGAAATGCCGTTAGCTTATCATCATCATATGGGCACTGTTATACAGTCCGAAGAGGATACGACCAGATTAATGCAAGAAACCAATGACTCAGTTAAACTTACAATTGATACCGGGCATATGTTATTTGCAGGTGGAGATTATTTAAAAATAATAAAAAATTTTAAAGAAAAAATTGCTCATGTACATTGCAAAGATATGAGAGAAAGTGTTTTAAAAAAATCTTTATCTAAAAATTTAAGTTTTCGACACGCGTTTCTTGAAGGCGCCTTTACTGTTCCGGGTGACGGCTGTATAGATTATAAACCAGTTTTAGATCAACTAAAAAAAAATGATTATAATAGTTGGTTGGTTGTTGAAGCTGAACAAGACCCAAAAAAAGCTAACCCGTTTGAGTACGCAAAAAAAGGTTATTCTTATTTAAAAAAAACTGCAACTAAAGCCGGATTTGAAATTATTGAATAAGTTTATCTATAAACAGAAGTAAGTTCGTTATTTCCAGCTGCTACACATGGAGATTTTACACAAGTTCCGATGACCCACTCCGATCCAGCTTCTGAGCTAATATTTTGAGAACTTAAAAAAATAACCCCCATCTCAGTTGACTGACCAGCTTTTCCTTCTGCTTGCAGTCTGGGATCCTGGGCTTGCTTTAAAATTTCTTTGTTTGATGAATAGGGATTTACCATTTTCATATTACTATTAATATATTCAATAACTTTTACGGACAACCACTCACCATTACATGGATCCCCCCAGGCTGTCTTTGAATTTTCATCACCTTGACCACAATTATTTATTTCTGAATTTATAAAATCAACAATTTGTTTGTGGTTTGATTTTACAGTATTTGCTTTTTCCTCAACTGCAGATCGAGTCGATGCTGTCCACAGCAACATACCAACAACATAAACAGCAGATGAAAATACTAATAGTTCCAATAAACCATAGTTTTTAAATTTATTAAAAAAATTATTCATAATTTTACTATCATATATGGTTTTGTTTTATTTTCAAAAAAATCAATTATATTTTGAACTGTTTCAACACTCATTCTTGATTTACACTCGTTTGTAAACGTTGCAGAATGTGGACTTAACAAAACATTTTTATTTTTTAACAAAGGATTGTTTGTGTCTGGTGGCTCTTTTTCAAAAACGTCTAAACCTGCTGCATATATTATTTTTGATTTTAAAGCGTTATCTAAATCAACTTCATTTATTATTCCGCCACGAGCGGTATTAATAATAATGGCATTACTTTTCATTGTTTTTAATATTTTAGCATCTATAAGATTCCTCGTTTTTTCGTTTAAAGGCATGTGTATTGAAACAAAATCTGATGTTTTTATTGCAGTTTGAAGATTATCTACTTTATTGCCGCCGTAAGACTTTATAGTACTCTCGTCAATGAAAGGGTCAAAAACATTTGCTTTCATATCAAAACCAAGACATCTCTTAATTAAATTTTTTCCGATTCTGCCAAATCCTGCAATTAATATTTCTTTTTTATAAAGTTCATATGTTTCTATTTTATTGGCATTTTTTTTGAAATTTCCAGATCTTACCTCGGAGTCATATAAAGTTACTCCTTTTGATAATGATAACATCATGTACATAACATGTTCAGCAACAGCTAATGCATTACCGGTAGCAGTTATAAGTAAAGTTATATTATTTTTTTTTAGATGATTAATGTCAACGTTATCATAACCAACACCATGACGAGAAATAACTTTAAGTTTCTTACATTTGCTTAAAACATCAGAGCCTAATTTTGCAACACGCAAAGTCAAACCATCAAATTTTGGTAGCTCCTTAATTAGATTTTCTTTTGAGACATCATCAATAATTTCATACTCAAAATTTGGGTGGTTTTCTAAAAGTTTTATTCCGTCTTTATGAAAATTTTCTACAATTCCGATTTTAAACATAATATTTTGGCGGTCCCACGGGGAATCGAACCCCGATTAGATGATTGAAAACCATCTGTCCTAACCGTTAGACGATGGGACCTAATTAATGTTAGCTTTATTAACAGAAATATCATCGATAATAAACTCTACTTTTCTTTGACCTTTCCATTCATTAAGACTTAACTTGCCTAAAATATTAATTTTTTTTCTGTCTTTTCTTAATAAATAAGTCTCTAAATCAGTTTTAATAGCATTAAAAGTGACGCATTTAACCACTGATCCGTCTGGAGCGGTAAAGATTGTTTTAATGTGTTTTTCTCCAACAATCGATGATTTTAACAATTCAAGGCTTTCAATAACAAAACGTGGCTCAGGATTTCCTGATCCAAACGGGGAAAGAAGATTGATCTCAGAATAAAAGTTTTCATTTAGTGCAGATGGTGAAATCTTAGAATCGTAAAATAGATTATTTGTTTTATTAATTTTTTTCTCAATTTTTGAAAATTCTAAATTTATAAAATCTTTAAATTCTGATATTTTTTCTTCTTGTAAAGAAAAACCCCCAGCCATTTTGTGGCCACCACCTTTTTTAATTATATTTTTTTGGTGAGCCTTAATTATTAAAGCACCTATGTCGAAACCTAAAACAGACCTAGCAGAAGCCCTACCCAGTCCGTTTTCTACTGAAATTATAATTGTTGGCTTGTTATATTTTTCTTTTAATCTTGAAGCTATAATACCAATTATACCCCCATGCCAATTGTGACCGGATAAGACTATAGTTGGTTCACTTTGATTTATTTGAATATTTTTTTCAATTTTATTTAACATGTTATTCTCTAGAATCTTTCTTTCTTTGTTAAATAGTTCAAGTTCAGATGCAATTTTAAATATTTCTTTTGAATTATCACTTAATAACAAATTTGCTCCGTGAGAACATTTTCCAACTCTTCCTCCAGCATTTATTCTAGGACCAAGAATATACCCAAGGTGATAAGTATTTATATTGCTCTCTATTCCACAAATATTTTTTAAAGTTTTTATACCTAAATTTGATTTTTTTTTTAATATTTCTAGACCTTGTTTAACAAATGCTCTATTTAGTCCAACTAGTGGAACTACGTCACAAACTGTTCCGAGAGATACCAAATCTAAATAATTTAATAAATTTGGTTCATTTATATTATTATCTTTGAACCAGTTTAAATCTCTCAATTTTTTATTTAAAGCAACAAGAAACATAAAACATACTCCTGCAGCACAAAGATATTTTAAATTCGAATTATCATCAAATCTGTTTGGATTGACTATTGAATGTGCATCGGGAAGTTCTAACTCTGATTGATGGTGGTCTAATACTAATACATCTACATTCTTAGTTTTAGAATAATTAATAGCTTCAAAAGATAGTGTACCACAATCTACAGTAAATATTAATTTAGATTCATTTCTAATTAACTTTTCAAAACCTTTTTTGCTAGGTCCATAACCTTCGGTTTTCCTATCTGGAATATAAATTTCCACATCTTGATTAATCGATTTAAAAAAATTTCCCAATAAAGCTGAGGATGTGGCACCATCAACGTCATAATCACCAAATATTCCAATTTTATTTTTTTTTTGTATGCTTTCAACGGTTCTGGAAACAGCTTTTTCCATATCCTTTAATATAAATGGATCTGGAATTAAATTTTTAATTTTAGGTTTCAAAAATAAATTTACATCTGCAACTTTAATTTTTCTAATTGCTATTAGCTTTGATGTTATTTCGCTCAAATTTAAATTGTCTTTTAAAAAATTAACAGACTCCTCGTTGTAGGTTTTTGAAACCCAATCCTTACCAAGAACGGAACTTGCACTCATTTTTTTATAATATTTTTTACAATCTTTGATATTTTTTGACTTTTATGTAATGCGAATGTTGTAGCTTCAAATTCACTATCATTTAATAAGTTTATGCCTTTTAACATATCTCCGTCTGTAACTCCTGTTGCACAAAATATGACATCACCTTTTACCATATCGGAAATATTATACTTTCTTTTTAAATCAGTAATCCCCAATTTTTTTGCCCTATTCACCTCATTGTCATCGCTTAAAACAAGTCTAGTTTGCATTTGTCCGCCTAAGCAATCAAGAGCTGCGGCGGCTAATACTCCCTCTGGACCACCGCCTATTCCTAAATAAATATCTATATTTGAATTATTATCAGCAACCGAAATAACACCTGTTACATCTCCGTCTTGAATATAATTAATTTTTACATTCAGTTTTTTTAAGGATTGAATAATTTTATCGTGCCTGCTCCTTTTAAGAACGCATGCAGTTAGTTTGTCAGTTTGTATATTTTTAGCCTCAGCAAGCAGTTTTATATTTTTTTCAACCGAATTATCTAAATCTAAAAGATTATTTGGAAGATCTGGTCCGACTGCAATTTTCTCCATGTATGTATCTGGAGCAGATAATAAACCACCTTTTTTTGTAATTGCTAATACTGAAATTGCATTTGGTAAATTTTTAGCTGTAAAATTTGTTCCTTCCAGGGGATCTACGGCTATATCAATCTCTTCACCTGTACCAGTACCAACATTTTCGCCAATAAATAACATGGGAGCTTCATCCATTTCACCCTCCCCGATAACAACTCTTCCTTTTATATTAATTTTATTTATTTCTTTTCTCATTTCATTTACAGCAGCTTGATCAGCCGCAATTTTATCATTTTTTCCTCTAAACTTTGAGGCCCCATATGCAGCTCTTTCAGATACCCTAATGAATTGATTTAAATAATCATTTTTTAATAACATTTAAACTTTTTCAATTCTAATAAATTTAACACATTTATATATTTTTTTATTTTTGAAGTTTTTAACAATTCTTCTTAGATACAGATCTTTAGATTGTTTTGTGATTATTATTAATGAAAAAAATTTACTAGAATTAAAGTTTATTTTTTTATACTTTTGGATATAAATCCTACTTTTTTTTAATTTTCTTATTATGTTTTGGACTAAACTAGTATTTTTTACGTCTAAATCAAACCTCAAATAAGCTTCATAACCTTCATTTAACATGTCTCTAAACTTGTATTTATTTTTTTCTTTTATTGACGTATTAAATGGTAATTTAACGCTACCCTTCATTATTGAAATAATATCTGATGATATTGCTGAAACAGTTGCTTTTGGTCCTGCGCCCTCACCTATCATTTCAATAGTCCCTATTGGTTTCCCTTCTAAAATAACATTATTTAATACACCGTTAATTTTAGCTGTGCTTGAATTGTTTTTAACTAAAGCTGGAAAGACTTTTTGAACAATGGTGTTATTATTTTTTTCTGCCAGTCCAAGTAATTTAATTTTAAACCCAAGTTGATTTGAATATTGAACATCTTTTTGATCTATATTGTTTATTCCTTCAATATAAATATTCTTGTAATTTATTGTGCTATTAAAACAAAGAGCCGAAAGTATCCTGAGCTTGTCTGCAACATCAAAACCTACTAAGTCAGCTTTGGGATTTCTTTCGGCATAGCCAAGCTTTTGAGCTTTTTTAAGAGCCAAATCAAAATCAAGTTTGTCAAAATCCATTGAAGATAATATAAAATTTGTTGTTCCATTAAATATTCCGTAAACTTTATTTATTTGATTTGTTATTAAACCGTCTTTTATACCTCGAATAACAGGAATACCACCACAAACTGCTGCTTCATATTCTAAATTAACTTTATTTTTTTCAGCGATTTTAGCTAGTTGATTTCCATATTTAGCTATTAGAGCTTTGTTTGCGGTAACAACGTGTTTTTTATTTTTTAATGCAGAAAATACTAATTTTTTTGCTGGTCCTTCTGCTCCTCCTATCAATTCAACAATTAAATCAATTTCCTTAATTTTTGGAGCATCTAAATAGTTTTTTAACCATTTATTTTTTGATACTTTAAACTTTCTTTTTTTGTCACAGATGTGTGATATGTTTAAATCAACTCTGGATTTTTTTGAAAGAATTTTTCTTTTCTCTTTTAAAAAAGTATAAAGGTAAGATCCAATGTTACCTAAACCAATAATAGCAATATTAAATTTTCTATTCATATAATTTTTAATTAGTTATATCTGGAAAATCTTTTTGTTTTCCTATATCCATAACTATTTGGGATATTTTATCTATATCGCATTCTTCTAAATTTTTACATATTCTTATAAAAGTTATTTTTGATTTCTGTTTTTTTTGTTTTGTATTTTTTATATTATTCTTTTTTTTGTCTTGTTGAACAGTTTTAATGGGGTTTTCAATTTCTCTAATTTTTAGTTTGGCTAATTTTTTTCTTTCTTTAATTTTTTCATCTAATTTCTTTTTTTCATCTTTAATAACTATCTTTTTTTTTGTAATTAATTTTTCTTTTAATATATTCAATTCAGCTAGGTCCAAATTTTCATCAGTTTCCTTTTTAGTTTCAATAGAATAAATTTCAATAGAGATGTTATTATCAAAATATTCATCTGCTTCAGCCTTATTGGCACACCTATGATCTCCACAAATATAAACTTTTTCGACTTTATTTAAAGGACCCGCGCATTGAATGATAAAAAGTAAGAAAAAAATTTTTAAGAATTTCATTTTAGACCAATTTTTTCATTAAGATTGTATAATAAATTCATATTTTGAACGGCCTGTCCTGATGCTCCTTTAATTAAGTTGTCTATTGCAGATAATATCATAATTTTTTTACTACCCTTTAACTTGCATACGCTTATTTCACATAAGTTTGTATTTAATACATTTTCTGTGCCTAAGTTTTTATTAATTGGCAAAATATTAATAAAATGATTTTTTTTATGAAATTTTCTAAGTTCATTGTGAATTTTTCTGATTGTAACATTTCCTTTTGGTTCAACATATATAGTGGATAACATTCCTCTAAAAGTTGGTATTAAATTAGGAGTAAAATTATACAATATTTTTGATTTAGTGTTCTTTTTAAACTCTTGGTCAATTTCAGCTGTATGTCTATGATTTGAAATGCCATATGTTTTAATTGCAGAAAAAATATTTTTATGTGTAAATTTTTTTTTAAGATTTTTCCCAGCTCCAGAATAACCCGACTTAGAATCTATAATTATTCCTTTTGTATTTAATAGCTTCTTTTTTAAAAGTGGTATTAGTGGTAGTTGTATGGAAGTAGGATAGCAACCGGGACATGCAATAATTTTATATTTTTGTATATCCTTTTTGACAAATTCTGTTAAAGAATATTTTGAAAACTTTAATAATTCTGGAGCTGAATGTTTGGTTTTATAAAATTTAAAAAAATCTTTTTTGTTTGAAAGTCTAAAATCAGCAGATAAATCAATAATTTTTATATTATAATTTTTAATTATTTTTTTTGCAAGAATTTGAGATTGGCCAGTTGGTAAAGAACAAAAAAGAATATCAATTATATTCCAATTGACATTTTTTAAATTTGATATTTTTGGTAATTTTTTTTTAATTCTTTTATCAAAAAACTGAATACTTTTACCAATTTTTTTTTGAGCACAAAGGTACTTTATACTTACTCTAGGATGAGTAGAAAGTATCTTTATTAAGTCTAATCCTACATAACCAGTTGCTCCTGCAACTGCAATATTAATTTTTTTTAATGACATAATTTCCTTATATCACTTTTGGTGTTAATGAAAATAAACGATTTATCTTTTAGAGAATTGGAAACTTCTCCGGGCTTTTTTACGACCGTATTTTTTTCTTTCAACTTTCCTTGAGTCTCTTGTGACTAATTTATTTTTTTTAAGGGTTTTTTTAAGATTTCCGTCTATTCTAACTAAAGCTCTAGAAAGACCATGAATAATAGCTCCTGCCTGACCAGATAAGCCGCCGCCTGTTACCCTACATTTGACATCATAGTCTGCTGATGCATTAATTTCATTTAAAGGTCTTACGACTAATATTTGATGGACTGGTCTTTTAAAATACTCTTGCATTTGTTTTCCATTAACATAAATTTTACCCGATCCTTTTTTTACCCAAACCCTTGCTATAGACTTTTTTCTTCTTCCAGTGGCATACTTACTATCTTTAAAGTCTAATTTAATTTTTTCGAATTTTTTACTAGTAGTTTGGATGTTGGGGTTATTCATAAGCTTTTATTGTATTTTTTTTGTTTAACTCAGAAAATTTTATTTCAACCGGATTTTGAGTTGAATGAGGATGTTTATCTCCATAATACATTTTCAATTTTCCTAATTGTTTTTTTGCCAATGGTCCCCCAGGCAACATCCTTTTTACTGCAAATTTTAAAATGTCTTGAGACTTATTTTTTTCTTGGAGATTAATAGGTTTTGTTTCTTTGATTCCCCCTGGATAACCAGTATGCCTATAATATTTTTTATTAGTAAACTTTTTTCCTGTAAACTTAATTTTTTCGATATTTGTAACTATTACAAAATCTCCATTATCAATATTTGGATTAAACTGTGGTTTATTTTTACCTCTTAATAATTTTGAGATAAAAGCTGCAAGTCTTCCAACAATAACATTGTCGGCATTTACCAAATACCAATTATTTTTCAAATCTTTTTTTTTTGTGAATGGAGTCATAAAACTTGCGCATAATTACAAGCTTTTATTTTCAGTGTCAATTATAAAACTATTCTTTTTTAAAGATAAAACTCAAATTTATAGATGTTATTAGCAAAAGAGTAGTAGATATTTGATGTAAAGATGCATAAATAATATTTAAACCGCTTACCAAAGTTATTATTCCAAGAAATATTTGAACAGAGACCATAGCCAGAACGTAAAATAATGGAGTATATAAATAACTCATTTTTTTGGAAAAAATATAAATGCTTAATCCCAAAATATATAAAAAAATTACATATGCCATATTTCTATGTAGAAACTGAACGATGGATGGATCTGAAAAAAAATCTGTTTTGTTTAGATCTGATAAATTTATATCGTCTGGGAAATAGCTATTATTCATAGAGGGCCAAGTTTGATAAATTTTTCCTGCGTCTAGACCGGATGTAAATGCTCCTAAAGTAATTTGAATAAAAATTAATAACACAAAAAATTTAATGAAAGATCCGTTGTTAATAAAATTAAAAAAATATTTATTTTCATTATTTTTTAAATTGAGGAAATACCAAAAAATTGCTGCGAACAAAATTAGTGCAATATTTAAATGAATTGCTAATCTATAATGACTTACGGTAGTATTTTCTACCAATCCGCTTTTCACCATATACCAACCAATAAAACCTTGTAAGAGTATTAATAAAAATAATATAAGAAATTTTATAACAAATTCCTTTTTAAATACTCCTTTAAATAAAAAAAAAGTGAATGGTATTAAAAATAAAAGTCCAAATACTCTGCCCAAAATTCTGTGTATGTACTCCCAATAATAAATGACTTTGAATTCACTTAACGTCATAGTTGGAAATAATAGATTATATTGTGGGATTTCTTTATATAAAGAAAATACTTGTTGCCAGGACTCATTTGTTAATGGGGGTAAAATCCCTGTAAATAGTTCCCACCTAGTTATTGATAAACCAGAGTCAGTTAATCTTGTAAGTCCGCCAACTACTATAATTACTAATAAAAAAGTTAATAATGATATTAGCCAAAAACTAACGTACTTCTTATAGCTATAATTTTCTAAAATCATTTAGTTGCATTTCTTATATAATATTTTATAAATTTTTATTAACATAAATGTCGCTATATGAAAAAAAATAGCTTATCAAAACTTAGAAAAAAGCTGGATGCTTTAGATGAAAAATTGTTGATAATTATCAAGAAAAGAACAAATCTTGTAAATCAAGTTTTAAAGAATAAAAAATACAAAAAACAAATTGTGGACAAGAAAAGAATAGTAGAGATACATAAAACTATAAGAAGAAAATCTTTAAAGAATAAAATTGACCCGAATTTAACTAAAAGAATTTGGAAATCAATGATTAAGGGATTTATAGAGTACGAGTATAAAAATTTTAGAAAGAAATAAATTATTTACTATGAGGAGGGAGTTTTTTTTCAATAAAAAACTCATGCTTTCTTGTGCTTGGATTATATTTTTTAACTTTTAATTTTATTTTAGCTTTTTCACCTTTGGTTGGTTTTTTTGCATAGTAAAAAAAAGAGCTGTCTGGTTTGGCTTCCGGGACAAGTCGAACTTTTATTGAACTTTTTTTAGCCATTTTTTAAACCTTTCAATTTTTCTAATAAAATCTTAATCCTTTGTGCTTTATATTTTAAAGAATTATGAAAATTTTTCTTCTTTATATCTAAATCTAAATTTTCGTCAAGTTTAACCGATCTATTATTTAATAATTTTTTTGCACCTAGTATTGTATAACCTTGTTTTTTTAAAAGTTCATAAATTATTTTTAAAATATCAATATCTTTTTCGGTGTAGTATCGTCTTTTACCATCAAAAGTAATTGGTTTGATTTGTTTAAATTCTTTTTCCCAAAAACGTAAAGTGTGTGTTGAGATAGAAATTTCTTTTGAGACCTCTCCAATTGATTTATATAATTTTCTTTTATTATTCATTAATTATACTTTTAAATTTTTTAGACGGGTAAAAAGCAACTGTTCTTCTAGCCTTAATTTCGTGTATCTTACCTGTTTTTGGATTTCTTCCAATTCTTGACTTTTTATCTAATATTTTAAAAGTTCCAAATCCTGATATTTTAACAAAATTTTCTGAATTTAAACCTTCTATTATTATATTTAATATCTCATTTATTATTTTTTTTGATAATGATAATGGTGTACCTAAATTACTATTTATAGTTTTTAATAATTCATTTTTACTAATATTAGATCTTTTCATTTAAATTTTTTGTGTGTGAAAGATTAGATTTTATCTTGTCCATAAGTTTCCCTTTTGCAATTTTATATGAAAGTTCAACTGAATAAGAAAAGCCTAAACCATCTGTACCACCATGACTTTTTACAACTGGTCCTGTTAAACCAAGAAATATTGCTCCATTATATTTCCTTGGATCAAGTCGATCCTTAAATTTTTTAAGAGAAAAGTACGAAAAAATTGCTGATAATTTGGAAAATAAATTTTCTGATAAAGCTTTTTTTAAATTACTTGTTAAAAAATTTGCTGTGCCTTCAGCAGTTTTGAGAGCGATGTTGCCTGTAAAACCATCGGTTACAATAACATTTGTTTCCCCTTTGGTAATATTATTTCCCTCTATATAACCACAGAATTCAAAATCACCAAATTGATCTAGTTGTTTTAGTTTGGCATAAGTACTTTTTAAAATACCAGTTCCTTTAATTTCCTCTGAACCTATATTAAGCAAAGAAAGTTTCGCTTTTTCGTTAGGAAAAAGAGATTTGAAAAGTGCTGAACCCATTTCTGAAAAATCAATTAAGTTTTTTTCACTGCATTCAACATTTGCTCCTAGATCTAATACAATATTCATATTTTTTTCATTTGGCCATAGACCGGCTAACGCAGGTTTGTCAACATTTTCAAGTGTTTTCAAAATCATTTTAGACATGACTAAAAGAACCCCGGTGTTACCAGCAGATAAAGTTACGTCAGAAGTTAAATCGATTTGTGATTGTATGGCTTTCCACATACTTGAGTCTTTACCTTTTTTGATTGAAGATATTGCAGATAAATCGTCTGTAACAACAATCTTAGTATCAAATATTTTGTAATTATTTTTTATATATTTAAAATTATTTAATTTTTGATTGATAATGGTTTCATCTCCAAATAAATAAAAAACATAATCATTTATATTTTGATTTCTCTCAATAAAAAGATTTATACCTTCCAGAGTTTTGTCCGGAGAATTATCACCACCCATTACATCAATTGAAATTTTAACTTTCTCTAGCATGCAGGTTATTAATTTAAGACTATTTGTCTAAAATTTTTTTTCCGTTATATGTGCCTGTTTTTAAATCTATGTGATGTGACAATCTATACTCGCCACTTTTTTTATCTTCAATAACATTGGCACCGACAATACGATGATGTGATCTTCTTTTATTTCTTCTTGAAGTAGATGTTTTTCTTTTAGGTACAGCCATAGGTAAATTAATTAAGTTTAAATTCTATAGAACCCTTTAGCACATTATCGATATTTAAATCAAAACAAAAATCATTAAATTGATCCATATATTTAGCCAATTTAACTATATTTTGTTCGTTGTTTTTTTTATTATTAAAGAAATATTTGTTTAATAAGTCAGATCTATCATGAAATTTGGATAAACCATCATTATCAAGTTTGTATAATATGTCATAAAAAATTTTGTTTAAATTTTTCATTGTATTATTTACCTTTGTATCACCATATCCTAATTCTCTTATATTTATTTCAATATTTTGAAAAATATTATCAAATAATTCCTGAAAATCTTTTTTTAAATTATTGTTTTTTTTTAATCTTAAAATTATAATAAAATGAAAAAATATTAACAAAACCCTAGTTTCAAAATTATCTGCTAATCTTAAATTGTCATAAAAGAATTTATTACGTGATAATTCAACTAATTTATTGTAAAGTTTATTACTATGTTTATTATAAGAAGCGAACATTTCAAAATACCATTATTATTATTCTTATCTATTTTTTTATTCAATTGTCAAAATAATAAAGTCGTGAAAAGTCATGGTATAATCTTTCTCGAAAAAAGAGAAATGCTTATAAAGACAAATATAAGCAATAAAAATGATGTTATTAATGTTCTTGGTCAACCACACGTCAAATCCATAAAAGATAATAATACATGGTTTTATATTGAGAGAACTAAAACAAGAGGTGGCATTCATAAATTGGGAAAAGATGTTTTTTTGAATAACAACGTGTTAGTTGTAAAATTTAATAAATTAGGCGTTCTAGAAGAAAAACTTTTTTATGATAAAAATAAAATGAATGATCATAATTTTTCAAAAGAAGTAACTGATAATGTAGTTACAAGAGGTACTTTCTTAGATTCATTTTTATCTAGTTTAAGAAACAAAATGAGAGCAAACAGTCCTAGGAAATAATAATAAATAATTTTTTAGTGGGCAATTACTGCTAACAATAATAAAGCTACAATATTTGTAATTTTAATCATCGGATTTACAGCGGGACCAGCGGTATCTTTATAAGGATCACCTACAGTATCACCTGTGACAGCTGCTTTATGAGATTCTGAACCTTTCCCGCCAAAGTTTCCATCTTCTATATATTTTTTTGCGTTATCCCAAGCACCACCACCAGCTGTCATTGATATTGCAACGAATAGACCAGTTACGATAACGCCTAAAAGCATTGCTCCAACAGAAGATAATGCGGCTTCTAAACCACCAATAGAATAAATAACTAAATACAAAATTATTGGCGATAGTACGGGTAATAATGATGGTATTATCATTTCTTTAATCGCGGCTTTAGTTAACAAGTCTACTAATCTACCGTAATCAGGTTTTCTTTTTCCTTTCATAATCCCGGGAATTTTTTTGAATTGTCTTCTTACCTCTATCACGACTGCTCCACCTGCTCTTCCGACTGCTTGCATTCCCATAGATCCAAATAAATATGGTAACATGCCTCCAAACAATAATCCTATAACTACAAATGGATTGGATAAATCAAAACTTACATCAATACCTTCTAAAGCAGATCCTGAAACTTTAGAGAAAAATTTAATATCTTCTGTATACGCAGCAAACAAAACTAAGGCACCTAAACCAGCCGATCCGATGGCATACCCTTTGGTAACAGCTTTTGTTGTATTACCAACAGCGTCTAGAGCATCTGTCGTTTTTCTTACATTTTTTGGTAATTTAGACATCTCTGCTATTCCACCGGCATTATCTGTTACGGGTCCGTAAGCATCTAATGCAACTACCATTCCAGTCAATGCCAACATTGCAGTAACAGCGATTGCAATTCCGAACAGGCCAGCTAATTGATTAGTAATTATTATTCCAGCAACTATTATTATTGCTGGCAAAGCTGTTGCTTCCATTGATACAGCTAAACCTTGAATAACATTTGTTCCATGTCCAGTTGTCGAAGATTTAGCTACGCTTTTTACAGGTCTATAATTTGTACCTGTATAATATTCTGTAACCCATATAATTAATCCAGTAACTGCTAAACCAACAACACCACAGTAGTATAAATCCAATCCTGTGAAACTTTTATCACTTACTTTAAAGGTATTTTCCAATCCAATAACATGTGATGTAATCGGATAAAGAAGAACCAAAGATATTAGGGCTGTTACTATAAACCCTTTGTAAAGAGCACCCATTATATTCTTGCTTTTACCTAATCTTACAAAAAATGTTCCAATTATTGAGGCGATTATACAGCCACCACCTATTGCAAGAGGATATATCATCATATCTGAATTATTTACGAAAAAAATTGAACTTAAAACCATGGTAGCAACTATTGTTACTGCGTATGTTTCGAATAAATCTGCTGCCATACCAGCGCAATCACCAACGTTATCACCCACATTATCAGCTATCACTGCTGGGTTTCTTGGGTCATCCTCTGGAATTCCGGCTTCAACTTTACCAACTAAATCTGCACCAACATCAGCTCCTTTGGTAAAAATTCCACCTCCTAATCTGGCAAAAATTGAGATTAAAGAAGCTCCAAAACCTAGAGCTATTAATGCATTTATTAATTCTCTACTATCTACTTCGAAAGCTAAAAGAGCCCAGTAATATAAAGAAATTGCCAATAGAGCTAAACCAGCAACCAACAGACCCGTTATTGCTCCTGATTTAAAAGCCATAGTAAGCCCGCTTTGTAAACTTTTTCTTGATGCTTCAGCTGTTCTTACATTTGCTTTAACAGAAATTAACATTCCCACATAACCAGCAACACCAGATAACAATGCTCCTATTAAATATCCTAATCCAACAAGTAAACTAAAAAAGTAACTTATTATAATTAAAACAACCACGCCTACTATGGCTATAGTTTTATACTGTCTATTTAGATAGGCTTTTGCTCCAATTTGAATTGCTGCCGCAATTTCTTGCATTTTTGAATTACCGGGGCTAGATGAAACTATTTGATTGCTTAAAAAGTAGCTATAAACTACTGCGATAATTCCAGCTAATATAATTAAATATAAATTTTCCAATGATATATCTCCACTAATGATCTGTTAAAAAAATGGAAATTGCCAAAAAAAACCGTAAAAGGCAAGAATAATTAATTATCTTTTCTTAAATTTTGTGAGATTTTGTCTAAAACTGCGTTTAAATAGCCTTTATGAGCGCTCTCCAAAAAAAAATCAGAAATTTTAACATATTCACTAACTATTACATTTACTGGTGTTTTGTGACTAAACATTAGCTCATAGGTTGCTGAGAGAATCATTAACTTGAGAATAAGATCAGTTCTTGCTGGATTGAACTCTTTTTGTAAAATCGTTTTTAAGTTTTCAAGAATAAGCTCTTCTCTCTCAATGGTTCCAGATATGGTATCTTTGATAAATTTTTTATATCTATGCTTTTGAATCTCAATATTTGAGCTTTTATTCAAATAGTAACCATATAATTTTTGAATAACAATAATTCTTGGATTGTTGTTTGGATTAGACCCTTCCATTACTTTATCTTTAAAACCTCTATAATTGCATTAGCAGCCTCTTTACCTCTATTATATCTTTTAGAAGCTTGGTTTTTATTAAATAATGTAATAATCGAATTTCCAATTGGTTTTTTGTAAGTTATAGATAAATTCATTATTGCGTTCGTTATTGCGCTTGAAATTAAATCAAAATTTGCTGTTTGACCCCTGATAATGCAACCGATTGCAATAAAAGCATCAAATTTTTTAGCAAGTCTTGATATAGTTACTGGAATTTCAAAGGCACCTGGCACTTTATAATAATTCACTTTATAAACACCATATTTTTTTAATTCATTTTTAGCGCTCAAAAGTAATTTTTTTGTAATACCCATATTATAAGTTGAAATAACTATACAAATTTTTGGTTTCATTTAATAATTTCCTGTTTCTTTATTTCTATTCCGTAGCCCTTAAGTGCTATAACACGTTTTTTTGCTCTTGAAACTAATATCATTTTTTTAATTTTTAATTCTTTGATAATTTGTGCGCCAACCCCGTAGTATCTTAGTATTCTATTATTTTCAGAAGAAACTGGTTTAGGGTTAGACCCTGTAACAAGTATTAAAGCAAAGTTTCCAAATTTATTTAAATATTTTAAAGAGTTTTTAAAAATATTTTTGTTAAAATTAAAAAAGCTGCTTGGTATATTTGTTGAAATAACTCTCACTCTTATCGATTTATTTTTATTAAACTTACCTTTTATTAAGGCATAATGCTCTAATCCATCTAATTTATTTTTAAAAGTTTTAATATCGAAATTTCCGAATTTTTTGATCTTAATTTTTTTTGTTGATACATTTTTGATTAACTTTTCATTTTTTAATCTATAGGAAATTAAATCTTCAATTTTGGCAATTTTTAATTTATGTTTTTTTGCAAACGGTATCAGGTCATTATATCGAGCCATAGTTCCATCTTCATTCATAACTTCACATATTACTGCACTAGGATTTAATTTTGCTAATTTTGAAATATCTACTGATGCTTCTGTATGACCGGCTCTTTCAAGAACGCCACCATTTTTTGCTACTAAAGGAAAAACATGACCAGGTGAGACTATATCTTTTTTACTTGATGAATGTTTGATAGCTACTCTAATTGTTTTTGATCTATCATGTGCAGATATTCCTGTTGAGATGCCCCTTTTTGACTCAATCGAGACAGTAAAAGCAGTTTGTGTTCTAGATTTATTAATTAATGACATTAGGGATAAATTTAGTTTTTTTACCTTATTGGATGTTAAAGCCAAACAGATTAATCCTCTACCATGTTTTGCCATAAAATTAATTTTTTTTGGATTTATTTTTGATGCAGGTACTACCAGGTCACCTTCGTTTTCTCTATCTTTGTTATCGACTAAAATAAACATTTTTCCTTTTTTTGCATCTCTTATAATTTCTACTATTGATGATGATTTTTTTTTCATTTTATTTATAAATATTATTTAAATATTTGCCTACAATGTCAAACTCGACGTTAACTTTGTCTCCTCTTTTTAGCTTAACTAGATTTGTTAGTTTTAAAGTATGTGGAATTATAGTTATTTGAAAACTGTTTCTCGTAACTTTTGAAATTGTTAATGATACTCCATTTATTGAAATAGAACCTTTTTCAACTATTAATTTTCTATATTTTTTATTTAATGAAAAATTTACGTACCAGGATCTGTCTATTATTTTTATACTTCTTACAGAGGATGTGGTATCGACATGTCCTTGGACATAGTGGCCAGAAATTTTTTTTCCATGGTATAAAGATTTTTCAATGTTTATATTTTTGCCGATTTTGATATTTTTAAAATTTGATCTATTTAAAGTTTCTCTAGATAAATAGAAAAGAAAAGAACTCTTTTTGATTCTAATTAAAGTCAAACATACACCATCGCAGCTTACAGACTCGCCAATATCTGTTTTTTTAAATTTAATATTAGATGCTACTTCAATAACTAAGCTTCCTCTTACATACTTTGGGTTTCTTCTTAAACTTTTTATTGTACCTTGGTTGTATACAATTCCATTAAACATAATTAAATTTTCTCCTTATAAATTTGATCTCCAAAAAGATTAACACTTATTTGGTTTTTTAATTTAATTTTTTTTATAATATTCGAGCTTGAGTTATTGGCACCTTGATTTTTAAGTTTATAAGATGATTGAAAAATATAGATATTTTTTATTAATTTATTTTTAATAACGAAATTTGTAAAATTAAGACCAGCTTCAACTAAAATTCTAGAATATTTTTTTTTTAGTTTAAAAAAAAGATTTTTATAATCTTTAAACAAATTTAACTTGCCAACTTTTATTATTTTAACTCCCCTACTTTTAAAGAAAGATAATTTTTTTGAATCATTTTTACAAGTAACTAATAAAATTTTCCTATATTTCATATTACTAAAAAGTTTTAAATTTTTTTTAAGTTTTAAGTTTCTATCAAGAATAACTAAATCTGGGCACTTTTTTTCCAAACCTTCAATACGACAATTAAGTATTGAGTTATCATAATTAATTGATTTTGATGTAGAGACTAAACAATCATATGTTGATCTTATAACATGTGCCCTTTTTCTTGAATGAAGATTTGTAATCCATCTTTTTTTTTTATTGATGGTAAAATAATCTTTTGATATTGCTATTTTAGCGTCTATTAGAGGAAGTTTGTCGCTATGTTGTAAAAAATAGCTTTCATAAAAATCTTTTCCTTCCTTTTCAAGTATTTTGGAATTAACAGAAATATTTCTACTTTTTAAAATATTTTTAGATTTATTTTTTGACCTTATATCCGAATCATAGATAGAAAAAAAAACTTTTTTGACTTTTTTTTTATTTATCAAATTTGTACATGGCGGTGTAACGCCATAATGAGAGCATGGTTCAAGTGTTACGTATAAATTTGAATTGTTAAAATTTAATTTTTTATTTAAAGCATTATATTCAGCATGTGGTCGTCCATTAATAGATGTATATCCTGATGAAATTACAGAGTCATTTTTTTCAACAATACACCCAACTGATGGGTTATTTTTAGTTGATCCTAAATTATTTTTTGCTTGTTCAAATGCTAAGCTTAAAAAGTAGGAGTGTTTTGATTTAAATTTATTTTTTCTCTCCATCTAGTTCCTCAATATAGTCACCAAATTCTCCTACCTCCTTAAAATTTGTGTATACTGAAGCAAATCTTACATAGGCAATTTTGTCTAGATCTCTTAAAATATCCATAACTTTTTTTCCAATAACGCTTGATTGTATTTCTGATTGACCCATTTCCTCAAGATCTCTAGAAATTCTTGACACAATTTTTTCAATAGTATCAGGATCGAATGGTCTTTTTTTAAGGGCAGTGAATAATGATTTAGCTAATTTTTCTCTGTCGAAAGGTGATCTTCTTCCATTTTTTTTGATTACGGAAAGTTCCCTGAATTGAACTCTTTCAAAAGTAGTAAATCTCACTGCTTTACTGCAGGGGCACAATCTTCTTCTTCTTATTGCTGTTCCATCTTCAGTTGGTCTGGAATCTACGACTGAAGTGTCTTTTTCTTTACAAAATGGACAAATCATAATTTAATTTTTGAACAAATGATTGTATATAGGAAATTTAGAACAAAGTTCAATCACTTCTTTTCTAACCTCTGACTCAGTTTTAGAATTATCATCAGGATTATTAGATAAACCTTTGATTACTTTTGTGATTAGTTCACCAACTTTTTTAAATTCATTTAATCCAAATCCTCTTGTTGTAGCAGCTTGTGATCCTAGTCTAATTCCAGATGTGACTGTCATTTTTTCTGTATCAAAAGGTATACCGTTTTTATTACATGTAATATTCGAATTACACAAACTAACTTCAGCAGCTTTGCCTGTAACTTTAAAAGGTCTTAAGTCTACAAGCATTAAATGGGTATCTGTTCCGCCTGAAAAAATCTTGAACCCATTATTTTTAAGTGTTTCTGATAAAATTTTGGCATTTTCTAATACAGATTTTATATATTCTCTAAAGTTTGGTTGTAAGGCTTCATGAAATGCTGCTGCCTTTGCTGCTATCACATGCATTAAAGGTCCGCCTTGATAACCAGGAAATACTGCAGAGTTAAATTTTTTATACAAATCTTCCCTGTTGGTTAAAATAATTCCTCCTCTTCCACCTCTTAAAACTTTATGAGTTGTAGATGTAACAACGTCTGCATACTTAACAGGATTAGGATATCCTTTTCCAGCAACTAAACCTGAGAAGTGAGCCATATCAACCATTAGATATGCGTTAACGCTGTCTGCAATATCACGAAACTTTTTAAAATCTATTATTCTTGAATATGCACTACCGCCAGCAATTAATATCTTGGGTTTGTGCTCTGAAGCTAATTTTTGAATTTGATCATAATCAATAAGTCCAGTTTCCTTATCTACTTCGTAATGAAAAGCTTTAAACCATTTTCCAGACTGTGCTACTTTTGCTCCATGAGTTAAGTGACCACCCGAATTTAAACTCATTGCAAGAATTGGATCGCCTGGATTTAAAAGAGCAAGATAAACAGCCCCGTTTGCTTGCGCACCTGAATGAGGTTGAACGTTTGCAAATTTACAATCGAATAATTTTTTAACTCTATCTAAAGCTAATTCTTCGGCTTTATCTACGAATTCACATCCACCGTAATATCTTTTACCGGGGTAACCTTCTGCGTATTTATTTGTTAAAATTGATCCTTGGGCATCAAGCACAGCTTTTGAGACAATATTTTCAGAAGCTATTAATTCAATATGTTGTTGTTGTCTATTGAGTTCCTCATTGATTGAATTATATAAATCTGGATCTCTTTCAGATAAATTTTTATCAAAATAATCCTGATAATAATTACTAATATCTTTTTTTATTTTTGACATAATTATTAAATCTTTTTTAATCTACGAAGATGTCTTCCACCTTCAAATTTAGTACTAAGAAACAGATTAACTAATTTAATTGCATTATGTTTATTAGTTAATCTAGATCCTAATGCCAGGATATTAGCATTATTATGCTTTCTAGACAAACGTGTAGATGCTGCATTATAGCAAACAGCAGCTCGTATTTTTTTGAATTTATTGGCTGAGATAGCCATACCAGTACCTGATCCACATACCAATATGCCTACATTACTTTTTTCAGATACAATATTTCTAGCGACCTTTTTTGCGTAATCAGGGTAATCTACAGAATTGCTATTTTTTGGTCCTAAATCGATTACTTTAATTTTTTTTTTAAATAAATATTTTTTTATTTTTTCTTTTAATTCAAATCCCGCGTGATCTGAAGATAAAGATATTTTTTTAAATAAAAATTTCAATTAATTGAATCTATTATCTAACATGCAAGCTACAATATGAATTCTATTTTGCTCACCACCATTAAAGAAATTGTGATATCTTGTATTATTAGTAATCCAAACTTTTCCATCTGCAGGCATATGTTTCGCTATATCCTCGATTACCATTTTACATCCTGGATTTGTGATTATGGGGATGTGCAATCTTGGTTCCGGATCTTTGTGCCAGCTTAAAGTTGACCTAGGTTCTTTTAAAAGAATTCTTACTCTTCCTAATTTAAATTTAGATTTTAATGTTTTATAAACTTCTTCAAAATAAGTATTTTTAAATTCTGATAATAATTCTGTGTACTTTGACTCATCAATAGGTTTGTCTCTCATAACTTCTTTCCCTGTCTCATCTGGTTTTGTCCAGTAAACCCCTCTTACATTGTGGCCTTTAATTGAGTCGTCATTACCAGGAACTTTGTTCATTGGTATTGCGTGAAAATTTGTAATACCCAAAGTTTGGTATTTAGATTTTTTCAAAATGGTTTCTAAATCAGACCTTAGTTTATTTATATCAAATGACAAATTAGGTACTTGGTAAAAGTCTGTTTGTGTGGTTGTATCTGACATATGAATTATCTTATTACACTTTTTAATAATTTAAATAATATTATATTTGTCGCAGAAAACAAAGTTTTATAAGTTTGAATCATGAAAATATTGGGGAAATATCCAACTGTAAGATTGAGAAGGAATCGCAAGTATGGCTGGGCAAGAAGATTAGTGGCCGAAAATAACTTAACTATTGATGATTTAATACTTCCAATTTTTGTTAGAGATGGAAAAAACAAAATTGAAAAAATTAGAAGTATGCCTGGTTGTAACAGATACACAATAGACAAATTAAATAATATAATTAATATTGCAAGTAAATTAAAAATACCTTTGGTTGCCATTTTTCCAAACACTCCTGGCGTGAAAAAAAATTCTTTGGGAAGTGAAGCGTTAAATGAAGATAATTTAGTGTGTAGAGCTATAAAAAAAATTAAACAAATAAATCCTAATATCGGGGTTATGGCAGACGTTGCATTAGATCCGTATACAGATCATGGTCATGACGGTATTTTGAAAAATAAAGAAATACTAAACGATGAAACAATTAATATTTTATCAAAACAAGCACTTCTTCAGTCACAAATGGGATGTGATGTTATTGCTCCATCAGATATGATGGATGGTAGAGTCGGTGTTATTAGAAAAACACTGGATAAAAATAATTTCAAAAATGTTCAGATTTTGTCTTATGCCGCAAAATATGCTTCAAGTTTTTATGGGCCATTCAGAGATGCAATAGGATCGAAAAATAAATTAAGGGGAGATAAAAAAACCTATCAGATGGACAATAAAAATTCAAATGAAGCGCTAAGAGAAGTTGCTTTAGATATAAAAGAAGGTGCTGACTTTGTGATGGTAAAACCAGCATTACCTTACATAGATATAATCAAATCAATAAAAGAAACATTTAAAATTCCTGTATTTGGATACCAGGTATCTGGTGAATATGCGATGATAAAAAATGCTATAAATATTGGCAATCTAAATAGTGATGTAATTTTAGAAAGTTTAATGTCAATTAAAAGATCTGGGGCATCTGCAATTGTAACCTATTTTGCGATAGAGATTGCAAAAAAGATTAAATAAATTTTTTCTCTAATAATTTTCTTGAATAAGGAAATCTTAAATTGTTTGGATTAAAAAATTTATTTTCTAATAAATTTCTAACAAAATTGAGTCCATTATAAATATCACTATTATTAATCTTTTCCGAATTTTTAGAAATAAGAAATTTAGGCATTTTATACGTAACATTGTCTATATTTATAGTTATTGTATTTTCATTTAAATCTTTTTCTGTATCAGCTTTGTTAACATTAAAACCAAATCCTAAGTATTGTATTAGCTCTACTTCCCAATTTAAATACAAACTCATCCAATTATCTTTACTAAAATTATCCAAAAGATAACAGAGAGAAGTATATATTTTTTTTTGAGCTTGATTTTCAGGCAATGTAGATTTTAAAATCGAAGAAAGAGAATTTAAACATAAAATTTTATTTTTATTGTCAAAATATACAGGTGAAATCGGTTTTATTAACTCTGTTTTAAAATAACCTATTTTATTTTCATTTTTCGATGTATGAACGAGATAAATTTTATTCATTAATTGAAGATGGTTTCTAACTTTTCTAGAAGTACCTCCATAGACAATCCCACTTGTCTTTCCAAATTTGCATGTAAAAACATCAAGGATTATTGCATTTTCCCTGAATCTTCTTTTTCCTATAACAAAACCTTCATCTTCCCAGTTCATTTAGATTTTAAGACTCTTTACTAATTTGGATGCAGCATTTTGTTCAGCTAATTTTTTTGATTTTCCGTGGCCAAAAAATTTTTTTGAGTTTGAAATATTAACTTGAACTTTAAAAATTGGATTGTGGTTCGGGCCTATTGGTTTAAAAGACTTATATATTGGTAATTTTTTAAACTTTTTTAATGAAAATTCCTGAAGTTTAGTTTTGGAATCAATACGTGTAATAACTGATTTTTTTAAAAAATTATGCCAGTTCCTCAGAATAAACTTTTCCACAATAGCATATCCTTGATCTAGATACAAAGCTCCAATAATTGATTCGCAGCAGTCGCTAATAATCTTTTCATCGTTTGATCTTAAATTTTTTAATGAATTTCCAGTCTTTATAAAATTTTTTAAATTAAGTTGCCTGCCTATTTGACCGCAGGTTTTTTTATTAACTAAATAGGAAAATTTTTTATCAATCACTCCCTCATTTTCGTTAGGATAAAGACTTAATAATTTCTTAGCTATAACCAGACCTATCACACGATCACCTAAAAATTCTAATTTTTCATTGTTATATTTTTCATTATAACTTTTATGAGTTAAGCTTTGTATTAACAGTTTTTTATTATTGAAATTAATTTTTATATTGTTTTCAATTATTTTTGTATTAATTTTCATTTTAGTTTTTTAAAAAATCTTTTAAATCTAAAGGAATTATTCCAGTTCCAGATTTTTAAAACACTTCCTTTGCTTGTATCATTTGAGAAGAATATTAATTGTGCTTTGCCAACTAAATTATTTTTATGCACATACCCTACACTAGAAAGAAATCTGCTGTCTCTTGAACAATCTCTATTGTCTCCAAGGAAGAAATAATGATTTTTTGGAACAATATATATGTCTGAATTTACCATGTTTCCAATTTTGTTATAAACAACAGTGTGCTTCAAATCATTAGGCAATACTTCTTTAAATGCTAATACATCGGTGTATTCTCCCCCGCATTTAATTTCAAAATCATCTGTAATTTTTTCTTTTTTAATTTTTTGTTTATTAATTAAAAGGTCACCATTTTTTATCTGAATTTCATCACCAGGTAATCCGACTAACCTTTTTATAAAATCAGTTCTATTATCTGAAGGTGTCTTAAAAACTATAAGATCACCGTATTTAGGTTCTGAATTAAATATTCTTTTTTTGAGTATTGGCGGACTGAATGGAAATGAATGTTTGCTATATCCGTACGTATATTTTGAAACAAAAATTCTATCCCCTACCAACAAAGTAGGTTCCATTGAAGATGATGGAATATAAAAGGGCTGAAATAATAATGATCTAATAATAATTGCGATAAGAAGTGCAATTAATAAAGTTTTTAAATTATCTAAAATTTTCGAAATCATTTAATTATTTTTTTAAATTTTTTTATACAATTTTTGATACCAATAAATATTGACTCTCCAATTATAAAGTGTCCTATATTAAATTCTTCAATACCTTTAATTTTTGATAAAATTTTTGCAGATTGAAAATTAATACCATGGCCAGCATGTACTTCTATGCCGAGATCATTTGCAAAATTTACACTTCTTGATATTTTTGTAAATTCTTTAGAGTATTTTTGGCCTTTATTTATTAAATTACAAATCTTTCCTGTATGTATTTCAATACAATCAGCACCAAGTTTACTTGCATCCAAAACAGATTTTAAGTTTGGTTCTATAAAGAGACTTGTACGTATTTTCTTTCTTTTTAATTTATAAATAATTTTTTTTAAAAAATTTGAATTTTTTTTTAGGTTAAGTCCTCCCTCAGTTGTAACTTCTTTTCTTTTTTCAGGGACGATACAAACATATTCAGGCTTGTATTTTAATGCAATTTTTAACATTTGCTTTGTTGGTGCCATTTCTAAATTTAAAGGTATCTTTAATTTTTTTTTAATTTCAACTAAGTCTTGATCAACAATATGTCTCCTATCCTCTCTTAGATGAATTGTAATTGAGTCTGCGCCATGTTTTTTTGAAAAAAGAGCAGCTCTTAATGGACTTGGATAATTTTCACCTCTTGCGTTTCTTACAGTGGCAACATGATCTATATTGATGCCTAATCTTGTTTTACCCATTATAAATTTCTACTTCCAGGTTTTGTGGGACTTATTTTTTTTAGATGGTCAGGCAATTTATTTTTATCATACGTTGGTATATCAATTTTAATTTGAGATACAAAACTTTTATTAATTAAAGACTTATCATTTGATCTATCAATTAAACAGGCATAACCAATTACATTTCCTTGAAGTTTATTCACCATATCGGCACATTCTAAACTTGATTTTCCAGTAGTAATAACATCCTCAACTATTAAAATTTTTTGATCCTTTTTAATTTCAAAACCACGTCTTAATTCAAATTTTCCTTTTACTCTTTCGGCGAAAATAGTTTCCTTTTGTAAAATTCTTCCGATTTCATAACCAATAACTACTCCACCCATTGCTGGAGAAACTATTAAATCTATACTTTTAAAATTTTCTTTTATTTTTTCTGCAAGAGATGAACATATTTCTTTTGCTTTATTTGGTTTGCTCAACAACTGAGCACATTGGACATATTTATCACTGTGTAAACCTGAGGATAAAACAAAATGTCCCTCTAATAGAGCATTAGTTTCTTTTAAAATTTTTAAGGACTCTTTGTATGAAAGCATACTTTTTCTGTTTATGGCGAATTACTTTAAACTTTAAATTTTGTTGCTTAATCTGACTTATCAAGTTTGTAAAGTTTTTTAAATCTTTAATTTGGATATCAAACAAAAATTGCAGATAATCTTTGCTTCTTTTGGTCATTTCTATATTTACGATATTGGCGTCATTTGTACCTATCAATGTGCTAACTTTACCTAATATTCCAGGTTTGTGAGGTAAATCAATCGATAAAGTTGATGTATATTCTTTTTTTGCAGATTCATTATCTAAAAGTTTGCCCTGCCAATGTTTCCTTATTGAGGCTCTCGCTTTACCGGTCTTGCTTGATGATAACCAATGTAGTGAAGGCGATACTTTTTTGGAAGTAATTATTTTTATCATATCACCATTACTTAAAGTTGTTTGTAATGGTGACGACTTTCCATTTACTTCACATCCGATTGCAGTATCACCAACCTTGGTATGAACTGCGTATGCAAAGTCAATAGGGGTTGCATCTTTTGGTAATTTAATAACAGCACCTTTGGGTGTAAAACAAAAAACATTATCCTGGAACATTTGAAGTTTTGTAAATTCGAAATAATGTTCGGGGCTTCCACCAGTTTCTATAATTTCAACAAGATCTCTTAACCAATCGTATTCCTTCCAAGATAATTCAGAAAATTTCTCAGAAGATTTATATTTCCAGTGCGCGGCTATACCTCTTTCAGCAAATTCATGCATAGGTCTAGTTCTTATTTGAATTTCTATTCTTTTATTCATTGGGCCAATTACTGAAGTGTGAATTGATTTGTACTGATTTATTTTAGGTGTAGAGATATAGTCTTTAAATTTACCCGGTATGGCAGGAAATTTACTATGAAATAATCCCAATGTTACATAACAATCATTAATATTTTTTAAGATTACTCTAAAACCTACAATATCAGTAAGTTGTTCAAGTGATATCCTTTTTGATTGTATTTTTCTCCATATCGAAAATGGGGTTTTTTCTCTTCCGGTAATTTCTGCATCAATATTATTAGATTTTAATAATTTATAAAGCTCGTCGGATACTTGTTTTACATTATCGTCTCTCTTATTTTTGATTACAGATAATCTATCTAAAATTAAATTTCTTGCTTCTGAATTTAAAATTGAAAAAGATAAGTCTTCAAGCTCATCTCTAATACGATTCATGCCCATTCTATCAGCTAATGGGGCATAAATTTCCATTGTTTCTTTTGCTTTTCTGATTTTCTTACTTTCATCTTTTACGAAATGAATAGTTCTCATATTATGTAATCTGTCAGCCAATTTTACCAGTAGCACCCTGATATCTTTTGAAGTAGCAAGTATTAGTTTTCTGAAATTTTCAGCTTTTGAGTTTTCAACTGCCTTTTCTTCTAAAGCAGAGATTTTTGTTACCCCATCAACCAAATCTGCAACTTCTTTTCCAAATTCTTTTTTTACTGTCTCATAAGTCGCTTTAGTATCCTCAACGGTATCATGAAGCAGACCTGTTGTTATAGTGGCACTATCTAACTTTAATTCTGTAAGAATACTTGCTACCGCAACTGGATGACTAATGTAGGGTATACCCTCTTCTCTTTTTTGGTTTTTATGTGCACTGAGAGCAAAATTATAAGCTTTACTTAGGGCATCACGATTGAAAAACCTGTTATAAGATTGAACTTTTTTAATTAATTCTTCGTCATTTAACATGACTAATTATATCATTTTGATTTAATTTTGTAATCTCATTATTTGGTGTTTTTAGATTTTTGATTAATATATCAATACTATCTTTTGTAATAGGGTGCTTCCAATTGGAACAAATTTCTTTCAATGGATATAAGACAAAGTTTCTTTCAATCAATTTTTTATGAGGTATATTTAACTCAAAATTGTTCAATTTAATATTTATTATCTTTCCATGGAAATCGATAATATCAATATCACAAGTTCTTGGATCATTTTTTTTAAATCTTTTTCTTCCTAATTTCTCCTCAACAGATAATAAAATATTCATCAAATCTTTAGATTTAAGGGAAGTTTCAACTGAGATAACTATATTAATAAATTTTGGATCATTCTTGTTTGGGTATGATACTGACTCGTAAAAACTTGATTTATTTATTAAATTAACTTTTTTATCTTTCAAATATTTAATTGCCAAATCAATATTCTTAAATCTATCTCCAAAATTTGATGCTAAATTTGACCCTATTCCTAAAAAAATCATTATTTGTTTTTACTAAATATTCTGGCTTTTTCTCTATCCCAATCTCTTTTTTTCTTTACTGCTCTTTTATCGTAAAGTTTTTTTCCTTTAGCAATAGCTATTTCAACTTTTGCTTTTCCCTTTTTAAAATACATTTTTGTTGGAATAATTGTTAAACCTTCTCTATTCACTTTGCCAATTAGTTTGTTAATTTCTTTTTTATTTAATAGTAGTTTTCTTGAATCTCGAGGCTCATGATTATTGTAACTCGACTCTTTATAAGATGGTATGTGTGAATTTATCAAATAAATTTCACCGTCGTGGTCTGAAGCGTAAGCATCTGTGATATTTGCTTTTCCATCTCTTAATGATTTTACCTCTGAGCCTTTTAAAACTATTCCTGCTTCTATAAGTTCGTGAAAGAAATAATTAAATTTAGCTTTTCTATTATTACAAACAATTTTGATACCAATATTTTTTTTTGCTTTCATTAAAGCAATTGTGCAACCTTTAAAGCTTTTTCTACTTCTTTTTTTGTTTTTTCTGTAAGTTTAACTAAAGGTAGTCTTACATCTTCAGAAGATAAATTTAACAAACTAGCAGCATATTTTACAGGGCTTGGATTACTTTCTATAAACAAAGCTTTATGAAGAGGCATAAGTTTATTATTGATTTCTTTTGTTTTTTTAATTGACTCCTTATCTTCCCTTTTCAAAGACGCATCTTGAAATTCAGAACAAAGTTTTGCTGCAACATTTGCTGTAACACTAATACAACCTACACCACCTCTTGAATTAAATTCCATGGCTGTTCCATCTTCACCGGACAACTGTATAAATTCTCGACCCATTTTCTTTAATTGCTGATCGACTCTATTTAGATCGGCGGTTGCATCTTTCACACCTGCAATATTTTTTAATTCATAAAGTCTTGCCATTGTATCAACACTCATATCAACTACTGATCTCGGAGGTATATTATAAATAATAATTGGTATACCAACATTGTCATTTATAGTTTTATAATGTTGATAAAGACCTTCTTGTGTGGGTTTGTTATAATAGGGCGTTACAATTAAAAGAGCGTTTGCTCCGGCTTTCTCGGCGTGCTGAGATAATTCAATCGCTTCTGATGTAGAGTTAGAACCAGTTCCAGCAATTACCGGGATTTTTCCATTTGATTCCTTAATAGCAATTTCAATAACTTTTTTGTGTTCATCATGGTCCAATGTTGGAGATTCGCCAGTTGTACCAGCAGGTACCAACCCTTTTGTGCCATTAGATATATGGTAGTGAATTAAAGATGCGTATCTTTCTTCATCTATCTTATTATTTTTAAAAGGGGTAATTAAAGCTACGATTGATCCTTTGAACATAATTCTTTATATAGTTAATATCTTTTTTTTTAAAACTTTATGCTTAAACATTTAATTAGTCTAGTTTTTTTATTTGTGTCACTTACTTATGTTAAAGCTTATTCTGATACTAAGACTGTAATTCTACCAAAACCTAAACCACAAGGAATATTTAAAACATTAAAAAAAGTGGAATCAAGAAATATTTTGCCCCTTAAAAAACCAACAATAGGAAAACTTAAGCTAACTAAAACAAAAGAAATTTTACCGCAGAACAAGCCTTTAGTAAAAAAAGAAGTAAAAGTAGAGAAGAAAGTTGAAATCGTTGAGGAAAAGAAATCAATTCCTAAGAAACAACATAATGAGCAATTAGTAACAGAATTTCTATTACCAGAAAAAAAACCTATTACATATAAGACCGTTGTTTCGAAAGAGGCCCAAGAGTCAAAAATTTTAAACAAAAAAGATTATTCTTACGCTAAAGAAGTATTTTTAAATATTAGTGAAAAAAAATGGACATCGGTATTTAGACTTACCAAAAAAGTAAAAGATAAAGATTTTAAAAATCTGATATCATGGATTTACTTGAAAGAAAAAAGTAATAAAGCAACCTTTTCTGACTATATAAACTTTATTGACAATAACCCAAATTATCCAAGAATAAATAGACTGAAATATTTAGCAGAACATAAGATCAACTTAAATTCAAATAGTCCAAATACTGTGATTGGATGGTTTGAGTCATCACCTCCGTTGAGCGGATTTGGAAAGATAAAGTTAGGAGAATCTTATTTTCTAAAAGGTGATCTTAAAAAAGCAGAGCGGTTTATAAAAGACGGATGGATAAATGCGTCTTTGAGCTCTAAAGATTTGAGATATTTGAATAAAAAATATAAAAAATTTCTTAATAGCTCTGATCATTTAAAGAGGGCTGATTATATGGCATGGGAATATAAGTATTGGGATTTGAAAAGAATATTAAGATATCTCCCTAAAGATTATAGAGCTCTATACAATGCTAGACAAATTTTAATGAGCAATTCTTATGGTGTTGATGATGCTATTTCTAAAGTCCCAAATAATCTAAAATCAGATATAGGTCTAAGATATGATAGGCTGAAATGGAGAAGCAGAAGAGGTAGAACAGAATCGTCATTAGAAATTATAGACCAAGCACCTTTAAATAAAGACGAATTAGTAAGAGCAGATTTGTGGTGGAAACAAAGAAATATTATTTCAAGATCACTAATTTATAAAAAAAAATATGAAAAAGCTTATGAAGTTGCAAAAAACCATGCTTTAGATGGAGGTCCTGAATTTGCAGAAGCTGAATGGATGGCAGGGTGGATTGCGGTAAGTTTTTTAAATAATCCTAATAAAGCAGTAAATCATTTTAAATCATTTTATGAAAATGTAGGTTATCCAATAAGTTTAGCGAGAGGAGCATATTGGATAGGAATATGTTACGAAAAACTAGGAAAAAATAAATTATCTAATGATTATTTTACAGAGGGATCAAAATATTTAACAACTTTTTATGGTCAATTATCTTTTAAAAAAATAAATCCGACTGGACAATTTGAGCTTATAGATCAGTCAAAATATACGAAAAGTTATGAAAAGCAATTTAACAGTAACCCATTAGTTAGACATGTATTTCTTTTAAAAGAGTTGAATAAAACAAATTATAGTAAAGATATAATTAAACATTTGGCAGATTTAAATATTGAGGAAGGTAGCGAAGTTTTAGCCGCAAAATTAGCAACTGAAGTAGGTAGATACGATTATGCTATTCAAATTTCAAAAAAGGCATCATATGAAAAAAGATTTTATAATAAATACAATTATCCCATCATAACCACACCAAGGGTAATAAATGGTAAAAATATGCCCTCGCAAGAAATTATTTTGGCAATTACTCGTCAAGAAAGTGAATTTGATGCGAAAGCAAATAGTCACGTTGGTGCAAAAGGTATGATGCAACTTATGACTTATACCGCTAAACTAGTTGCAAAACAAATGGGGGTTCCTTACAGAAAAAGTAAGCTAACTTCAGATCCAGAATATAACATAAATTTAGGAACTTATTATTTTAATTCTCTTTTAAATGAATACGGAGAAACATATCCTTTTGCTATTGCTGCTTACAATGCTGGTCCTAAGAGAGTCAGGTATTGGAGAAAAATAAACGGAGATCCAAAAAAAGGAAGTATAGATTTTGTGAACTGGATAGAATTAATTAAATTTAAAGAAACAAGGAATTATGTTCAAAGGGTTTTAGAAAATGCGAGTGTTTACCGTTATATGCTTAGTGGGAAACCTGTAGAACTTGATAATTTCTTTAGATAGATGTGGCGGTGAGGGTGGGATTCGAACCCACGGTAGATTGTTACACCTACGGAAATTTAGCAAACTTCTGGTTTAAACCGCTCACCCACCTCACCAAAATTTATTTTGTATATCATGTTCAAAAAATAAAGAAAACTTTTTTCTCTTCCTTGAAGGTTTTAATCATTATTGATCGTGCAATTAAAAACATAATTAGACCAAAAACCCAATTCATTATCAATAATCCGTAAAATATATCCTGGAAATAACCATCCATCATATTTAAAATAAACCAAACTATACTAAAAGGTAAAATTACCATTCTAAATAAATTTGAATAAAATATGATATAGGTTTTCTTTAAGGCGGTGAATAAAGCATGAGAAATAAAAAAGACTGGATAAATAGGTCCTATAAAGGCAGCTATTTTAAGATAAGTGGCTCCATATTTTAAGACTTCTAGATCTGAAGAAAAAATACTTATAATTATTTCTGCAAAAATAAAAATTAAAACACCTGACAAGCACATAATTATAAATCCTATAAATATTGCTGAAAAATAAACTTCTTTAATTCTGTCAAATCTTCTTGCTCCAAAGTTTTGCCCAGCAATAGAAATTACTGCAGTATTTAAGCCTATTACTGGTAATGAAAATAAATGTTCAAACCTTACTGCAGCACCATATCCTGCTATAGCTTGATCACCAAAAACACTTATGAAAGAAAGTATTAAGTAACTTCCTGTTGCAACAAGAAAAAGAGCCATTGTTATTGGCATACATTGATTAAAAACGTTTAATAAGAAGTTTCGTTTTATTAAAAAATTTGAAAGTTCAAATTTTATTTTTAATTGAGTATTGTTTACTTTGTATAGTATATAAATACAGGCTACAAATTGAATCATCACCGTTGAAATGGCAAGGCCAGCAATACCAAAGGATGGAATAAATAAAAATCCATAAATAAAAATTGGATTTAGGATAATGTTTGCAATAACTCCAAAAAATAAAACGTTTCTATAAGTTTTTGTATCACCTTGGGCGTATAGAATTGAATTTAACGCTGTTAATATTAGAAAAACTATTGTCCCATAAAATATAATGTCAACGTATTCTTTTGACAAAATTATACTTTGGTAAGAGCTCCCCATAGATTTTAATAAATCCTCTGAAAAAAAAATTCCTATAATTGTAATTAAAACTGATAGCAAAACCCCATAAATTATTGAGTGATAAGAATAAATAGAGGCTAACAAACTATTTCTTGAGCCAATTGCATTAGCAATCAATGAATTACAACCTGCAACAATTCCGATTCCAGCAGATATAATCAAAAAATATAACGGAAATGCTTTTGCTAATGCTGCCAATGCATCTGAAGAAATTTTCCCAGCATAAAATGTATCAACAATATTGAATAGTGTTTGAAATAAACTCCCAGTCATTGATGGAATGGCTATTTTAAAAAGTAAAGATTTTATGGGATTAGAGGTTAAATTAAGATTTTGTTTCAAAAATACCTCAATGAAATTCTTTTTGGAAAAAGTATTTATTTCCCAATTTTTTATCTCTTAAAATTTGCTTTTGCCTCATTGAAAATCTTTCTTTTTGTGAAACTGATAGTTTATCGTAACATTTTGGACATTGTATTCCCTCATTATATTTTTTTGATTTTCTTTCACTTAAAGATACTGGCATTCTACATCCGCTGCAAATTATATAAGATCCAACTTTTAATTTATGCTTAACTGAAACTCTATTATCAAAAACGTAGCACTCACCATTCCATAAACTTTTAGATTTATCAATTTTGTTTAAATAATTTAGTATTCCACCTTTTAACAAGTAAACTTTTTTGTAACCATTTCTTTTTAAATAAATTGAGGCTTTTTCACATCTTATACCACCAGTACAAAACATTGCTATTTTTGTATCTTTTTTTATCTTTTTAAAATATTTGGGGAAATCTCTGAAATTTTTAATATTAGGATTTTCAGCACCTTTAAAAGTGCCCACATTATATTCAAAAGATTTTCTAGTATCAATTATTTTAATATTTTGATCTTTTAAAAGTTTATTCCAATTTTTTGGTTCTGTTTGATTTTTAATTTTTTCAGTAGATGAGACCCTAAAACCAATAGGTACTAATTCTTCCTTGATTTTAATCTTTGCTTTTTGAAAAGGTTGGAATTTATTTTTAGAATGATTTTTAGAATCAAACCTTTTTATTTTAAAAGTTAATTTAATTTTTTTTTCAATTTTTTTCAAATTAATTTTAGAGCCAGATAATGTTCCGTTTAAACCCTCCTTTGAAATTATTATACTACCCTTAATATTATTTTTTATTAGAAAACTTAAAAATGAATTTTTATATTTACTTAGATTTTTAAGTTTGCAAAATTTATAAAAGCCAAAAATATAAAACATCAAATTTTTCTACAAATAGTTATACCATCCCCAAGTGGTAATATTGTTCTATGTATCCTATCATCTTTCCTAAGAAAAGAGTTAAAGTCTCTTAAAATATTTGTAAGTTTATCATTTTTATTTGGATCTGCCACATCGCCATGCCACAAAACGTTATCAATCAATATAAAGCCTTTGCTTTTAAGAAGATTAAAGCATTCAATGTAATAATTTTTATAATTTTCTTTATCAGCATCAATAAATATCATATCAAAAAAGAGGTTTTGTTTTTTTATTTGATTTAATGTTTCTAAAGCTGGTCCTATTTTTAATTCAATTAAATTTTCAACTTTTGCTTTTTTAAAAAAATTTATAGCTTTTTTCGAGGTTTCTTCATTAATATCCAGACAGGTAATTTTTCCATTTTTAGGTAGAGATAATGCCATAGTTAAAGCGCTATATCCTGTAAAAGTACCAATTTCTAAAATATTTTTAATATTATTTGTTTTTATCAAAAATTGAAAAAAATAAGATTGAGTAACGGAAACTTGCATTTTTTTTTGGTTTCCTAAGGAATTATTATATTCAATAATATCTTTTTGTACCGGGTGTAGATCGTAGCTGTTTTCTCTTATATAATTTTCTAAATTTTCATTAATAATGAGATTTTTAATCATGTTACAAAAGACACTTGTTTAGCTTGTAGTTAAAAAAAGTTTTTTCATACTTGTTCTTTATATTTATTAAAATATCTTGATTTTGAATTTTTATTTTTCCAGATTCATTCAATGATATTGCTTTTATATTTTTAGATTTGGGGGCAATTATTGTATTAACTCCAACACCAATAATTAAAAATAACTTTTTCTCTATTTTTAACGTTTCTTGTAAAATTCCACAAACCTTTTTATTGTTTATTAGTAAGTCGTTTGGTTTCTTAATCGTAATATTTAAATTAGTATATCTTGATAACAATTTTTTTAGTATAAAAGGATTTAAAATAGAAAATTCTTCAAAGTTTGGCATACTTTCTTTTAATTCAAAAAATATTGTTATAAAGAAATTTCCATTAAATGAGATCCATTTTTTTCCCATCGTGCCTCGTCCTTTTGTTTGAGAATATGAGTAAACAATACCGGCATTAATTTTATTAGATTTAATTTTTTTGATAGCTTCATTATTTGTACTTTTTACGTTGCAAAATTTTATCAATCTGAGTTTCATCAAAAAATTGTAATTTTTGAAACTATATCATTTAAAAATGATGGGTATAGGAAGAATGAAATTAGTAATATGCAACTTATAATTATAGGTCCATGTATTCTGTAGTCTGTAAATCTCTCAAAAGATTTTTTAGGGTCGTCAAAGTACATTACCTTGATTATTCTAATATAATAAAATGCTGATATCACTGTAGTAACCAATCCAACAATTGCTAATGTAAACATATTGCTCTCTATCACTGACATAAATATGTAAAATTTAGCAAAAAAAACCTGCTAGCGGGGGAATGCCTGCTAATGAAAATAATATTATCAAAAATCCTAAAGACATTAGTGGATGATTTTTTGAGACTCCTGAAAGCTGATTTATTTCCTCAATATATTTTCCGTCTCTTTTCATTAATAGTATGCATCCAAAAGCACCAATATTCATAACCAAATAAATCGAAATATAAACCAAAGTACTTTTGAAACCATTTTCTGTTCCTGAGGCAATTCCTGCTAGAGCGTAACCCATATGTCCAATTGAACTGTAGGCCATTAATCTTTTAATATTTTTCTGTGCCATTGCTCCTACAGCTCCTAAAATCATAGAAGCGATAGACATAAAAACTAAAATGTATTGCCATTGGTCGAGTATCTCTCTAAATGGCACATACATAAATTTTATAAAAATTGCCATACCTGCAATTTTTGGAACCACTGAGAAAAAGCTTGTAACAGATGTTGGTGCTCCCTGATAAACATCTGGAGTCCACATATGAAATGGAACTACAGATACTTTAAATGCTAATCCAACAAGTATAAATACCATACCAAATATAATACCAACGTTAAACGCTTGGGTATTATTTGAAATAGTTTCAAAATTAGTTGACCCAGCAAAACCGTAAACTAATGAACACCCATATAACAGTAAGCCTGATGAAAGCGCACTTAAAACAAAATATTTTATACCTGCTTCAGATGATTTAATGTTGTCCCTATCTATAGAGGCTAAAATGTATAATGCTAAAGACTGCAATTCTAACCCTAAATAGAAAACTATTAAATCGTTAGAACTAACCATTATAAACATTCCAAGTATTGATAGTAATACTATAACTGGGTATTCAAACTTGTTATTTTTTATATCAATAATGTATCTCTTAGAAATAAATAAAATAAAAAAAGTTGAAATTAAAATTAAAATTTTTGAATAAATTGAAAACATATCAATTGAGATACTTTCATTAAAAATTTTTGAATATTCGTTATTATTACTGAAGATAATTACAATTAGTAAAAATATTAAAAATAGTGAAAGTTTGTAAATAATTTCAAAACTATTCTTAACGAATACTCCAATTAATACAAAAACTAATATTGATAGAGTTAAAAAAATTTCAGGAATTATAAAATTTAAATCAAGCATTTATTTTTTTAATGTTATGTTTTGTTGAATATCTGTATTGTAGTTATTAATTAAATTGTCTACTGATACATTTACAGTTTGAAATAGCGGGTCTGGATAAAATCCAAAAAATAAAACAGCGGCACTTAATACTCCTAAAATTACTGCTTCTGATAAATTTACATCTTTTATCTTTTTTAATTGAATATTCTCCATTTTTCCAAAAACTACTCTTTTATAAAGCCATAAAGTATATGCTGCAGCCAATATAACTCCGATACTTGCAAGGATTGCGACTAAATAATTTACTTTAAAAACTCCTACTAAAACTAGAAACTCTCCAACAAAACCGCTTGTACCGGGTAAACCTAGTGTTCCTAAAACAAAGATCATAAAAAGAAAAGAATATTTGGGCATTAAATTTACAATACCGCCATAAGTTTTTATTAATCTTGAATGTGTTCTGTCATATAGAACTCCAACACTTAGGAAAAGAGCAGCAGAAATTAAACCGTGACTAAACATTTGCACAATGCTTCCTTCAATACCTTGTTTATTAAAAGTAAAAATTCCGATTGTTACATATCCCATATGTGCAACAGATGAATATGCTATCAATTTTTTCATATCTTTTTGCATTAAGGCTATAAGAGAAGTGTAAATTACAGCTATTGTACTTAAGGAAAAAATTAGAGGAGTAAAGTATTCAGATGCTACTGGAAACATGCCCACTGAAAATCTAATGAAACCATACCCGCCCATTTTTAGTAAAATTGCAGCTAATACAACTGACCCTGCTGTTGGTGCTTCAACATGAGCATCTGGTAACCACGTGTGGACTGGCCACATTGGTAATTTAACTGCAAATGAACTAAAAAATGCTAGCCATAACAAATATTGGTACTCCGAGGGTATCCCTGTTTGATAAATTTCGGTTATATCGGTTGTGCCAGAAATCCAGTAAATTGCAATTATTGCAACCAACATTAAAACTGACCCTAATAGTGTAAATAAGAAAAATTTAAATGCTGAATAAACCTTTCTTGGTCCTCCCCAAATACCAATAATTAAAAACATTGGTATTAAACCTGCTTCAAAAAATAGATAAAAAATAACCAAATCTAAAGAACAGAAAACACCTATAATAAAAGTTTCTAAAACAAGAAGTGCTATTAAAAATTCCTTAAGACGAGTTTTAACACTGTTAATACATGAAAATATACAAATAGGAATTATAAAAGCAGTTAGTAAAATAAATAAAATTGATATCCCATCTATACCAAATTTAAACTTTATAAAACCACTTATCCAATTGTATTCTTCAATAAATTGAAAGTCAGAAGTTGTTTTGTCAATTGAGTACCAAACAAATAAAATTATAAAGAAATTAACAATGCTAGTAAATATTGAAATATATATTGCACCAGAATTTTTTTCATCTCTTTCACTTCTTGTTAAAAAAACAAATAATGCACCTATTAGAGGAATAAAGGTTATAGCTGATAAAATTGGAAAGTTCATTTATAAAATATGAAAAAAGTTAAAAGCAAAGAAAGTCCAATTAACATTATGAATGCATAATCATAAATATAACCACTTTGAAATTTGCTTGATTTGTTAGATATAATTTTAATTATTTTTGATATACCGTCAGGACCCAATCTGTCGATTATTTTGATATCGCCCTTTTCCCAAAAAAAAGATCCAATAAATTTTGTAGGCTTTATTATAATCTGATTATATAATTCATCAAAATACCATTTGTTTAAAAGAAAGTTGTACAAAGATTTATATTTTAAGACAATTCCATCCAATACGTTTATTTTTTTGATATATAAATAAAAGGAAACAGGAATAAGAATTGTAACAAATAAAGGAGTTATTACTATAAGCCAAAGAGGAATACCTGAATGATCAAATTTCTCTAGAATTAGAATAGAATCTTTCCAAAAATTATTATAGTCATGCCCTATTAAAAATTCTTTAAATAAAAAACCTGAAAAAATTGAACCAACTACCAGTAGTAAAAGAGGAATGGTAATAGTCAATCCTGACTCATGAATCTCTGATTTTGATAAGTTTTTATTGTTATATTTTCCGTGGAAAGTTTTGAAAATTAATCTCCAAGAATATAGAGCGGTTAAAACAGCTGTCATAATTCCAATTCCAGCTGCAAAATATCCAACATTAGTTCCTTTTAAAAAAGCAAATTCTATAATTGCATCTTTTGAATAAAAACCAGAGAGAAAAGGGAAACCAGTTAAGGCTAGTGTTCCAACAACCATAGCAAACCAAGTAATTGGCATTTTTTTCCAAAGGTCGCCCATATTTCTAACATCTTGCTCATCATTTAATGAATGAATTACAGACCCCGATCCTAAGAACAACAAGGCTTTAAAAAAAGCATGTGTAAACAAATGAAAAATTGCAACGTGATATGCACCAACGCCTGCAGCAAAAAACATATATCCAAGCTGACTGCAAGTTGAATATGCAATTATTTTTTTAATATCATTTTGTGCGATAGCAACAGATGCTGCAAAAAGTGCTGTGATCATTCCAACTATAGCCACAAAATTTAAAGCTACTTGAGAGTATTCAAAAATTGGTGAACATCTGACTACTAAAAAAACACCTGCAGTAACCATTGTTGCAGCGTGAATTAAAGCTGATACTGGTGTAGGTCCTTCCATTGCATCTGGTAGCCATGTGTGTAAAAAAAATTGAGCTGATTTACCCATCGCGCCAATGAATAGAAATAAACAAGTAACAGTTATTAAATTAACTTCTAACCCTAAAAAATTAATTTCTGTATCTGCGAAATTTGGAGCTAATGCAAAAACTTCCTCATAATTTAAAGTGCCAAAAAATATAAATATTAAGAATATTCCAATTGCAAAACCAAAATCACCTATTCTATTTACAATAAATGCTTTAATAGCTGCATTGTTAGCTGAATTTTTTTTATGCCAAAATCCAATTAGCAGATATGAACATAAACCAACCCCTTCCCAACCAAAAAATAATTGTAAAAAATTATCTGATACTACTAATGTAAACATCGCGAAAGTGAACAAAGACAAATAACACATGAACCGAGGTTTATCAGGATCGTGGGACATATATCCAATTGAGTAAATATGAACCAAAGCAGAAACAAGTGACACAACTACAAGCATTATACCTGAAAGAGGATCAATATTAATTGATGCGTTAACTATAAATGTTCCTGATGCTATCCACTGATAAATTTTGTAATTCCCGTAGTCTTCATAAACAATTCCATTATAAAATAAAATTATTGAAAGAATTGCAGCTACCGAGACAAATAAAGTTGTAACTATCTCAGAGTAGATATCTCCAAATACTTTAATTACATAGCCTATTAAGGCCCCTATTAATGGTAAAAATAAAATTGCGTATTCCATTTAACCTTTCATCTCATCAATTTCTTCAACCCTGATTGAACCTTTGTTTCTATAGTAAGATACAATGATAGCTAAACCTATTGCAGCTTCTGCAGCTGCTACAGTAAGTATGAGCATTGTAAAAATCTGCCCTGTAATGTCTTGAAGATAAATTGAAAACGAAACTAGATTTATATTTACCGCTAAAAGAATTAGTTCTACTGACATTAAAATAACTATTACATTTTTTCTATTCAAGAATATGCCGAGAGTGCCTAATGAAAAAATTATAGCGCCTAAGGTTAAATAATGTCCTAAACCAATTTCAATCATCAAGTTTCACTCCTTTATCAAATTCAACATCTTTAAGTTGAACAGAGTCCTCTCTCTCTCTAGAAATCTGTTTAATATAGCTTTGTGTTTTAACTCCCTCTCTTTTTCTATAAGTTAAAACAATTGCACCAATCATAGCTAATAAGAGTATTATTCCAGATATCTGAAACAAATGTATAAAATCTGTATACATTACATTTCCAATCATGTGGGTATTTGTAAATTCACTATTAAAGGATAAAAATTCAGTTTCAGCAAATGAGTCTCTATATTTCCAACCACCCACAATAACAATAAGTTCTAGTAGAATTACTGTTCCAATAATAAGTCCAACTGGTATGTGTCCTGTTTTTTTAGTTCCTCTAAACCAAGATAATTTTTGTTCGGTCACATTCATTAACATAACAACAAATAGAAAAAGAACAGCTACAGCACCAACATAGACGATGAGCATCATCATACCTAAAAATTCTGCTCCAATCATAATGAATAAGCATGCTATTGAAATGAAGTCTAATATTAGAAAAAATACTGCGTGAACTGTATTTCTAGAAACTATTACGAAAATTGCTGATACGATTGCTATAATTGAAAAGAAGTAAAAAAATAATGCATGAGCAATCATTAAAATTACCTATAAGGTTTATCCAGTTTTATGTTTTCTGCTAGAACCGATTCCCATCTGTCTCCATTTTCTAGAAGTTTTTCTTTATTGTAATAAAGTTCTTCTCGTGTTTCTGTTGAAAATTCAAAGTTTGGGCCCTGGACGATTGCATCAACTGGACATGATTCTTCACATAAGCCACAATAGATACATTTGAGCATATCGATATCATATCTTGTTGTTTTTCTGCTTCCATCACTTCGCTCTTCATTTTCAATGGTAATTGCTTGAGCTGGGCAGACAGCCTCGCACAACTTACATGCAATGCATCTTTCTTCTCCATTTGGGTATCTTCTGAGAGCATGTTCGCCTCTAAATCTTGGACTTATTTTCCCTTTTTCAAAAGGATAATTAATTGTTTTCTTTTTACTGAAAATCTCTTTTATGGCAATAAAAATACCTTTGATAAATTCTGATAAAAAAATAATTTTAAAAAATCTATTTAATTTCATTTTAAATCCTTATTTAGGTAATAAATCAAAATAAACCAAAAAACTTGCTGTAAGAACAACGTATATTAAAGAGAATGGAAGAAATATTTTCCAACCTAGTCTCATTAATTGATCGTATCTATATCTTGGAACAATTGCTTTTATTAAAGCAAACATAAAAAATAATATTAAAATTTTAAATATCATCCAGAATATACCTGGTATTGCATTTAGAGGATAAATATCAACTGGTGATAACCAACCACCTAAAAAGAGAATAGAACCCAATGCACACAACAATAATATATTTGCATACTCACCAAGCCAAAACATTGCATACATCATTCCAGAATATTCAGTTTGATAACCAGCTACCAACTCTGCTTCAGCCTCAGGTAAATCAAATGGTGGTCGATTAGTTTCAGCTAAAGCAGATATAAAAAATACAACAAACATAGGAAATAGTGGGACTACAAACCAAAGATTTTGTTGCGCCATTACTATATCTTTTAAATTTAAAGAACCTACACAAAGTAAAACATTGATTATTATTATGCCAATTGAAACCTCGTAAGATACCATTTGGGCTGCAGATCTAATTGCTCCTAGAAATGGATATTTGGAGTTAGAAGCCCAACCTCCCATAATTATCCCGTACACACTCAAAGATGAAATTGCAAAAATATAAAGTATACCAACATTAATGTCTGAAATGACCATCTTGTCACTTAATGGAATTACGGCCCAGGCTGATAACGCAAGTGTCATTGTTATTATTGGTGCTAAAATAAAAACAATTTTATTTGCACTAGCAGGAATTATAATTTCTTTAAAAATATATTTTAATGCATCTGCTAATGTTTGAAATAAACCAAACGGACCAACTACATTAGGCCCTTTTCTTTTTTGTACAAAACCCCAGACACGCCTGTCAAACCAAACGATTAATGCCACAGATACTAATATTGGAACTAGCAATAATAAAATTTTATATGTCTCATTATATATTTGTAGAAAAGTTTCCATATATTAACTTCCTGTAATTTTGTTAAGTTTCTTTGATCTTGCGGCCCTACAATCACTCATCGTTTTAGATGATCTAGCTATTGAGTTGCTAAAATAATAATCTATTTCATTCACATAAATAGGCTCATTTATAAATGATACCGTTTCAAATTTTAAATCCTGAATAGTTTTTTTTGGTAAAAGATCAAAATCTGTGTGATTTTTAATTTTTGAAATAGTATCAGTTCTAAGTTCAACAAAATTTTTGAATTTTTCATCTTCTTTAAGATTGTTTAAAATTAAATTAAATATCTTCCAGTCCTCTTTGGATGAGCCGGGTGGATATGTTGATTTATTAGATTTTTGAAGTCTTCCTTCTAAATTTATGAATAAACCATTCTGTTCGGTATAAGCCGGACTCGGCAATATCACATCCGCGATTTGAGCCATTCTGTCTCCATGACTTCCTTGATAAATAATAAATTCATTTGATTTTACAAAATCTAGATTATCTGAACCCACAAAGTACAATATTTTAAACTTGTTATTTTTAAGTTTGTTAAAAAAGTTAAAACTATTATCTTTTTCAAAAAAACCTAGATCAATCGCGCCAACTGAAGAGGCATTTTGAAGAAGAACATTAAACGCGTTCCAGTTATCGTTTATAAAATTATTTTCTTTCAAAAGTTTTTTGATACCTTGTAAAATAAACTTTGCTGACTCAAGTTCTAGCGCAGACTCTCCAATAATTACGATTGGTTTTTTCGAATTAAGAAGTATTTTACTGCTTTCATTTTCTTTATTTAATAGTTTTTTTATATCTTCGGTTGAATTTCCTGCATTCGTATAATCATAAGTAAGATCGCCTGGATCGCCAAAAGAAATTATAGGTATTTTCTTTGCTACGAATGCTTTTCGAATTCTAGCATTCAACATTGTTGCCTCATGTCTCGGGTTTGTGCCTATAAGCACTATACAGTCAGACTCCTCAATCCCTTTGATTGATGAGTTAAAAATATAGTTCATCTTATTATCAGAATTTAAATAAAAAGGTTTCTCTCTAAACTCGTAATTTGGAATACTTAGTTTTTTTGCAAACTCTTTTAAAGAATTAATTGTTTCCATACTTAACATGTCGCCAGCATGAAAACCTATTTGATTTTTATCTGTCTCTTTTATTTTTGAACCAACTATATTTAAGGCTTCGTCCCAAGAACATTCGATTAACTTACCGTTTTCTCTTTTAAAAGGTTTATCTATTCTTTGTTTTAGTAAGCCATCACATGCATATCTTGTTTTGTCTGAAATCCATTCCTCGTTTATTTCTTCATTTAATCTGGGTAAAACCCGCTTCACTTCCCATCCATAGGTATCGACTCTTATATTTGAACCTACTGCATCCATTACATCTATAGTTTCTGTTTTTTTTAACTCCCAAGGTCTAGCTTCAAATGCATAAGGTTTTGAAGTTAGTGCACCAACTGGACATAGATCAATAACGTTAGCTGAAAGTTCAGACTCCATAGATTTTTCTAGGAAAGTTGTAATTTCCATGTTCTCTCCTCTTCCAATCGCTCCAATCTCTGTAACTCCTGCAACCTCTGTTGCAAATCTTACGCATCTAGTGCAGTGAATACACCTTGTCATTATTGTTTTAATTAATGGACCCATATACTTGTCTTTAACTTTTCTTTTATTTTCTTTAAATCTTGATTTATCGAACCCATAGTAAAGTGACTGATCTTGTAAATCACATTCTCCACCCTGGTCACACACAGGACAATCTAAAGGATGATTGGCTAATAAAAATTCCATAACTCCTTTTCTAGCCTTTTCGACTTTCTCAGTGTTAGTTTTAATTTTCATTCCCTCAGTAGCTGGCATTGCGCAAGAGGCAATTGGTTTTGAAGATTTTTCCATTTCAACTAAGCACATTCTACAATTTCCCGCTATTGATAAACGCTCGTGGTAGCAAAACCTTGGAATTTCAGCGCCAGCAAGTTCACATGCCTGCAAAACGGTCATCCCATTTTCAAACTCAATCTCTTTATTATTAACTGTAATTTTTGGCATATTTATTTTTCTAATAAATGTTGATCAACTAAATACGGGATATTTTTTCTTTTTTTAATAATTGGTTCAGAATAACATCTCGCATCTATTTCTTTTCTAAAGTGTCTAAGTAAACCTTGTACCGGCCAAGCAGAACCTTCGCCAAAAGCACAGATAGTATGACCCTCAATTTGTTTGGTAACATCTGATAGTAAATCAATATCTTTATGTGTAGCTTCCCCTTTTGCTGCTCTTTCTAAAATTCTCCACATCCAACCAGAGCCTTCTCTACAAGGAGTACATTGACCACAGCTTTCATGTTTATAAAATCTAGCAATCCTTGCCATACATTTTAAAATATCTTGATCTTTATTAATAACAATAACACCAGCTGTTCCTAATCCACTTTTTTCAGCAACTAATGAATCAAAATCCATTTTAAGTGTATCACATGATGCTTTTGGTATTAGAGGCATCGAAGATCCTCCGGGAATTACAGCTTGTAAATTTTCCCATCCACCAATCACTCCACCTGCGTGCTTTTCGATTAAATCTTTTAATGATATACCCATTTCTTCTTCTACGTTGCACGGTTTATTTACATTCCCTGATATACAAAATATTTTAGTGCCTGTATTTTTAGGTCTTCCCAAAGAAGCAAACCATTTAGCTCCTCTCCTTAAAATTGTTGGAACCACAGCAATAGTTTCAACATTATTCACAATTGTTGGACAACCGTATAATCCAACTAAAGCTGGAAAAGGTGGTTTCAGTCTAGGTTGACCCTTGTTTCCCTCAAGACTCTCTAACAAGGCAGTTTCTTCTCCGCATATATATGCACCGGCTCCATAATGAATATAAATGTCCAAATCCCAACCAGAATTACAGGCATTTTTCCCAATTAAATTTTTTTCATATGCTTCGTCTATAGCTTTTTGTAAATACTCTCCTTCTTTTGTATATTCGCCACGAATATAAATATAACATTTGTGTGCATTGACTGCGTAAGCAGTTATTAAACAACCCTCGATTAATTTTTGTGGTTCGAACCTCATTATATCTCTATCCTTACATGTGCCTGGTTCTGATTCATCGGCATTGATAATTAGGTAATGTGGTCTTGAGCCTACTTTTTTTGGAGCAAATGACCATTTAACACCGGTTGGAAAACCAGCGCCTCCTCTTCCCCTTAGTTCAGAAAGTTTAACTTCGTTAATTATCCACTCTTTGCCTTTAGAAATTAATTCTTTCGTATTCGACCAATCATCCCTTTTAAAAGAGTCATTTAAACTAGATCCTAGATCGTTATATAAATTTTTAAAAATTCTGTCTTCTTGCTTAAGCATTATTTATTCCATTCCCATTAATTTTACTGTTTTCAGGAGCGCTACTTTTTCTATTTCTAAACGAGCCAGGTTTTATAGGGTCGTCTTGCATAAATGAGTCGAGTATTTTTTCTATATTATTTTTGCTTAAATCTTCATAGTAATCTCGATTTACCTGCATCATTGGTGCATTAACACATGCTCCTAAACACTCAACTTCGGTCCAAGAACACATGCCGTTTTCAGAAATTGTATTTTCATTTTTAGATATTTTCTTTTGACAGGCCTTAACAATTTCATTTGCACCTCTTAATAGACACGGTGTTGTTGTACAAACCTGAACAAAATATTTACCTACTGGGCTTAGATTATACATTGAATAAAACGTAGCTATTTCATAAACATTAATGTATGGCATTGATAAAAATTTACCTATGTACTTTAATGCTGCCAAAGGTATCCAATTATCATTTTGATTTTGAGCTAAATAAAGTAAAGGCATAACGGCACTTTTTTTTCTTTCTTTAGGATATTTATTTAAAATATTTTCAGCTAAAACCAAATTTTCTTTTGTGAACTCAAATGTATCAGGTTGCTTGTCGTGTACTTTTTTTACACTCATCTATCTACCTCACCAAAAACTATATCTAAAGATCCTAAAACTGCAGGCACGTCCGCCAACATATGTCCTTTAGTTAAATAATCTATTGCTTGTAGATGTGAGAATCCTGGAGCTCGTATTTTACATCTATAAGGTTTGTTTGATCCATCTGATATTAAATAAACACCAAATTCTCCTTTTGGAGCCTCCACAGAACTATACACCTCTCCCTTTGGGACCCTGTATCCTTCGGTAAACAATTTAAAATGATGAATGAGAGCTTCCATTGACTCTTTTAATTCTTCTTTTTTAGGGGGCGAAATTTTTCCATCTACTGTTTTAATTGGACCTTTGGGTATTTGTTTTAAACATTGTTTGATAATTTTTACACTCTCTCGCATTTCTTCAATTCTGCATAAATACCTGTCATAACAATCTCCATTATTTCCTATAGGTATTTTAAAATCTAAATTTTTATAGCACTCGTATGGTTGAGATTTTCTTAAATCCCAAGCTACTCCAGATCCTCTCAACATTACCCCAGAAAAACTATGAGATAGAGCATCTTCTTTTGTTACAATTCCAATATCAACGTTTCTTTGTTTAAAAATTCTATTGTCTGTAAGTAAATTTTCAAGATCATCTATTACTTTAGGAAATTTCTCAGAGAATATGCCTATGTCACTTAAAAGATCGTTTGTAATATCTTGATGAACCCCGCCTGTTCTAAAATAATTAGCGTGCAATCTAGAACCTGACGCTCTTTCGTAAAAAGTCATTAACGTTTCTCTTTCCTCAAAACCCCACAGTGATGGGGTGAGAGCTCCTACGTCTAAGGCTTGAGTGGTAATATTTAGTAGGTGACTTAAAATTCTTCCAATTTCGCAAAATATTACTCTTAAGTACTGAGCTCTAATCGGAACTTCTATTTTTAATAATTTTTCAGTTGCTAATGCGAATGCGTGTTCTTGGTTCATTGGCGCCACATAATCTAATCTATCAAAATATGGCAACGCTTGTGTGTATGTTTTGTGTTCAATTAATTTTTCTGTACCTCTATGTAACAATCCTATGTGTGGATCAACTTTTTCAACAACCTCTCCATCAAGTTCAAGTATTAGTCTTAAAACGCCATGTGCAGCAGGATGTTGTGGACCAAAATTTAAATTCATTGTTTTTTTTTGTTTAGTCATTTTTAACCTTTTCTTTCACCTCTCTAATGTACTTGGTTCCTTCCCACGGACTGCTAAAATCAAAATTTCTATAGTTTTGCTCAAGCTTAACTGGTTCATAAATAACTTTTTTATCTTTTTCGCTATATCTGACCTCATTAAAACCTGTCAGTGGGAAATCTTTCCTTAATGGAAAACCTTTAAAATTGTAATCTGTTAAAATTCTTCTTAGATCTGGATGATTTTTAAATTTAATTCCGTACATGTCAAAAACTTCTCTTTCCATCCAATTTGCTGAGGGATATATTTGAGTAATTGAAGGAACTTTTACATCAATCTGAATTGGACAAACAAGTTTGATTCTTAAATTGTTTTCATGACTTAATAATAGATAATATATTTTAAATCTGTCTTCCTCACCTGGAAAATCTACAGCTAAAATATCAATCAACTGTTTGAATTTACATTTATTATTAGTTTTTAAAAATAATATTGTCGAGTAGATGTTTGCGAGCTCCACGTTTATTAAAAGTTCGCCGTTTTCTTCCTTTGACCCTTTTATTTTGGAAGTAAGTTCTGAGTTTAACAAATTGTTTAGTTCAGCAAGATTCATTATGGGTTTATCTCTTTTGAGTGCCTTCTCTTCTTATTTTTTTTTGTAGTTGAAGAATTCCGTACAACAAAGCTTCGGCAGAGGGCGGACATCCAGGAACGTAAATATCAACTGGAACAATTCTATCACATCCTCTCACTACTGAATATGAGTAATGGTAATAGCCACCACCATTAGCACAGCTACCCATAGATATGACATATCTAGGTTCGGGCATTTGGTCATAAACTTTTCTTAATGGTGCTGCCATTTTATTTGTTAGCGTACCTGCAACAATCATAACATCGGATTGCCTTGGGGAAGCTCGTGGAGCTGCTCCAAATCTTTCTAAATCGTATCTTGGCATCGATGTCTGCATCATTTCAACAGCGCAACAAGCTAAACCGAAAGTCATCCAATGAAGTGATCCTGTTCTAGCCCAATTTATTAAATTTTCTGATGAGGTCGTTATAAAACCTTTTTCGCTAAAATCTTTTGCAATTTCTTTAAATTCGTCAGGAATACTTTCTTGTCTACTCTTTTGATTAAATAAATTTATTCCCATTCTAATGCCCCTTTCTTCCACTCATAAATAAATCCAACTGTAAGTATAAATAAAAATACCATCATGGAATAAAATCCAAGTAATCCAATGTTCCCTAAAGAAACTGCCCATGGGAATAGAAAAGCAATTTCTAAGTCAAAAATAATGAACAGAATTGCAACTAAATAGAACCTGACATCAAACTTAATTCTCGAGTCGCTGAAAGGACTAAATCCGCACTCATAAGCTGACAGCTTTTCTGGATCTGGATTTTTTGGAGATGCCGCGTAATTAATAGCTATAAAGCCGATGCTTAAAGCTAAAGCAATAAATACAAATATTATTATAGATAAGTAATCTGTTAAAAATTCAAATAGCATGTTTTATCAATATCTACCCCAATACCTTAGTTTGAGGATTCTTATATTAATCTTAATTAGATTATATATATCAACTTAATCAAAAGTGTACAGTGACAGATATTCACATTTATTAATTATTTAACTGAAAACGATTATCAATAGTGGCGGGAGTGACGGGACTCGAACCCGCGACCTCCTGCGTGACAGGCAGGCGCTCTAACCAAACTGAGCTACACCCCCACTGGTGGGCGGTAAAGGACTCGAACCTATGACCCTCTCGGTGTAAACGAGATGCTCTACCAACTGAGCTAACCGCCCCATTTATCAGTCGATCCGAGATATACAACATTAAATTTGTAAAGTAAAAAAGTATTTAATTTCTAGTGTAATTTTTATAAATAGCAGTATTATTCAAATATATGATTATAACTTGCGTTTGTGGTGAAAAGAAATTTAATCTTCCAGATGGTTCGATACCAGCAACTGGTAGATTGGTTCAGTGCGGCTTTTGTGAAAAAAAATGGACACAATATCCATTAAAACAAACTCCAGAAATTGTTAAAACACCGCCAATAGTTACCAAAGCAGCTCCAAAGAAAAAGACTCAAAAACGTAAAGGTCCTGCACCGTATTCTAAAGAATACATGCGAGAAAAATGGGGGACCTCAATTGAGAAATACGCTGTAGATAAAGGTCTTACTACTAAAGTCAAAAAAGTAGAAACAACAAAAAAAATTAAAAAACAACCAAAGTCAAAAACTATCGAAAAACCAGGATTTGGTTTTTTAAATTATATTATCACCTATTCAATTTTATCAATTTTTTTTATAGGAATTTTAAACTTTGAGAGAAGCAGAATTGGGAGAAAGTTTCCTGTTCTTGAACCTTATATAGATCATTTTTTTGAATCTTTAGAGATATTTAAAATACTCATTTTAGATTTTTTTAGGTAAGTTTAATGAAAAATAAACAGTCTTCTTTGTGGGTAGCAAATGAAGCTCTAAGAAAAAAATCAAATCTTTATAATTTTTGTAAAGTATTAAGCAAAAAAAAACTATACAAAAAAAAAGAAAATTTTAATGATTTGTGGAAATGGTCTGTGAGAAAACCTGAGGTTTTTTGGTCAGAAGTTTGGAACTTTACTAAAATAAAGGGAGTTAAAGGAAAAAAAATCATAAAGAAAAATAAAATATTTTATAAAAATATTTTTTTTCCAGACTCTAAATTAAATTATGCAGAAAATCTTTTGTCTAAAAGAAATAATGAAATAGCTTTAAATTTTTTCTCTGAGTCTGGTATTAAAAAAAATATTAAGTGGAACGAATTGTTTAAGATTGTTTGTAAATTGTCGGCTTATTTTAAAAAAATTGGATTGAAAGAAAAAGAGAGAGTTGCAGCATACGTACCTAATACAATAGAAGCTGTAGTTTCTTTTTTAGCTTCTTCTAAAAATGGATTGGTTTGGTCTTCTTGCTCTCCTGATTTTGGAACTGATGGTGTTATTGATAGATTTAATCAAATAAAACCCAAAGTTTTGATTACTTGTGATTATTATTTTTATAATGGAAAAAAGATTAATATAGTTGAAAAAATACCAAATATTTTAAAAAAAATTAAATCTATACGAAAGATTATAGTTTTTCCATACTCGGATAAATTTACAAAAAAAATAAATCCTAGGTATATAGATTTTTACAGTGTTATAAGAAGTTCTCCAATTGACAATACTTTTAAAAAATTTGATTTTAATCATCCGCTTTATATTTTGTACTCAAGTGGAACTACTGGAGCGCCCAAATGTATTACTCATGGCGCTGGAAACGTTCTTATAGAGCACAATAAAGAGTTCTCCTTACACTGTAATATAAAAAATAATTTTAAAGTTTTTTATTATACGACTACTGGCTGGATGATGTGGAATTGGTTGGTGGGAGCACTTTCATCTGGATCAAGTCTGTTTTTATACGATGGATCACCGACTTATCCTTCAATGGATTCTTTAATAAAGTTTTGCTCCAGAGAAAAAATTAATTTATTTGGGGTCAGTGCTAAATATATTGATTTTCTTAAAAAAGAAAATTTTAATTTTAAAAAATTAAAGTTACCTGAGTTAAAAATTATAGCTTCAACAGGCTCACCGCTTGTTAAAGAGTCTTTTGAGTATGTTTATAAAAATATTAAAAAAGATGTTCATTTGACATCTATAAGTGGAGGTACTGACGTTGTTGGATGTTTAGTTCTTGGAAATATTTTTTCAAAAGTATATGCCGGTGAAATTCAGGGTGAGAGTTTAGGGATTGATTTGGATATTTTTGACGAATATGGAAAAAAGGTTTCGAAAAACGAAAAAGGAGAATTGGTAATAAAAAAACCATTTCCAACAATGCCAATTAAGTTTTGGAACGACCCAAAAAATAAAAAGTTTAAAAATGCATATTTTACAAAATATAAAAATATTTGGCACCATGGAGACTTCATTCAAAAGACCAAAAATGGAGGTTTTATAATTTATGGAAGGTCAGATGCTACATTGAACCCTGGTGGAGTAAGAATAGGAACGGCTGAAATATATAGACAGGTAGAAAAAATTAATTTTATTCGCGAAAGCCTTGTAGTAGGTCAAGAGATAGATGGTGATGTTAAAATTTTACTTTTTGTTGTGATGAATAATAAAAATAAATTGAGCGATTCAGACATAAATTTCATTAAGAAAAAAATTAAAAAAGATTGTTCTCCAAAACACGTACCTCATAAAGTAATTAAGATTGATGAAATACCAAGAACAAAAAGTGGTAAAATTGTTGAGTTAGCTGTAAAAAAGGCTATTCATGGAAATAAAATTGAAAATTTACAAGCACTTGCAAACCCTAGAAGTATTAATTTTTTTAAAAAACTTTATAAAAGTAATTTGTTAAATGAATAATAAATTTGAAATTCAAGATATATTGATAGCTGTAGATGAAATTTTAAATAACAAAAAAACAACAATAAAAAAAAATTTCAATTATCAAGAAAGTAAAGTGTTGATATTGAGTGATGAAGTTAGAACTAAAAAAAATAAAGATGATATACCATCAGACACAGAAAAAATTATATTAGAAGCTGAAAAATTTCTTAAAAAGTAAGGCTATTGCTCTAAATCTTTGATGCTCACGAAGTTACTTGATAATTGATTATTATTATTTTTTATATCTTCAAAAAAATTCCAGGCTAATACAAGAACTGTGCTGCTATTATCAGATACTTTATCTTTGCTAACAATTGGAATTTTAACCCCAGGTATATACTTTCCATGTTTTAGTTTATTATCCTCAACTATAAACTCTATTTCATCTGAAACGCCAAAAAAATTAAGTGCTGTTGTGGCTTTTGCTGGAGATCCATAGCCAATTAATCTCTTATTGCTGTTCTTTAATTTTTCAATATTTTTTTTAACGTTATTTTTGATTTTATAAATCTTTTCGCCGAATTCTTGATAAGTTTTATATTTTTTTAAACCAAACTTTTCTTCTTCTTTTAATAGATTGCTTACACTTTTATCAATTTTTGCTTTTTTATCTTTTTTTATAAAAATTCTAAGAGATCCACCATGCGTATTTATTCTCTCGGCTTTGACGATTTTTGCTTTAAACTGATCGAAAAAGTTAACCAATGAGGTAAGTGACCAATAATTGTAGTGTTCATGATAAATGTTATCAAATGTAAGATCCTGTAATGTATTTAATAAGTACTGAACTTCGATTACTATGTTTCCTTTGTTGCTCAAAAGTTTAAGCATACAATCAGCCATTTCTTTTAAACTATCTGAATGGGCAAATACATTTGAAGCTAGAATAACATCGGCGTTTTTTTTAATTTTTTTGAGATTTTTTAAGTTTAAAAAACAGTTTAAAGTTTTTATTCCATTTTTATTCGCAAGTTTTGATAGATTTTTGGCTGGCTCAACACCCACAATTTTTTTAAAACCTAAATCTTTAAATGGTTTAAGAGCCACACCGTCGTTACTACCAATATCAATTATATATGACTTTTTTGGTGATAATTTAAACTCTTTTGCATAATGTTTTGCTGCATCCTCGAAATGTTTTCTAAATGATTGAGATGTGGATGATGTATACAAATAATTAGAAAACATCTTTTTTGGATCAACAGAAACTGATAATTGGCAGTTATGGCAATTTGGACAATAATTTAATTCTAAAGGATATAGTTCACATTCTTCATTTTTATTATTAAGTAAATTATTCGCTAGAGGTTGATAACCTAATGACACAACTCTTTTTAAATTGGTCTCACCACAGCATCTGCAACTGAATTTATAGCTATCTAATAATAATTTTTTTTCTTTTTCGCTGACAATATTATGTTTTATTGTATGAGTAATACCATAATTATCGTGATCTCTTTCTCCCCTAACTAAATTTAAAAAAGTAGTATCTTTTGAAAATACCATAGTGTGGGCAACATTTGGTTTTATTACAGATAATTGTCCCTCATTAACAACTTGCGTAATTTTTGGCGAATTTGGATTTAATAAATCCTGAAAGACTTCAATAATTTGACCGCTGGTGAACAAACATTTTTGTTCTTGTTGTGGATGATAGTGATTTGCTCTAATCGTGCCTTTTTTTGAATGAATGAGACCTATTAGGTTTATTGGTTCAGTAAGTTCATGATTACTGATTTTGCCTCTTTGATCAACATATTCATTTTCACCATCTTTAACGTACTCTAAATCTTTAATAAAAATTTGTGTTGACCACTTAAATATCATTTCTTTTAAGCTTTCTTCTAAAGAATAAAGAAATTTAAAACCTGTTTTTAAAAGTTTCTTATTAGATAAGGAATAACCTGGATTTGGAATTTTATCATTCGTTTTGATTATTTTTAATTTAGAATTTATTTTTTTACAAAGGCTTGCTACATCTTCGACAGTGATTGAATCTTTTGAAACATTAAAAATTTCTTTCTGAATTTCGTCTTTTTCTTCCATAAATTTAAAACATCTCGCAGTATCAATTAATGGAACAAGGGCTTTTAGTTGTTTTCCACCACCGAAAAGTCTAATTGTTCCATTTTGTGACGCAATCTTGGCAAATAAATTTGGCATTATATTTAATCTCATAGTGTCACTTGAATATCCATACACAGAGGCAAGTCTTAGAATTATATAATTTTTTCCAGATTTTTTTATTTGTTCTTCATTATCATCTTTGCTTTTTGCATATGGCAATATTGGTAATTTTTCAAAATCCTCATTGATATCTTTTATTAAATCCTGTTTCCCCTCAAAAACAACATGTGTCGATGGAAATATAATTTTGCAGTTTTGTGATGTTTCTGAAAGCACAACTTCTGTTCCTTTTTCTGCAATATCTCTTAACTCTTTATCTTTTTCCTCATTTAATTCTAATTCAGTTCTAGGGACATCAGTAACTCCCGCTAAATGGTGAACGATGTCTGCTTCGTTTAAATACTTTTTAACTTCATCTATTTTTCTAATATCTGCGTGAACAAAGTTCATATTCCATTTTCTTAATTGATTCACTCTCTCAGATATAAATCGGTTATCGATTACTGTGATTTGATTGTTCCAGCTTTCACCAGAATAGATTTTGCATATTTCGGTTCCGATGTATCCTATGCCACCAGTAATAACTATTTTCTTCATTTTTTTTATTATCGATGCAAATGTGTTTGTTTAGTGACTTTAAACAATTAATGAGCGCTTGTAACTTCTGATTTTTCTTTATTTTTATTTGAAACTTGATCTATTTCTACCCATTTGACTGGTTTGAGTTCTTTTGTCAGTGCATGCTTTAGTACTTCCTCAACTGTTTTCACGCTTACTATTTCAATACTTTTTCTTATTATTTCGGGTATTTCAATTAAATCTTTTTGGTTGTCCCATGGAATTAAAACTTTTTTGATGCCAGCTCTATGAGCAGCTAATAATTTTTCTTTTAAGCCACCAATTTGAAGAACATTACCTCTAAGAGTAACTTCACCTGTCATTGCAACATTTTTATTAACTGGAATTCCTGTTATTGAGGATATTATGGAAGTTACAATAGCAATACCAGCTGATGGTCCATCTTTAGGAGTGGCACCTTCGGGTACATGAATATGAAAATCTTTTCTTTCAAAAAGAGGTGGTACTATTCCAAAATCAACTGATTTAGACCTTACAAAAGATTTTGCAGCTTTGACTGACTCCTGCATTACTTCACCGAGCTTACCTGTTATTTGCATTTTTCCTTTACCCGGCATATTAACCGATTCTATTTTGAGTATTTCGCCACCAACTTCAGTCCAAGCTAGACCAGTAGATACTCCAATTTTATTTTCACTTTCGATTTCTCCATAGTTATATTTCTTAACTCCAAGAAAGCTGTTTACATCTTTTTCCAACAACTCCTTTTCAATTTTTTCGCTTGAATCTATTTTTTTTACAGTCTTTCTGGCAATTTTGGAAATTTCTCTTTCTAGATTTCTAACACCAGACTCTCTTGTGTAATCCCTAATAATTTTTTTGATAACATTCGGAGAAATTTTCCACTCACTATCTTTAAGACCATTATTTTTACTTTGTTTTGGTATTAAATATTTTTGAGCAATATTAGTTTTTTCATCTTCGGTATATCCAGGTATTCTTATAATTTCCATTCTGTCTAATAAAGGAGGTAGTATGTTCAAAGTATTAGCTGTAGTTACGAACATTACGTCTGACAAATCATAATCTACTTCGAGATAGTGATCATTAAATTGTTTGTTCTGTTCTGGATCCAATGCTTCAAGCAAGGCAGACGACGGATCACCTCTATAGTCACTACCAACTTTGTCAATTTCGTCTAACAAAAATAAAGGATTTTTAGTTCCTGCTTTTTTCATCATTTGAATAATTTTTCCAGGTAGCGAACCAATATAAGTTCTTCTGTGACCTCTTATCTCCGCTTCATCTCTAACTCCGCCAAGAGAAATTCTTACAAATTTTCTTCCAGTAGCCCTAGCTATAGATTTTCCCAAAGAAGTTTTACCTACTCCCGGGGGGCCTACTAAGCAAAGTATCGGGCCTTTTAATTTTTCTATTCTTTTTTGAACGGCTAAAAACTCAATAATTCTCTCTTTAACTTTATCTAATCCATAGTGATCTTCATCTAAAATTTGTTGAGCAGATTTTAAATCTTTAATAATTTTGCTTTTATTGCTCCAAGGTAAATCAATCATCCAATCAAGATAATTTCTCACAACAGTTGCTTCAGCAGACATAGGACTCATTGACTTTAATTTTTTTAATTCAGCCAAACATTTTGATTGAGCTTCTTTTGTCATTTTAGCCTTTAAAATAGAACTGCTTAGACTTGAAACCTCATCTTTACCTTCTTCAATCTCTCCTAATTCTTTTTGTATGGCTTTCAATTGCT
>CACFZK010000003.1 GCA_902570785.1 uncultured Pelagibacteraceae bacterium | reverse complement strand
TGATGTAAGAACTAAAGTTCCTTCACAAATTAAAAAGAGAACATTCCAATATTATTTACAAAATTGCTCTCAAAGAAACAAGCCAATGCACTTATTACAAAATGATTTTGACATTCTGTCCGTTCAAAGAAATTTAAAAATTTTGGGTATTTTCTATAGACTTTATAAAAGAGATAAAAAACCTCAGTATTTAAAATATTTACCTTATACCTGGAAATTAATTGAGTTAAGAATGAAAAATAAAATTTTTAAAAATCTGAGCATTCTACTTTCGAAAGTAGTAAATACAAAATTGAGAACAAAAAAAACTTTTAAATGAAAATAAAAAAAGCAATAATATTAGGAGCTGGTTTTGGAAAAAGAATGCACCCAATTACCAAAAAAATACCTAAACCTTTAGTAAGAATTAACAAAATAACTCTACTTGAAAATAGTATTAATTTTCTTAATTCGATTGGTGTTAAACATATTGTAATTAATACACACTTTAGGCATAAACAAATCTCTGATTTTATCAGAAAAAAAAAGTTTTCTTCCAAAATTGATTTAATCATAGAAAAAAGAAAAATACTTAATACAGGGGGAGGAATCTTAAATGCCTCAAAAAAATTTAAAAAACAAATATTTTTTGTTTTAAATCCAGATACGTTATGGAGAAAAGGATATAAAAATGAATTTAGAAAACTTGAAAAAGGCTATAAAAAAAATAAAAAACCAATAATGCTTTTAGTACCAAAAACTAAGAGTTATGATAAATCGTTTAAAGGTGATTTTAATTTAAATTCCAATAATGAAATTTTAAGACAAAAAAATAATAAATTTATTTTTACTGGAGCTCAAATTATAAGCAGATCGATTTTTAAAAATAAAAAAATTAAACCTTTTTCGATGAATATTGTTTGGAATGATTTAATAAAAAATAAGCATTTAATTGGTATTAAAAGCAATCAAAAGTTTTTTCATATAAATAATTATAAAATATATAAAAAATTGTATAAAAAAAAATTATAAATTAGATATTATTTTTTTTTCTCTTGATAGGTCTAAATATTTTGCAGATAAGACTTTTAAAGAACTATCAAAGTCTATTAGCAGGGGATTTCCCGTTGGTATCTCAAACAAATTAATACTTTTATCTGAAATATTGAAAATTTTTTTCCCTAAAGCTCTAATAGTATTACCATGAGCCGAAAGAATAATATTTTTATTTTCTTTTAAATGTTTCTCAATATTTCTCTCAAAATATGGGATCACACGATCATATGTATTCTTTAATGACTCAGTATCAGGGACTTTTTCTAAATTTTTATACAATGGATCTTTTTTTGAATTATAATTAGAATTTCTATCAAGTTTAGGAGGAGGAATATCCCAAGATCTTCTATATTCATTAAATTTATTTTCACCTAATTTTTTCTTGGTTTCTTCTTTATTTAACCCAGTTAAAGCCCCATAGTGTCTCTCATTAAGCTCCCAAGCTTTAGTATATTTGTAATTTTTTCCAAGAATTTTTATAACTATCTCAAGAGTATTTATTGCTCTTTTAAGGTAAGAGGTAAAACACATATCGAAACCTATATTCAATTCTTTTAACAATTTTCCAGATCTCTCTGCTTCTTGCACACCCTTTTCTGAAAGATCTACATCAACCCAGCCAGTGAAGCGATTTTCTGCATTCCAAGTACTTTGACCGTGTCTAATTGCTATGAGTTTTCCCATTGAGTATAATATACCTACTATATTAAATTATTCATATGAAGGGTATAAAATTCTTTTACATTACTTGTCCAAAGAAAAAAGAGGCTCATAATATAGCTGGATATCTCGTAAAAAATAAATTAGTTGCTTGTGCTAATATTATTCACAATGTTGACTCGGTATTTACTTGGAAAGGAAAAGTTACTAAGGCAAAAGAAATTCTTATTGTTGGTAAAACCATGAATAAAAATGTACAAAAAATAATTAAAAGTGTAAAAAAACTTCATAGTTATGAAGTTCCATGCGTTATTTTTTTTGATATTAAAAATGGAAATACAGATTTCTTAAAATGGATTATAAAATCCGTATAATTCGTTATTTATACTATTTTTCCCTTTTAGGTCTATTAATTTTGTACCTTTTTCCTGGAAGTCTAATTGGTTATTTTCTTTACGGCGATTTAGGAAGACAACCAGATTTAATTCCAAATCCACTAGGTACATCGATAAATCATGCTTTAGCATTTTTATACTTAACAATATTAGGTTTAATAAGTTATTTTAATAAAACAAGTTTTAGGAAAGTCTTATTTTTTCTTATTGCATTATCATTATTTTCAGAGTTATCACATCTAGTAATTTCCAACAGATCTTTCCAATATTTAGATATTTTTGCAAATTTGCTTGGAACATTAGCGGCTATTGTTATAATATTTTTATATAGAAAGTTTAAATATGGAAAAATTTGACGAAAGAAAAAAATCTTTTGAAAAAAAATTTGCTCATGATGAGGAATTAAAATTTAAAGTTGCCTCAAGAAGAAATAAATATCTTGGTCAATGGGCTTCTCAAAAACTTGGTTATGATGTTGAAAAGGAAAAAGAATATATTCAATCAGTTATAAAAGCAGATTTTCAAGAGGCAGGTGACGAAGATGTTTTTAGAAAAATAAAAGAAGATTTAAAAGATCATAGTATTTCAGATGAAGATATAAGAAACAAAATGAAAGAACTTGATGAAAAAGCTAAATCAGATTTTATTTAGCATATTAATTATTTTTTTTTTTATATTTAAATCTTTTACATCTGAACAAAAAGATATCTTTGGAGTCGCAAAAGTTATAGATGGCGACACAATAAAAATTGATGGCAAAAGAATAAGACTTAACGGTATAGATGCACCAGAAACAAAGCAAGAATGTAAAAATCAAAGAGGAATATATAATTGCGGTTTAGTATCAAAAGTTTTCTTAGAAAATTTAATTTTGTCAAAAAGTATTTTATGTCTTTATGAACAACTAGATAGATATAAAAGGATTTTAGGTACATGTTATACTGTAGAAAATATCAAATTTAAAAAAAAATTAACTTCAGTTCTAGGCAAAAACATTAACAGTGAAATGGTATCTAATGGTCAGGCTGTAGCTTATAGAAAATATTCTAAAGATTACATAGATGATGAGGAAGTAGCTAAAAATAAAAAAATTGGTATTTGGAGCGGTCAATTTGATATGCCATGGGAATGGAGAAAGAAAAACAAATAATTTATAATCTTTGTGTGATTCGGAAAAATTTTATTTATTTATTAATTTTACTATTCTTTCTTGCTGCTTGTTCATCTGTTCCAAAAAACACTAAAAATAGTTGTGCAATCTTTGAAGATCGATATTTGTGGTATAAGCACACCAAGAAAGTCGAAGAGAAGTGGGGTGTCCCAGTTTATATTCAATTAGCTTTTGTAAAAAAGGAAAGCGATTTTAATTGGTTAGCCAAACCTCCGCGTCATAAATTATTTAAAGTTATACCATATAAGCGTAAATCAAGTTCTTTCGGCTATTCCCAAGCGGTAAAGGGCACTTGGGAGCAGTATAAAAGAGAAACAGGAAACAAATATGCTACAAGAGCCAGGTTTAAAGACTCAGTAGATTTTATTGGATGGTATGTAAACAAAACACATAAGCTGCTGAAGATACCTAAGAATGATGCCTATAGACAATATTTAGCTTATTACAAAGGTTGGGGTGATTATAAAAATTATTCTAAAGACCAAAAAGCTATTATATATGCCAAGTCAACAAAGGACTTTGCCTCAAAATATCGTAAGCAACTTACAACATGTCGGGATCAACTTAATAGAAAAAAATATATTATTTACTAAATTCTTTATTTAATTGAATATCTACTTCATCCATTCTTTTAGAATTTTTACAAAGCAATAAATAAAATACAGGTGTAGTAAATAAAGTAAGAAAAGTGCTAATTAGCATACCCCCAAATATTGTACAGCCTACTGCTAACCTTATTCCTTCTCCTGCACCCGGGCCAATATTGCCTACAATCAAAGGAACCATTGCGATAAGCGTAGATAAACTCGTCATCATAATTGGTCTAAATCTCCTTTTACAAGACTCAACAATGGCTGCTTCAACACTTTTGCCTTTAACTCTTAATTGATTTGCCCAATCAACAATTAAAATACTATTTTTTGTTGCAATACCAATCAATACAATTAAAGCTATTTGAGAAAAAATATTTATTGTACTTCCAAATAATAAAATAAATATAAGTCCTCCTAAAGCAGCGAGTGGAACAGTTAACATCACTACAAAAGGCTGTCTCCAGGCGTTAAAAGTACCAGCCATAACAAGATAAGCACTAACCAAGGCTAAACCAAAAATTATTAATAATTCACTCGAAGCTTCTTTTAGATCTAAAGATTTTCCTTTATAAAAAATTCCAGCTGTTGGAGCTTGTTCATTTATGGTTTTTTCAATAAAGTTTAATGCTTCATTCAGAGTATAACCTCCTACCAACCTTGCGGTTAAAGTAACTGATTTTGATCTTTGGTATCTAGTCAATATTTTTGGTGATCCTCTTTCTTCAAAACTTACAACATTTGCAAGCGAAATTAGTTTGCCTGTCGTTTCTGAACGTACAAAAATTTTACTTAAGGCCTCGGTATTTCTTCTATCTTTTATATCAGCTTGTAAAATTATTGGGTATTCTTTCCCGGACTCATTTAAAGTTGTAACACTTTTACCTGAAAATAAAGTTTCAATAGATTTTCCAATTGATTGATTGGAAAGCCCAAGATCTTTTGCTTTGTTTTCATCTATTACAAGTTTTACTTCTGGTTTATTTTTTGTGTAATCAGATGTTATGTCAGCTAGTCCTCTATTTTTTCTAAGCTCTTTCATCACATTATTTTGCCATTTATATAGAGTTTCGTATGAGGATCCTGTCATTGTAACAACAACTGGCTTTTGGTAATTGCTCACACGAACTGAATTTGGTGTTAAAGGAAAAGCCATAGTTCCTGGCACAGTAACAATTTTTCCTATAGCTTTTCTAACAATTGTTTGTGCAGAATCTTTTCTATCTTTCCAATTATCCAGCAAAGCAATGATAATAAAACTATTATAAGATTGTGCAGATCTACCAAAACCTGGAACTCTCATTATTAATTTTTGATAAGGTTCTTTTTCATCCTGTAACAAAGGTATTAGCCTTCTTTCTACTTTTTCAGCTTTATCGACCGTATATTCAAATGATGATGACTCATCAGTTTTGCCAAAAACTAAATAAACACCTCTATCAGGATTTTTTTCTAATAAGGTTTTAGGAGTAAAACTAAAAAGAAATCCTGCTAAAGCAACAACAAAAACCATAAACCAAACAATGGTTTTTGGTTTTTTTATCCAATAATTCAAGGTATCCGAGTAGAATTCTTCAAAAGATTTAAATATTTTTTCAAATCGAGTAACGATTTTTGATTGAGATTTTTTTTTATTAAGTAGCTTGGAACCCAACATCGGTGCAATAGATAGAGCGGTAAATGTACTTATGACAATTGTAATAGAGAGAGTTATTGCCATCTCTCTAAATAAAGTCCCACTTATTCCGTCAATAAATAGCAGAGGAGCAAAAGTTGCTAGCAATATTATGCTAGTTGATAAAATAGCAAAAATAACATTCTTCGATCCATTTGCAGCAGCAGCCAGTGGAGTATCTCCTTGTTCTACTCTATGGTAAATTGACTCTGTCATAACTACACTGTCATCAGTTACAATTGCTACACTTAAGATAATAGCCAGAAGAGTAAATACATTTATTGTCAGTCCAAAAATCCATAAACCAAGACATGCTCCAATTAAACTAACAGGTAGTGTGACAGCTGGTACAATAGTAGCTCTTACATTTCCTAAAAATAGATAAATAATTCCTACAACTAATAATAAAGCTAAAATTATTGATTGATAGCACATTTGTATAGCTTCTTTGATATAAGTTGCTCTATCGAAACTCACAGATAGTTTGAGGCCTTCAGGCAATGTTTCTCTTACCTCTAAAATTTTCTTTCTTATATTATTTGATAGCGTTACAGTGCTTTCATTTGTTCGAGCATAAATTCCAATGCCAACTGTATTTTCATTCAATACATCGGGACTTTGAGCCTTGAAAAGAGTCTTTTCAGATATGGGACCATATTTAACTTCACCTAAATCGCCTAACGTTATCGTCTTTCCTTTTATTTTTTTTATAGGAAGTTTTTTAATTGATTTAATATTGGTATAAGTTTTTCCTAGATCAAGAGTTAAATCAACGTTATTAGCTTCAATAGTACCTGCTGGTACTGCAATATTATTTTTCCTTATCGAGCTTTCAACTTCTCTAACATCCAAATCATTTGCTATAAGTTTTACTGGGTTTAAATAAACTCTTACAGCTTTTTCGTTTATTCCTCCAACAATTACTCTTCCAGTACCTGGAACTGAACTGAATGCGTCTACTAAGTTACGTTTTACATAGTCACCTATATCTAATGAGTTCCATGAAGTACTACTAACTGAGAGCCACATACTAGTTGAAAATCCAGCTGAAGCTTTTCTTACCTCTGGAGCTTTACTATCTTCAGGTAAATTATCTATGATTCTTGCAATTCGTTCTCTTATATCGTTAGCAGCATCATCAATGTCTATACTGGTAAAAAATTCTATTTTAATTGTACTTCTTCCGATTTCGGATATCGTATCAATTGATCTGATACCTTCTGCTCCCCCAACTGCTAATTCAATTGGTTCAGATATTTCTGAAGCAATAATAGATGGACTTGCTCCTGTATATTTCGTGGATATTACAACCTCAGGAGGCTGGAGATTTTTTGGAAGTTCTCTGGTACTTATTTCAAAGAAAGTATAGAGACCAAACACAACTAACAAAAGTGAGAATACAGAACTCAAAACTGGTCTTTTAATATTAAGCAAACAAAAATTGTGCATATTATTTTAGTATTGGTCTTACAACCATTCCGTCCGCTAACCTTGCCAAACCTTCTTTTACTATTTTATCGTCTGTATTTAAGCCCTCTATGATTTCAAGGTTTCCATTTTTTCGAATTCCTGTAGTTACTTCTGTTTTTTGAATTTTATTATTTTCTAAAATTTTATAGACGAATTTTTTTTCGTCTTCAAAAATAATACTAGTATCAACTACTGAAATGGCTTCTTTTTCGTCATAGAGAAGCTCAATATCAAGTAAAGATCCAGGTAAAATTTCAAGGTCTTTATTGTTGATCTGTGCTCTAGCTAATATACTTCTAGTTTGTGCATCAACCCTTGAAGTACGAGAAACAATAACACCATTATACAATTTATCTTTATATGCTAAAAATTTTGCATTTACTCTTAACCCTTTTTTTAATTTAGCGGCAAAAATCTCAGGAATTTGTAAATCACATAATATCTTTTTAGAGTCATCAAGCGTAAGCATTATTGAGTCCGTACCCAATATTGATGAACTTATACCTCGTGTACCAACAGTGCCCGAAAAAGGTGCAATAATATTTTTATCTTGTAATTTTGCAATTATATCCCCTTTTTTTGCAGCTTTAAATTTTAATGGTTCTAATAATTCACTTTTTTTAATCTTAAAAGAAGTTGTTTTGCTGCTCAAAGCGGTACAATAACTTTCAATTGTTTTACTAAATTCTTTTACTTGAACTATTTCAACCACTACTCCTGGCGGCGGTCTTTTTCCAAATTTCTTTTTAAAGTAAACACCCATAGCTGTTCTACCCCCTATTACAGAAGCAACTATTACGAAGAATATTAAAATTCCAATTGTAACTTTCTTAGATCTTTTCATATTTTTCCATATTCTGACCAAGAGCCATCATAAACAACTGCACTTTTACCACTAATGATAGAATATGCCATACCTAAAACACACGCAGTCATACCTGAACCGCATGTAAAAACAATTGGCTTAGTAATATCTATATTATTTTTAATGAAAATCTTGCTTAACTCGTCTTTGGATTTAAAAGTGTTTGTTTCAGCATTTATACAATCTTTAAAAGGTAGATTTTTTGATCCAACAATACAGCCTCTTCTAAGTCCCGATCTAGGCTCATCAATTTTTCCCTCAAATCTTTCACGACTTCTGGCGTCAACGATTTGAAACTGATTTTTTTTAAAGTTTTCATCAATTTGTTTCTTATTTTTTATCAAATCAGTTTTTTCTTTTACTTCATATTTATTTTTTGCATTTAATTTATCGATATTACTAAATTTTCCCAAATCTTTATCTATTTTATTATCTGTAGATCTATTCTCAACTAACCATTTTTTCATTCCACCATCTAAAACTGAAACTTTTTTATGACCAAAATATTTCAGGGCAAACCATAATCTACATGAACTGTAAGTATCACTATAATCATAAACAACTATGTGATCTTCATTTTTTACTGCAAAGGACCAGAGCATCCTTGTCCAATAATCTGAATTTGACATCATGTGTGGGTACGGAGAATCCTTATCTGAGTGTTCATCGACATCCCAGAAATTAGCACCCTTAATATGTTTTTCTTCAAATTCTTTTTTGGCATTCCTTTTGGAAGTTGGCATATGCCAACTTGCATCAAATATTTTTACTTCATTTAAATTTTGATCAAGCCAATCAGTAGATACTAAGTTCATATAAAACTCTTTCTTTTTAAATAGTATTGATGATATTCTTCTGCAGGTTGGTATAGTTTCTCTTTTGATACTTTGGTAACAACTTTACCTTTAAACTTAACATTAAACTCATTTTTAATTTTTTCTGCAATTTTCTTTTGGATTTCATCTGTGTAAAAAATTTCCGATCTATATTGAGTTCCAATATCTGGTCCCTGTTTATTTAGTTGTGTTGGGTCATGAATTTTAAAAAAAAATCTTACTAAATCTTCATAAGAAACTAGTTTTTCATCATAATCTACCTTGACTGTTTCAGCATGATTTGTTGATCCTGAACAAACTTTTTCATAAGTCGTGTTCGGATCATCTCCTCCACAATATCCAACCTCAGCTTTTTTTACCCCTTCAACTTTTTCAAATTCCAATTGAGGGGACCAAAAGCAACCCAGACTAAAATAAGCAGTTTTCATTTTTTCAAAATTCTAATATGTTATTTAAATAATTTAAAGGTGGTAAAATGCTCTCAAAATCTCAATTAGCAATTCTTTATATGATCGCTAGCGTCGCTTGTTTCAGTATCATGGATATAATTGTAAAATATTTAAAAGACGCACCATTTGGTCAAGTTCTTTTTATGAGATTTGCTTTTGGTATGATCCCAATAATTCTATTAATTCCTCGAGAGAAGGTTTTTACTTTTTATAAAACAAAAAGGCCAGGATTGCATGCGTGGAGAGCAATATGGGGTGCAATAGCAATTGTTGCTTTGTTTATTGGAATTAGAAACGTACCACTTGCTGATTGTATATCACTAACTTTTTTAGGTCCTGTTTTTGTAACTATTTTATCTTCACTTTTTCTTGGCGAAAAAATAAGAATGACTAGAATTTCAGCAATTATTCTTGGGATTACTGGTGGATTAATTATTATTAAACCAACCTTTCATGAATTTAATTTATTTTATTTTATGCCTTTAATTTTTGCTTTTGGTTTTGCTCAGGTTGCTTTATCCATTAAATCACTTTCTAAAACTGAACCAAATTATTTAATAGCTTTTTATTTTTCACTGTTATCAATGTTAATTGGCTTAGCAACTATAGTTAATGGTTGGATAATGCCGTCCTTATATGAGACTTTTTTATTTGTAGTATTAGGTTTAGCAGGAGGATATGCAAATATTTTATTAACTCAGTCTTTGAGAATGGCAGATACAGGCCTTGTAACTCCTATTAAATACTTGTCACTCGTTTTTGCTGCTTCTGCTGGATATTTCATATTTGGAGAAGCTCTAAAACTAACTACACTAGTTGGTGCAGCATTTATAGTTGTTGGAACATATATAATTTTTAGAAGAGAGCAAATACTCAAAAAACAAGTGGTCCCACCAAGATATGAAACCTAAGTGGTGGAATAAATCTAGAAGCTATTTGATAAAGAAAGACAAAGTAATTTCTAGGTTAATAAGATCTTATAAAGGACACTTGACTACTAGAAATAATTTTTTTTATTCATTAACGAGGTCAATTATTTCTCAACAGATATCAGTAGCAGCAGCTGACTCAGTGTTTTCAAAATTTGAAAAAAAATGTAAAAATAAAATAAATCCAAAAACTGTCCAAAAGCTATCCATTCAAGACCTAAAAAAATGTGGACTTAGCAAAATGAAAGCAATTGGTATTAAAAGTCTGGCGCAAAAAATTTTAGATAAATCATTCAATCCAAAACTAATAAGTAAAATGACTGACGAAGAAGCTATTATTTATCTATCATCCTTAAGACAAATAGGAAGGTGGTCAGCAGAAATGGTACTAATTTTTTTCTATAACAGACCAAATATATGGCCAGTGCAAGATATTGGATTACTTAGAGCAATTTCAAACAATTATAAAAAGAAATACCTTCCTCCAAAAACTTTCGTTAGCAGATTACAGAAAAAATTTTCCCCTTATTGTACTCTTGCAGTCATGGCTTTGTGGTATTCAGTTGATAATGAACCAGTTCAATATTAAATTCCTTCATTTACATCTACTATAAAATGATTTAATTTTTTATATGGCACAAAAACTTTTCATCTCTTGGGACGAATATAATTCTATCGTTGAGAAATTGGCAATTCAAATTCATGGAAAATATAAACCCGATCTTCTTATTGGAATAATGAGAGGTGCAGCTCCAATTATAGATGTTTTAAGTAGAGTATTTAAAATAAAGTGTGCCTATTTAGCTGTAGAGTCTTATTCTGGAATAGGCATCGAGGACAAACAAGGAGAATTAACTTTTTCGAGAGAAATGAGTTCAACCGTTCAAAATATGGGTGGAAATCTACTTCTATGTGATGACCTATCTGATACGGGTGTTACTTTAAACAGAAGTATAGATTGGCTTAGAAAATATCCACCACTTAAAGGAAAAATTAAATCTATAAAAACTGCGGTTTTATGGAAAAAGGCTAAATCGACTTTTAATCCTGATTTTTGTGCTGTTACATTAAAAGATAATCCATGGATTGTTCAGCCATTTGAAAAGTACGAAGAAATAAGAATAGAAGAATTAAAAAAAAATCTAAAAAAAAGGGGCTAAAATATTATTTTAGCCCCTTTTAGTTTTGAAAAATTTAAACTGAGAAACTTATTACACTTAGAACAGCAACCAACCAAATTGCTGGATGCGTTTTAGCAGCATTACCACTAAATAATTTTATAAGAGCATAAGCTATAAATGCCAAAGCTATACCATTGCTGATACTATATGTTAAAGGCATAGTAATCATTGCAAGGACTGCAGGAGCCGATTCTGCGATGTCATTCCATTCAATATCTGTAATATTTCTTACAAAAAGAACAGCAACATAAACAAGTGCAGCACCATCTATTTCTTTTGGTAAGCTTGTTGCAAGAGGTGCAAATCCTAAGCACAAAAGAAATAAAACACCAATTACCAACGATGTCATTCCTGTTCTGCCACCAGCTTTAACCCCAGCTCCAGACTCTACGTAACTTGTAACTGTTGAAGTTCCTACAAGACTTCCCGCAACTGTTCCAACACTGTCAGCCAACATAGCTTTTTCAATGTCTTTTACTTTTCCTTTGCTATCTACTTTTCCAGATACATTTGCCACAGAAGTTAATGTTCCTGCTGTATCAAAAAAGTCTATAAAGAAAAGAGTAAAAATTACGGTAATTCCACTTGCTGCAAAAACTTTTCCAGTGCTAATACCTTCAAACGCATCAAAAAGATAACTCATGGATGGGGGTGCAGAAAGGATCCCGTTAAACTTAGCAAGAGATGCACCATCTTTTATTGTGGAACCAGTCCACTCCCACATAGGCAACCAAGCTAATAAACTAAAAAACAAAATACCTATAATGATATTTCCTCTTACTTTCATTTTTTCTAAAACAATCATTGCAACAAAAGCAAGACAACCCAATAAAACAATTGGATTTTTGATATCGCCAAGAGTAACTAAAGTTACAGGATGATCTCCGACAACGCCCATTATTTCTAAACCAATAATAGCAAGAAAGAGACCTATACCAGCTCCTATACCAAGTTTTAAACTTTTTGGGATAGAGTTAATAATCCATGCTCTAATCGGTGTTAATGAAATTGCTAAGAAAAAAATACCTGCAACCAAAACTGTTGCAAGCGCTTCTGCTGGAGTATATTTCATTCCACCAACAACTCCAAATGCAATAAAAGCATTGATACCCATGCCTGGTGCCAATCCTACTGGCCAAGTTTTACCGTAGAATGCCATTATGAAACATGCAATCGCTGTAGCGACTATTGTTGCAGTGAACACTCCTCCGAAATCAAAAAAACCCTTTTCAGTTCCTGCAAATTCACCAGAAAGAATAAAAGGATTTAAAAACATTATATAAGCCATTGTTAAAAAAGTGGTTACGCCGGCGATTACTTCTGTTTTAAAATTAGTCTTATGTTTTCTATACTCAAAATATTTGTCCATCATAAATTTTCTCCTGTTTTTTGCTAATTTATATAGCTTTTAAGAGATTTAAAAAGTTCAAAATGAGTTTAATTTAAATTTAAAGTTGTATGTTGTTTATAACTTATTTTGTTATATTTGAAAAATTGATCGTAAAGCAATGCAAAAACTGAAAACCAGAAATGAAATTTTTTTTTAGTATAATTTTTATATTTTTTCTAATCTCAGGTTGTAAAACAGTTACAGATAAGGTCGATAAAGCTTCTGAAAACGAAACAAAAAAACTCAGTAAATTTTTAAAAAAAACTGAGTCGGAATTAAAAATAGAGTTTGGAAAACCTGACTCTATTGAGCTATTGGGTAATAAAAATAAAATTTTAATTTATTATGAATCAAAGTTTAAAATTAAATGTGAGAGAAGGTTTGAAGTAGATCAAAAAAATATAGTAGTTGCTTTTAATAGCAAAAATTGTTTCTAGCTGACTTTTCCTGATATTTTAAGTGCAAATGCATAATCAAAAGCTATATCTTCAATAATATTTTTTCTACCCGTTCTGCTGCCGTGGCCAGCCTCCATTTCAGTTTTAAGCAATAATAAATTATTTCCAGTTGTTTTAGTACGAAGCTTAGCGCAGAACTTTGTAGGTTCGTCAAAGAGAACTCTCGAGTCAGATAATGAAGTAGTAATTAAAATATTGGGATAGTCTTTTTTTTCAATATTGTCATACGGAGCATATGAACGTATGTATTCGAAATGATCTTTATTATTTTTTGCATCACCGAATTCTCTGAGCTCTCCAACTGTTAAAGGCAAAGAGTGATCCATGTTTGTTGTAAGATTATCAACGAACGGAACAGCCATTATGGCGCCAAGAAGTAAATGTGGAATTTGATTGACTACATTTCCCACAAGAAGACCTCCAGCACTCCCACCAAATGCAATTATTTTTTTTTTGCTTGTATATTTTTTTTCTATTAGGAAATTGGCGCAACTTATAAAATCTTTAAAAGTATTTTTTTTATTCATCATTTTTCCATCACGCCACCATTTCATTCCACGTTCCATACCACCGCGAATATGGCAAGTTACCCAAATTATATTTCTATCTATTAGAGAAAATTTTGATGTTGAGAAAGCAGGCCACATAGAACTTCCATAACTCCCATACCCATATAACAAAACATGTGCACTACCATCTATTTTTGTTTTTTTGTGATAAGTAATGGTCATTGGAATTTTCTGGCCATCATGACTATCACACTCAAGACGTTCCACAATATAATCATCTCTATTATGTCCAGAGGGAACTATTTGTTCTTTAACGATTTTTTTTTCTTTTGTTCTAATATTATATTCGTAAGTTCGAGAGGGAGTTTTAGGAGATTCATAACCAATCCTTATCACATCGGTATTTTTATCTTTTTGCATAAGCGAAATTCCTGGAGAAATTACTTTTTCGTCAGTAAAAATTAATTCTTCTTCTGTACCAGTCTCTATGTTTCTTACTAAAACTTTTGATAAGGCGTTTGAGATTTCTGACCTAATTATCCACTTTTTTAAAAAAGTTAACCCACCTATTAAGGTTCCACTTTTAGCTGGTACAAAATCTTTCCAATCATTCATTTTGTCGTTAGGGGATCTTAAAATTTTAAAATCTTCAGCATCTTTATTTGTATGTATATACCAGAAGTCATCAAAACTATCTAAACTGTAAAGAATTCCATCTTCTCTTTTTAAAACTAATTTTGGTTCAAACTTTTTTTCGTCTTTATGAAAATAGTATGTCTCACTCGTTGTATGCTCACTTGTTTCAATAGTGTAATATTTTTCACAAGAAGTTGTATCTATGGAACACGTAAAGCGCTCATCTTTTTCCTCAAAAATTAAAATATCCTCTGTACTTGGCGAGCCAAGTTTATGTTGTAAAATTTGTCTTGGTCTTTTTTGACTATCATGTTTTCTATAAAAAAAGGATTTATCATCATATGACCATACAACTCCGCCAGCCGTGTCTTCAATCTTCTCAATTATTTTATTGTCCGCTATTCTTCTAACAAATATTGTAAAATACTCTCCGCCTTTATCGTCCACTGAAAAAGCTAAAAATTCATCGTTATTTGAGACTGCTAAATCTCCAGTACTAAAAAATTTTTTTCCTTTCGCCTCCAGATCTCCATCAAAATAACATTCAACTTTATCGCTACCAATTTTTTTTCTTAATTTTTTTGAGTAGTTCCCTTCTTTTGTGGTCTTTGTCCAGTATTCATATTTTTTATCTTTAAAGGGAAGACTTTCGTCATCTAATTTTATTCTTCCTTCTATTTCCTTAAAAACTTTTTTTTGTAGATTTTCAGTATCCCTCATAATTTCTTTTGTGTATGAATTCTCTTCTTCAAGATATTTTCTAACTTCAGGGTTTAATTTTTTTGTATCTCTTAAGATTTCAAGGCAATTATCTTGATGTATCCAGGAATAATCATCTTCCCATGAGTATCCATGACAATTTTTCTTTTCAGTTTGCTTCCTTAATTGTGGTATTTTCATATATAAAATTATGAATTATTTTTTACTCATTGGAATAGCTTTAGTTTCTTTATACCTTTTATTGAATTTTTTCGCTAAAGCAAGTAGCAAAAAAATCGCAAAAGGTATTCGATTTGTTATTTTTACAATAGGAATTATTTTTGCTATCGCCCTATTTTTTGTTGGAAGGTATGCATTTAGTATTCCCATTTTGTTACTTTTGGTTCCTCTAATTAAATTGAAGGGTATAGGGGGACTTTTTCAATTATTTCAATTGTGGAGATTAATAAATTATCTTCGACAAACAGGAAGGTATTCTTTTTCATCTGGTGCTAATTACTCAAAAGCTTCTTCAAGCATTTCTTTGGACGATGCATACAATATACTTGGGTGCAAAAAAGGATGTTCAAAAGATGAAGTACTATCTAAATACAAAAAAATAATGTCTAAACTTCATCCTGATCGTAACGATACTGATACAACTAAATTGGCACAGATGGTTTCGGAGGCAAAAGAAACTATTTTAAAAAATGATTTTAGTTAAACCAAGATTTCTTTTGCTTTGAGGAGAGTTTTTTCAAATGATATTCGTTCAGATCCCAAGGTATCATGTGAAGTAGTATTTTTTTCGCCTTCTGGCTCTATTACTGACATTCTTTCAGAATATTTCCCATAAGCCATAACTGGCGAGTCCATAAATAAAGTCAAAGCTTTTACTCCTAGGGCAACAGATAAATGAGCGAAGCCTGTATCACTTCCTATATAACAATCACAATTCTTAATAATTGGTAAAGTTTCTTTTATACTCAACTCTTCAAATGACTGGCAATTTTTACCAATCTCTGATTTTTTAAACTCATTAATTAACTTGATATCATTTTTTCCACCAGCAACGTAAAATTTACATTTTTTAATTTTTGATAATTCCTCACAAAGTTTAATGTAATTATTTATATTCCACCTCTTTGTTGGGCCAGATGCCGATATACCAAGACAGATATGTTTAAAATCCTTATTAAAATTATCAATCGTACTTTTAATTTTTAAGTTTGGCTCTGTTGAAACAATGTTTCCAGTAATATTTTCAGTAAAAATTTTTGCACTATATACAATATTATCTTTAGACCTAAATAAAGGGTATTGATAAATTGATTTTATCCCTGAGAGTTTTGCAACTAAATAATATCTTAATGAACTGTTGAAAATAAATACTTTATCAAAGCTTCCTTTTTTTAATTCATTGGAAAGTTTAAAAATACCGCTCAATCCATCTTTCTCGCTATCTAAAGTAATAATCTCATCAATATGGCTGTCCTCTCCCATTATTTGTTTAGCCTTAGACGTTTCTTTAGCCAATAAACTTATCTTGGTATTAAATTTTTTTGAAATCGCATGAATATAAGGTAAAAAAATTACCATATCCCCGATACCGTATCTTTGTTGAATAATAAGAATTTTCATTCTTTTTTAATTTATAGTACGTTTATATATAAATTTAGGTTAAAACATGTCAGAAATTTTTAAAGGTGTATTTGCTGCATCAATGTCTGTTTTAAAAGCAGATTTGAGCCTCGATATTAAAGAAACTATAAATCATGCAAAGCTTAATCTTGATAATCAGGGTGTAGGGTCAGCTTTCTTTGGTAGCACAGGATGCGGGCAATTAATTTCAGTTGATGAAAAGAAAAATTTTATAAGTGCACTTTCAAAAGAAAGTTTTTCAGAAAAAATCTTAATTGGAACATCGACCAATAGTTTAAAAGATACAACTGATATTATGAAACACTCAATAGGGTTGGGTTTTAATAATTTTTTAATTATGAATGTTGCTTATTATAAAAATAGTGACAGTGGTGTATTTAATTTTTATAAAAACATTATAAGAGAAGTTCCGGACTCTAAAATTATTCTTTATAATTTTTCTACATTAAGTGGCTACACCTTTACTCCAGATATAACAAAAAAACTTAAAGAGTCTTTCCCCAAAAATATAATTGGCATGAAAGATAGTACTGGAAATCTTTGGGAAAATTTTAAAATGGAGAATTTTTCGATGTTTGTTGGTAGTGAGAAAAAATTATTAGACGGATTAAAAGTTGGAGCAGCTGGGTGTATATCAGCAACTACAAATTTTACAGGAAAAATTGCAAAAAAAGTTTTCGATGATTTTAATAAAAGTGGGGACTCGTCGAGTGATCCAAAACTCAAGGCATTAAGATCAGCTTTTGATGAAACAGGAAATTTAATTTCAGCGCTTCATACTATTAAGAGCCTAGAAAATAAAATTTTTTCAAATTTATTACCGCCTCAGGTATTATTAAGCGATGACAAAAAAGATAAGCTAATTAAAAAATTGAAAGAACTTGGTGCATTAACAAATAAAAATATTGCTGCATAATGTTAAAAAATTTTTTAAACACTATAATTAAAAAAGATGGTTTTATTTTAGAAACTTCAGATAAGAAAAGCTATACTATTGGAAAACCAATAAAAAAAAATCCTGTTAAATTTAAATTAAAAAATAAATCAATCGAATATAAAATGCTTTTGTTTCCAGATTTTTATTTTGGCAAAGGTTATACTGATGGAGATATTGTAATCGAAAATGGAACTATTTCAGATATATTAGATATAGCTTTAAAAAATATAGGAAGAAAAGATATTAGTAAATTTTCTAAAACCATAAATAAAATTAGAGGTACTTGGAGATATTTAACAAACTTTAATACCAGAAAAAGTAGTAGAGCAGCTGTTGCAGCACATTATGATATTGGGTCTGCTGACTTTTATAAGATGTTTATAGACAATAAACATTTTCAATATAGCTGTGGTTATTGGCCACAAAAAGATATGTCTCTTGAAGACAGCCAAGAGTCTATGATCAACCATATGATTAAAAAATTAAATATTACTGACAAAGATACAGTTTTAGATATCGGATCAGGATTTGGTGGTTTAGCTTGTGCCATTGCTGAAAAAACAAGAGCAAGAGTTGATGGAATAACTTTATCAAAAGTTCAACTAGAATTTTCTAAAAGGATTTGTCGAGAAAAAAAATTGGACAATCTTTGTCAATTTCGTATTGAGGATTATAGGGATACAAAAAATAAGTACACCAAAATTATATCAAAAGGAATGCTTGAGCACGTTACAAGAAAATTTTACAAAACATATTTTAAAAAAATATACGATATCCTTGAACCTCAAGGAAAAGCATTGGTGCATACAATAGGAAGCGTGGATGGACCTAGAGATCCACAAGCCTGGATAACAACTTTTATATTTCCCTCAGGATACACACCATCTTTTAGCGAATTAATGCCTGCAATTGAAAATTCGAAACTAGTATTAGGAGATTTGGAGGTCTTACCAGGTATACACTATGCATCTACCTTAGAAGAATGGAAAAAAAGATTTATTAAAAATAAGGATATAGTATTAAAAAATTATAATGAAAAATTCTACAGACTTTGGCTATTTTATTTGAGTTCATGTGAATTTGCATTTAGATGGACTGATCAATGTAATTTTCAGATTCTACTTGATAAAGATATAAACATTGCTCCAAGAACAAGAGGCTATATATACTCTTAAGAAAATGCTATTACTAAAAATAGCAGATGAGAAAAAAGAAAAAATTTAAAAAATCAAAAAAAAAGAACAAGAAATCAAAAAAAATAATTATTAAGAAAACTTATAAAAAAAGAAAAATTACAAGGATAAAGCGAAAATCTAAAAAAAAGTCCTATTTTAAGAAGATCTCTTCAAAAAAATTATTACCTAAAGCAATATTTAAATCCATAAAACCGGAATTTAAATTTAATTTTGGATCACTCTTTAAAAAAATTTCATCACCGTTTTTAAAAAGGGTACAAATTTATAAAAAGAGAAAGTATCAAATAGAAGAAAAACAGAAAAGAGATAATGAAAATAAGAAAAAAGCTCAGTTTAATTTAAGAAAAAGTCTTTTACAAAAAGAAATTAAAGAAGAAAAAGCATTAGCAAAAGTTAGGGCTATAGAATTAAGAAATTTTTTAAAAGAAGAACAAAAAGCAATTAGAGAAAAAGAGAAAGAAAAACAAAGAAAGTTTTTAGAGGAAGTAAAACTTGAAAAAACCCTTGAAAGTTTTAGGAAACGGGAATTAGAAGAAATTAAAGCTATTGAAAAATATACATTAAATATAGAAAAAGAAGACTATAAAGATTTTCAACAAAGAATTGACCAGGTTAGAGAAAAATACAAGGCTCTAAGAAATGACCGCTTAAGAAAAAGAGTAGAAGAACTAGGCGTTACTTTATCAGACCAAGCTTCAGTTGCAGAAATTAGACAAAAGGAAAAAGAATATATTGAAAAAAGAGAGTTAATAGAAACTAGTTTAGAGAGTTTCTCAAGAAGTTGTAATTCACTTGTTTATCAAATTAATAAAAGATATTTACCAAAAAATGCTGACCTAATAAGAGTCATAAATTTAGTTTATGAGCAATCAGAAATTATTATAAGAGAAGATCAAGAACAAAACGAAAATTTTTTAATTTTGATTTATGTCAAAGACCAAGACTCTAAAAAAGAAATCATAGTTGAAGACAAAATTAAAAATGAAACAAGAGAGTACAATAGATCTGCTATATTTAAATTTGGAGATGATTTAACAGACAGTCTTATTTTATATTTAGAAAGAATCAGACAACAACTAAAAAAAGCTAGTTAATAAGATCGTCTAGTTTTTTAATTTCACCAATTTTAAATATAACGGCATCCTCTTTTTTATATCCAAATTTTTCAGCATTAGCTTTGAATCTTACTGGAGGTTCCCAGATTGGTTCTAAACTCAAGATTGCCGTACCCCAATGCATTCCAATAACTTTTTTTACCTTTAAATCTTTCATTAATGACAAAAGCTCTTCAGGATTTGCATGAGCTGTAGATTTATCTTTGACAGGAACAATTGGGTAGAAATTGTAGGCGCCCAAATTTCCAAACCCCAAATCAATTGGACCGTATTTTTTACCTAAATCTTTGTAAAAAGGTGCTGGTCCAGTATCACATGCAAAAAAGATTTTTTTACCTTTGTATTCGATTAAAAAACTCCCCCAAAGAGTTCTATTATTATTTCCATCTCCCCAAATCCACCTCTTCGACCAATGTTGGCTTGGGAGCATTGTAATTGTAATTTCATCATTAATTTTAATTTTATCAAACCAATCCATTTCTTTAACAGTATCTTTTTTATATCCATTTCTGGTGAAATACTTTCCAAGTTTTAGAGGAACAAGGACTTTGGCATTCTTATAAGGAAAATTTTTTATAGTACGTATACTCATATGATCATAATGATTATGAGTTAGTAAAAATAAATTTATTTTAGGAATTTCTTTAAGAGTTAATGGAGAATCTATAAATTTTTTGGGACCAAATATCATAGGTCCATAGTTTTTTTCAAAAACTGGATCAGTAATAATTGTAGTGTCCCCGAGCTTAATTATAAAGCTCGCATGATCGAGCCACATAACATACGAGTCGGATTTATGTTTCTCAAGATTTTTTAAAACTAATTGTTTATCAATTACGTGTTCAGGTGGATAATCAATTTTAAGTTTCTTTTTTTCTTCTCTAAAAACTTTCCAATCCCACTTAAAATTAGGATCTCTTTTTGGACCTCCCTCCAAGTTTCTAAAAGCATGTAATTTTCCATCTTTGTAAATATGGTGGTATGGTTTTTTATCCATTGCGCTTAAATTATTAAAAGAAAAAAAGAGAAGTATAAATAGGTAATATTTTATCATTCGGTGTCTTCTTTATCGTGTTTTGATTTGAAATTCACGATTAAAAAAGACACCAGAAATGCGGCACATCCAAGCAGTAAAAGACCAATAGTTATCATCTTTTAAAAACTGTGCTTAATTAGGATTTTTTAGCTACTTTAGGACAGTTTTCTTTTGAAATTCTTTTTCCAAAAGCGTCATCACTCATAGTTCTATCTACAGACCATATGAATGATTTTTCGTAAGCACCAGTTAACTTATCGGGATTTGTACACTTTGTACCCAAAACGTAACGGTTACTACAGTTTGCTAGAAACAATCCACATACTAAAACGATTATAATATTTTTCATATTTAAAGATTTAAATATTATTTTTGTTTTAAGAGGGGCTGAATTTTGTTTTTTTTATGCGTCTAAAATAATTCTATGCATCATTCTTCTTCCTTGAAAAGGGGTGGCGGAGTGAATGACAGAATGGTTATCCCAAATAACTATAGTATTTTTTTCCCAAAAAAAGCTATTTTGAAACTCTTTTTTCGTTTGGTGGTTGAATAAAAATTTTAAAAGTTCTTTGGAATTTTCCTCGCTTAAGTCTTTTATGGCAATTGTGTGACCTGGACTTAGATAAAGTGCTTTTCTACTTCCAACTTTTTTAACTATTGGATGTTCGGCTATAAAATCTTTTGACTTTCCGGTTCCTCTTTCAGCTTCTCTTTCAAGCCTTGTTACAGATATCGGTCCTGCTGAACTAAATATACCTACAAGATTTTGAATTTTATCCTTAGTTTCTTGATCTAAAGCTTCATAGGATGCTAATTGTGAGGCGAAAAGTGTTTGACCCTGATCTCTTTTAACTATTTTACCCATAAGACAAGTGTATTTTGGTGTTTTTTCTAGATAACTACTATCTGTGTGCCATCCTTCACCATAAGACTTTCCTTTATCATCTTCTTTTCTCTCAACAACGGTGATGCCTTTATAGTTTTCTAAGTCTTTTAACATCGGGTACTCTTTAATTTTACCTAGTTGTTCTGCAAATTTTAAATATTCTCCTGGTTCTAAATTTTGATCTCTAAAGCAAACAAAACCATAGTTGTTGAGTGTTTCTTTGATCTGATCAATAATTTTTGGTTCTGTTAATTTAAGATCGTAGGAGATGGAAGCCCCAATGTTATTTATAAATGGCTCTACTTTTATGTTCATTACTCACTACTAAAATAGATATCTCGGTAATATGCAATAATTTTTTGTTTTGAGTTATTCGAGTCAGAGAATATAGCAATAAAGTTTGTAAAAGAAATTCCGTGAGTTTTCTCAAGTAATTCTTTTATATTTATCTTTCGAGTATGCCATTCGCCACTCTTATCATTAGATACAACGTAATCTCTGCTTCCTTTTGTCCAAGGACTTGTTTGAATAAATCCTTCTTCTAAAAAAGAGGAGTGGGCTAAGCTTACTAATTTCGATCCGATCTTTTTGCCATGTCCCACCATAACTCTTGCTGTCCAGTCATGTCCGTCTTTAGTTTTTTGATCAATATTTGTAAAATCTTTTTCAATTTTAAAAGTAATATTTAAAAAAGGCATTTCCTTAAGAAGCTCTTTATCTATTTCCATTCCAAGTCCTGTTGCAGTTCCGTCAGCTTCAGCTTTTAAATACCAACCTTTGTCATCTTGATTATTCGTATAAACAGTTTTTTTTCCAAATCCTCTTTTTTTAAACAACTTCATGCCTTTATCAGTGAAATCGATTCGGAATTCTTTCGAATTGGCAGTTGCAAAAACTAATAGTGAACACAAAAAATATACAAAAAATCTCATGAATTACATTATTTAAATTAAAATTTGTAATTTAGCAAATACACCGTATATATAAATTAATGGACACATTACTAATTACACTTATAGTTGTTTTATTGGCTTTAAATGTTGCTGTAATATTTTTCTTATTGCGTAACAAACAGCAAAAAACAGAGGATCCTACTCAGACATTCAAAAATGAATTTAATTCTTTTAAAGATAGCTTCAGTCAATCCTTTGGACACATGTCTAAGGATATTGCAAAAGATATGACCGGAGCTTTAACCAGAGTAGACGAGAAGGTCGGAGTATTCAATCAACAAGTAGAAGCCTTAAACAAAAGCCAAGATAATTTCAGCAGAATTCTTGCCGGTGTAAAACAATACGGAGTTCTTGCAGAATTCTCTTTAGCTTCATTATTGAAAGATTTATTGCCTGCAACTCAATTTATCGAAAATGTAAAAATGAAACCTGAAGAAACTAGTGATACCGTAGAATTCGCAATTAAACTCCAAGACGTTCTTGTTCCAGTAGATAGCCATTGGCCAATAGAAAAATTTAAAGAGATAGATAATGCTTACCAGGCTAAAGATAAAGAAGCATTAGCAGAAGCCAGAAAAGATTTAGCATCAGCTTTTAGAAACAAAGCTAAAGCTGTAAGTTTAAAATATATTGCACCCCCAAAAACAACTGATTTTGCAATTGTGTATGCTCCAACCGAAGGATTATTTGCTGAACTTTCAAGTTACAGAGACCCAAAAACAAAAGAACTTTTGCTAGAGGAACTTAGAACTAAATATAAAGTTACAATAGCAGGCCCTAACACATTGTCAGCACTTCTTCAGTCATATCATCTAGGGTTTCAGACTCTTAAAGTTCAAAAGCATGCGACACAAATTTACAATGATCTAAAACTGATCTCTAGAAGGTTTGAAAAACATTTTGATGGTATTATTGATTTAAGAAAAAAATTAGATCAAGCTATGACTTCAACCGATAATTTTGGGAGAGATGCCCGATCTATCATGAATACTCTGAATAACATTAAAGATCCTGGAACAGTAAAAGAGACAGTCGAAGAAAATTCTGATAAAATTAAAGTCTTTAAGTAAATAAATTTTCCAAATGTCAAATTTTGTATTTTATGATTTCGAAACAAGTTCATCAAATAAACAGTGGGGACAAATCATTGAAATTGGAGCAATACTAACAGATGATGACCTTAATGAATTAGACAGGTTCGAATCTAGATCAAGACTATCACCAGGAATTATACCTGAAGCGATGGCACTTATTGTCACCAATACATCACCAAAAAAACTGAAAGCAACAAATCTTTCTCATTACGAAATGATTAGACAGTTTGTTGAAAAATTAAAAACCTGGGGCAAAGTTACTTTTATTGGATGGAATAATATTGAGTTTGACCAAATTTTTTTAAGAAATACTTTGTTTCAAAATTTAGAATATCCATTTACTTCCACAACAAATGGTAACAATGAGGGAGATTTACTCAGTTTAGCCAGAGCAGCAAACCTCTATTATCCAAATACTCTAAAAAATGCTACTAATAAAAAAGGGAACCTGGAGTATAAACTTGATACTATGGCTCCGCTAAACGGCATAGATCATGCAGCTCATACAGCTATAGGTGATTGCAGCGCAACCTTAGAAATTGCAAGAATAATAAAAAAAAAATCTCCTAGTGTTTGGAAAAGCAGCCTTTTAACATCTAATAAAGAAGAGAGTCTCAAAATAATTAAGAATGAAAAACTTTTTTGTTCAAATGAATTTTACTACGGCAAGGTAGTTCCATTTGTTCAAACTTTTGTTTGTCAGCATCCAGTATATCAATGGCCAAAGACTTTTGATTTAAAGCATGATCCAAATATTTATATAGATATGCCAATACAGGTTTTAAAAGAAGAGTTGAAAAAGCCACCAAAGATTTTAAGAACATGCCGTCACAACAAGCATCCAATAGTAATGAATCCATCGTATATAGATCATTTTGAAGAATATAAAATGATAGGGATAAATAAATTAAAGCAAAGGGCAGAAATTATAAAAAAGAGCAAAAAGTTCGCTGAAAAGGTGGAATTAATATTACGAGACGAAGTTCAAGAAAAAACGGAAACTAAATCCCAAGAGGATATTTGTGAGGAAGAGAGCTTATATAATTTTCCTCCACCAGAGGATAATCGTATATTAAGCGGTTTTCATGAAGCAGACTGGAGCAATAAATTATCTTACTTAAATAAATTTAAAGATAAACGCTTTCACTATTTTGGAAAAAAATTGCTTTATCAAGAAAAACCAGACCTTTTACCAAAAGAGGATTATGATGAAATTCACAGCACAATTGTAAAAAGAGTTCTTTCCACAGAAGATGAAAAAAAATGGAACACAATTCCAAGAACTTACAAAGAGATTGATGATTTAAGGGCAAAGTTTGAAAAAAATAAAGATACAGAAAAGCTTAAAATGTTGGAGGAGATTAACGTCTACGTTGAAGAATTAGAAAAATTTTACTCTAGTGCATAGTTGACATTAATCAAAAAAACATTATCTAACAGATATGGCACTAGTTAAAAGCACAGATGAAAATTATAAAGAATTAATAGCATCAAAGGGCAAGTTGACATTAATTAAGTTTACAGCTGATTGGTGTGGGCCTTGTAAAGCTATAAATCCAATTTTAGAAACAATCTCAGAGAAAATGGCAGATAAAATTGTAATAGCAAATCACGATGTTGACTCGGAGCCAAACTTTGCAACCGCTAATGCTATTCGTTCAATCCCAACTCTATTCTTATATAAAGATGGTTCACACGTTGATACACTTGTTGGCGGAACTGACCAGTCAAATATTGAAGCATTTATAAATAAACATCTTTAATTTAAACTCAAAGCGTTTCCTGCACCGTACGTGCTACCCCAAAGTACAATAATTTTTCTTTCTTTAGACGAAACTATTTTTAAGGCATCTTTGATATTTTGAGCTTCAACTGTTTTAAAACCTTCCCTTTCCGCTATTTTTTTTAAATCAAATGAACTTAAAGCATTAGACTCATCAGGGATTTTAAAAGTAATCAATTTTTTAAAAATTCCTTTAAAATTTTTCATTAATTTTTTTGGATTTTTATTTTTTAAAATTCCACATATACCATACACAGGAAATTTAAATTTTTTTAAATACTTTGCTAAATTTTTAGTAGATTCTTCACTATGACAAGTATCAATTAAAAACCTCTCATTTTTATAAAGTTTTTTTGTTAATTTACCTTTTATAAACTCGCAACGACCTTCGAATTTAATCTTTTTAATCGTACGAGAAATTTTTTTTGCGTCTATTCCTAGATCGATAGCCACTTTTATAGCTAAACCAACATTTTCCCACAATCCATCAGAGTGAATATTTTTAGATTTTAGTAAGATTAAATTATTTTGATCCTTATAAAATTTTTTGTTATTTTTGTTAATAATACTCCATGAACCATAGTATTCTTTATGACTTGAATTCTTTTGTAAGATTTTTTTAATAATTTTTAAAGTCCTTGGTCTTTGCTTTCCAACATAAATATTAGTATTTTCACTTAAAAAGCCAACTTTTTGCTTACATATTTCTCCTATACTTTTTGGGCTAATCCATTCAGTGTGCTGCTTGTTTATTTGCGTGCAGATTTGAGTCAAAGGGCTCTGCCATAGATTTGTACTATCTTTTCTAAAAAATAATCCAGCCTCAACAAGGTTAAAAGAGTCAGCGTCTGTTTTATTTGCAGCCAAAATAAATATACAAGTTAATAATTCAAATAAAGTGAGCCTTTGTTTTGTTTTTTCAATAACTTTCTTATATTTTTTTATTTCAGCGAGTGAAATAAATCGATTACCCAACCAAATTCTTGATCTTACATCGTATAAATGAGGACTAGTAAACGTATTTACTTTTTTATTATCTGCTTCGAGAAAGTATTTTAATGATGTTAAAAAACTGTTTTTACCATCGCTTCCTATAACATTGATTACGTTATCAAGTTGGTCTTGAGGATCATGAAGTATAGACAAAACTTTCTTGATTCTTTTTAGATCTAAATTAATTCTTTTGCTATACTGCTTTTGAAGTTTCTGATAAAGTTTTTTCGATGCTCTCATCTATAGTTTCACTTGGACTATCAGCTATAGATTTAATTTTTGGTTTTTTCAACAAGACTCTTGCAATTTTCGTAACACCATCTTTTATTTCTAATCTACTTGAAAAGATTATATCTACCAAAGCATCTAGAGATGATCCCTGTCCAAAATCTTCTGGTAACTGTTCGCCAGATTTTAGATTTGCGGTAACTCTCTTTCCACTAAACAAAATGTCATGTGAACTAGGTGATTCTACACATAAAATATCATGATTGTTCCACATAACGTAAGTTCCCCCACTCAATTTAGAGCAAGCAACCCCAATTGATAAAATCCCTGCTTTTTTTAATTCAGAATAAGCTATTTGTGTTTTAACCATACCGCTGGCTAATGCGGGAACTCCACCAGTCACAGCCATCCCCCCGCTTTGTAAAATAGAAATAAATATATCAGCCTTAATTTCAATTGCTTTAACCGCGGCTGAAACAAAATGTTCACTCTCTTTGGGCGTCATTGCGCTACCACCAAATTTCCACTCCGAACAGACTACTACAGCTGTTAAACCATTTATTTTACCTGAAGCACATGCAAAAGCAGAGTCAAGCCCTGTAGCTTCTTCATATTTTTTTCTTTTTGAGATGTATGGTTTATTATTTATTTTAAAATTTAATGGATCAGAGTCTGCTGGTGGACATGGAATTTCTTCGAAATTTGAATTATCAAATATATTTTTTAATCTTAGTTTTGCAGGGTAATCAAAGTGATAGTTACAAGAACATATAAACTGTAAGCTCTCTAGATCTTTTTTATATTGTAACTTTTTGCATGATGGACAGTTTATCCAATCCGCATTTTCTTGTTCATTTTTAGAAGGTCTTTTTCTGGTGTATTTTTTTAATGAGTCACCAAACTTTTTAATTTTATCTTTTATCCAATTCATATTATTTTATTTTTTAAAGCTTTTACCATTTTATTTAATTTTATGACAGGATTTTGACGATTTTTAATAGAATCACTAATTCCCTTACATAATGCGCTTCCTACAACAAGTCCATCAGCTTTTTTAAAAGAACCAATGTTTTTATTTGTGATACCAAATCCAATTACCATGTTCTTTGATTTATTGACTCTCTTAATTTTGATGTAATTCTCTAAAATTTTTTTAGGAGAAACTTTTAACTTTCCTCCTGTAGTTGATAACATACTTATCAAATAATTTAGATTGTGTGAGTCTCTTATGATTTTTTTCATTCTTTCTTTTGATGTTGTAGGCGATATAAGTTGAACGAAAGTAATTGAATTTTTTTTGCATAATTTTGCAAATTTTTTATTATCTGGCCAAGGAAGATCTACAATTATCAAACCATTCACACCAACTTGTTTGCATTTTTTTACAAACTTTTTTTCTCCATAATGATAGACCATTTGATAATACCCCATAAGAATGCAAGGTTTTGCATTTCTACTTTTTTTATAATTTTTGACAATTTGAAAAGCATCTTTAAGTTTAAATCCATTTTTTAAGGCTCTGTATGTGCTGTTCTGAATTTGTGGACCATCTGCGGTTGGTGCATTAAAAGGAAAACCGATCTCTAAAATATCTGCATATTGGGATATAGATTTTAAAATTTCTAATGACTTTTTTTTGGAATTATCTCCCGCAACGGTATAAGTTAATAGAGCAGGTCTATTTTCTCTTTTACATTTTTCAAAAGCTAAACTAATTTGAGACTTCATCTTATATAATTACCCAAACGTTTTTTTATAATGTCCTTGTCTTTAAGACTATCTCCACAACTATTAACTACTATAATATTTGACTCGTCGAGTTTTGGAGCAATTTTTATTGCTTCAGCAAAAGAGTGTGCGGGTTCCAAACTTGGAGAAATTTCCTCAAGTTCAGTAACAAGTTTATATGCAGAAAAAGCTTCCTCATCAGTTGCAAAAGTATACCTAGCTCTACCAACATCCTTTAATAAACAATGGATCGCTGAACAAGAAGGGTAATCGAGCCCACTTGAGCAACTTTCTGTCTCATTAATTTGTCCATCAGCGTCTTGGACACAATAAGCAGCAGCACCATGAAGAATACCAATTTTTGAATTTTTGCTCAAAGGTGCAGCATGAAGTTTACTATTTTTTGGTCCACCAGCTTCGACACCAATAAGTTCTATATGTTTTTTGTCATAATCAAAAAATTCACTCCAAAAACCATATGCACTAGATCCTCCCCCAACACAATTAATTAGTTTCAATTTATTAGGAATTTCTCCAAACTCCTCTTCTAATTGAACTTTAAGTTCTCTAGAAATTTGAGCAGTGCTCCATCCACAAATCTTAACGAATATATTTGGACCTACTAAACTGCCAATTCCCATATGAACTTTGTCACAATTTGAGACCCAATATCTGATACATTCACTAACAGCATCTACAAGTGTTCTACTGCCGGAATTAACTGGAATAATTTCAGCACCATTTTTTCTTATTGCTTCACAATTAGGCTTTTGTCTTTCGATATCCCTAGTTCCCATGAAAACTTTGCATCCTAGACCAAACTTTTTCGCGACCATAGAAAACATTTTTCCATTATAACCAGCCCCGGTGTCTGTGCAGATATACTTTTTTTTTGCTCTTTTGCATAACATAGCATGGGTAATCGCGTTATAGATTTTATGAGCTCCCCCATTAGCATCAGAAACCATTTTTGCATAAATCTGGGCACCACCTAAATGATCTGTAAGATTTTGTAGTTTGATAAACCTTGTAGGTGTTCCAACATAATTTTCATACAAATCATCTCTCTCTTTTAGAAATTTTTTATCTTTTCTGCATTTCTCAAACAATTTTGATAAATCGTCTATAGGTTTTTTTAATGTCTCTGCTACGTAATTACCACCAAATTTTCCGCCGTAAAAACCATTTTTATCGTGTTGATCAATTAAGGGTATTCCTTTTTTAACTTTCATTATTTAATAGTGTTTTAAATTTTACTTAGCCGACTGTATAATTTTTTTTATGTTTTGGCCAGCATCTCCACTTTCATAGATTGGTCTTCCAATTACCGCAAATGCTTTGTCATCATTTTTTGAAATATTATAAAATTCTGAGTAACTCATAACTCTTTTTTGATCATCTTTTTTATCCATAAGACCACGAATTCCTGGACAAAAAATCTTTAAATCTTTTGACAAAGATCTTATTGATAAATATTCTTGAGCTGAAGCAATTATTCCGCTAAGTCCTGATTTTATACCCAGTTCTGCTAAATGTTTAACCTGTTCTTTAGATGCGGATTGCGAAGTAAGAACAGTCACACCTAACAAATCTATACTATTCCCCGCAGCATCTTTGGCTGCTCTTAGCATATCAAGACCCCCACTGGTATGAACAGTTAAATATTTGGTGGTTCCTAATGAAGCAATACTCGCAACAGTTTTCTTAACTGTATTGGGAACATCATGAGTTTTCAAATCTAAAAATATTTCAAGACCAAATCCTGCGAGTTTTTTTAGACCTTCTTTTCCACAAACGGCAAATAATTCATTAGTGATTTTAAGCCCAGCGGCATCATTTTTAACTTGATTAGCAACATCTAGTGCTTTATCGAAATTTGAGAAATCTAAAGCTACAAAAATATTCTTTTTCAATTTTTTAACCTATATTCGTTTACTCTTTTTCTTAGCTCCGCAGACATCTTGAAAGATACAGACTTTTTTTTGGAAGATTGAAATTTATCACCAGTACGTGGATTTATTGCAATTTTATCTTTTAATTCTTTTACGGAAAATCTACCAAAATCTCTTAATTCTGTACTTTTATCATTCTCTATTCCCTGAATAATAGTATCTAGTACAATTTGAAAAATCTTTTCGAGATCTTTTCTTCGAAGCTTATGATGAATTCTTTTAGATAATTTTGAAATTATCTCCGATCTCACCATTATTTATCTTCTTTGTCCTTCTTTTTATCTTTTTTCTTTGAACCAAGAACTTTGCCGAAAATTGATTTTAAAGACTGACCACTTGATTTTCCTTCTTTACCAAATTTTTTAACTGCTTCCTCATTTTCAATTCGCTCTTTTTCTTTTACCGAAAGGACTATTTTAGATTGTTCCGGTTTAAGCTCAATTATTGCACAGTCTAATCTATTTCCTGGCTGAAATATGGTCTCTCGCTGATCTTGAACATTTAAAGCTAAATCACTTTTTTTAATCGTAGTAATTAAATTTTCATTATTACCAATAACAACTTTAATACCTTTTTTGGGCAATATTTCTTTTACAGATACAGTTATTATACTTCCAACTTTTAAATTTTCATCTTTGAAATAATCAAAAGGTGACTTTTCTAATTGTTTAATTCCTAATCTTATTTTTTCTTTTTCTTTATCTATCTCTAATATTTTTGCTTTGAGGGTGTCATTTTTTTTGAATTTTTTTAAATTCTGTTCGTTCTCATTCCATGCGAGATCTTTGTAGTGAATTAACCCAGTTAATTCTGAATTTTCCATTGAAACGAACAAACCAAAGTCTGTTATATTATTTACTTTACAGTTTACTATTGATCCAGTTTTAGATTTTTTCTCAAAAGCATCCCATGGATTGTCTTGTGTTTGTCGGTAACTTAATGATATTCTTCTTTTAGCGGTGTCAATTTCAATTATACGAACCTTAATCTCTTGACTTGGTGATAAAATTTTACTTGGTTGAACATTTTTTTTAACAAAACTCAGCTCACTCTGGTGAATCAGTCCCTCCAAATTTTCAGAAATCTTTGCAAAAACTCCATATTCAACACATTTAGTAACCACAGCATTACAGATATCACCTACTTTGTACTTTTTGTCTAAATTTTCATACGGATCTGAATGAAGCTGCTTAATTCCTAGACTTATCCTTTTTGTATCCGGATCAATCTTAATTACTTTAAATTTCATTGTCTGTCCCACGGACAAAAGATCAGAAGTTTTTTTAACTCTTGAGTACGAAAGATCTGTCACATGACAAAGGCCATCTGCTCCGTCTAGATCAATGAACGCTCCCCAATCTAGTATAGCTTTACATTTACCCTCAATAATATCGCCTTCTTTAATTTTAGATAGAATTTTTTCCAAACCTTCATTTCTACTTTTTTCAAGAATTGCTCTTCTTGAAACTACAAGGTTCCCTCTTGCTTTATCACACTTAACCACGATAAACTTTAAAGGTGTATTCATTAATTTATCTATTTCAAAATTTTTCAAAGGCGTCGTCGAGATTTGTGATCCTGGCAAAAAACACAGACACGAATTAACATTAACCACCATGCCGCCCTTTACCTTATTGGTAATTACACCTTCAACCTCTTCTTTAGTTTCAAAAGCCTTTTCCATTAGACGCCACGTTTTCATTCTTCGTGCTTTTTCTCTGCTTACAACGATTTCTCCAGTTTTAAATGACTCAATTCTCTCTAAGTAGACATCAACTTTTGAGCCAACTTTCAAATCTTGAAATTCTTTAGAAATTTTAAATTCCTCGATTGGAATTATACCTTCAGATTTTGCTTTTAGATCTACAAAGACAAACTTCTTTCCTATTTCACTAATTGTTGCCTTTATGATATTTCCTTCTTTTAAATCTCTTTTTTTTAGGTCTTCTTTTAGAAGTGCATCAAATTCTTTTGCATTGGGGTTTTTTGAGGATTCTGTTTTAACTTCCATACTTCTCTAAAATCTTTCTATCCATAAATTTACTCATTAACTTAACCATCATAGTAATATTCTTTGTTTTTCCGGTGTCCACAATTACCGCACCAGGGCTTTTTAGTAAAGGGCTGTTTTTCCTGGAAATATCTCTCAAATTACGATTTTTAAGCTCTTTTTTTACATTTTTAAATTTTATTAATTTATTTTTTTTCTTTAATTCCTTAAATCTTCTTTTTGCAGCAATATCTAAATTGCATATAAAAAAGAATTTTAAATCTGCTTTTGGTAAAATTACAGTTCCGATATCTCTTCCCTCAATGCACACTCTTTTATGTTTGGACGCAAAATCTCTTTGAAACTTCTTTAAAATATTTCGGATCTTTTTTTGTTTTGCAATAATAGATGTATGTTCGGAAATTTTAGATGTATGAAGATTAATTTTAGTAATTTTATTGTAGTCAAGGTTTTTAAATTTTAATTTTAAAAACTTAATTTTATTTTTGGGCTTTGCTCTAAGTAGTTGATAGCTGGCGAATCTATATAAAAGACCGGAAGATAAGAATTTTAATCCATATTTTTTTGATATTATTCTAGCACCTGTTGTCTTGCCACTTGCAGCCGAACCATCTGCAGCAACAACAAATTTATTATTTTTTTTTAATTTCATATTTTCCGCCTAATTTTTTAACGATTTTTAAAAATGATGGAGATGAAGTGTTAACAGTTTCAAAGCCTTTTATGATAATTTTTGTACCAGTACATAGTGCTAAAACAGAGGATGCCATTGCTAGTCTATGATCATGCAATGAGTCGATTGTAATTTGTTTTTTTGTTTTTATAAAATTACTACTTCCAAAGATTGTCATTGAATCTTTTGTTGCTATACATTTTACTCCTACTTTTTTTAGTATCTTTTTCATTTCCAAAATTCTATTAGTTTCTTTTTCAACAAGCCCACCTATATTTCTAAATTTTGAAATTCCTTTTGTTAATGCCGCTATTATAAACATTATAGGATACTCGTCAGTCGCCGTAAGGTAATGTGAGGCAGATGTTTTTAAAGGTTTAATCCTGCCACTTTTTATAAATAGATCTCCAACAGTTTCATTATTTTGATTTTTTTTATTTAAAATTTTGATTTTAGCACCATGTTTTTTTAAAATATTATAGAAACCCAGCCTTTTTGGATTTACGCAAACATTTCTTATCTTAAGTTCAGACTTGTTATTTAAGATACAAATTGCAGCAAAAAAAGCTGCTGAAGATGGATCAGAGGGAATTTTTATATTTAATGGATTTAAGGTTTTCTTACCAAAAATTTTTATAATATTTCCTTTATTTTTCAGCAATATACTTTTAGAATTTTTTTTTAGCATATTTTCTGTATGATCTCTTGTTTTCGACTTTTCAAAAATTGTAGTTGTTCCAAAAGAATTTAAACCTGCCAACATAGCTGCACTTTTTAATTGAGCAGAGGTTCCAGCTACAAATTTAATCCCAACCGGAAAATTGGAAGATTTTAACTTCAATGGTAAATAAACTTTATTTTTAGGATAAGTTTCAGCTCCAAATTCATTTAATAAATTAATTAGTTTTGACATATTTCTTTTTTTTAATGATTTGTCTCCTGTCAGATTAACCTCAATGTTTGGTGTAGTTGAAATAATAGAGCTTATTAAACGAAGCCCAGTTCCACTATTTCCTAGATCTAATAAAGTTTTTTTTGTGGTATAAAACGAACCCAATCCTTTTCCAAAAATCTTATATTCGTTTTTAGAAATTTTAATAATTTTACAATTTAATTTTTTTAATGAGTTTATTGTAGAAAAAACATCCTCACTTGGAAGAATATTTGATACTTTTGAAATTCCTTGACTTATAGAGCTGATAAGAAACGCTCTTATAGATATAGATTTATCTGGATCAACATTTATTAACTTATTAAATTCATTAATTTTTTTTTCAAAAATTACTTGCAATTTTATCCCTCATAGTCACCGAAGTACATTTCTCGAGCTACGGCGCTCTTTAAAACTTTCTGAGGTGAGCCTTCTTCTATAACTTTGTGATTACCTAATATATAAAGTCTATCGCACACTCTCATAACATCGCCAACTATATGTGAGGTAATAAGTAAAGATACGTGATGATAAGATTGTAAACGCAAAATTAAGCGAGAAACTTCTTGAACAGTTAAAGGGTCTAAACCAGCAGTTGCTTCATCTAAAAGAATAAGTTTGGGTTGGTTAATCAAAGTTCTTGCAAGACAGAGCTTCGCGCGTTGGCCACCTGATAAATTTCTTGCTTTTTGTTTTCTCAAGCTATCAAGAGAAAATTCTCCAATGAGTCTATCAACTACCTCTTTTTGTTTACGTTTTTCTTTAATTAATATTTCTGCAATTGAGTATAGGTTATCTTCAGTTGAAAGATCAAAGAGAGCACGTTCTTGCATCATCACACTAATCCCTAATTTACTTCTATAAGTAACAGGCTCATTTTGAATTTCTTTATTACCATAAATTATTTTTCCGCTATCAACTTTTAAAATACCCATAATAAGATTGAAGATTGTAGATTTTCCACTACCGTTGGGCCCGAGTAGACCAACTATAGAAGCAGGCATAATTTCTAAATTAATTTTATCTAATACGAGTTGCGAACCGTAGCTTTTATTAACTCCTTTCATAAGGAGTAAAGGTTTAATATTTTTCTTGTAACTTTTAATTCTGAATCTTTTAACTCTAATAACACTCATCAATAATTTACCTTTATATTTACTTTATCATTATTGTACATACTAATCCTCATTTTTTTTTCTATGAGATCTACATTTAGCTTATCAGCAGCAACATTTCCCAAAGGACCTTCACCAAGCACATTTCCCTGAACGACAAAATAGTTTTCAGAATTCACAAAGTTGGCTTTATCAGAGAATAATTTATTTGTTAAATAATACATTTCAACATTTTCTTCAAATTCCATATCATTTGTAATATTATCATAAATCCCTTTGTCACTTAAAATTTTTAAATTTGTGCCATCTTTAAAGAAAAACCTACAAACTATTTTCTTCATATAAATAATATTTGCTTCATTTGTAGCAAACTCTGCATATTCAGCGTTTAATATGAAGTCATTATTATTTGAGTCTTTACCTTCATAGGTAATATTTTCAAAAGTATTAAAACCCTCTTTTTCAACTACATCTTTTGGAACTTCTTTTTTAATTGTTTGGTCAAGTAATGGTTCTTTGTTTCTATCATAAAAATATGTAAAAAATATTATTAATAATCCAAAAAATAACAAAGAAATCTGTATTAAACTTTTCTTTTTAATCTTTAATTTATTTAATGCCATGAGAGAGAAGATGGTGAATATGACAAATTCCTTTTATTTTTCCTGACTTAGATGAAACAATAAGCGACGTAATTTTTTTTTGATTCATTATAGAAAGTGCTTTGTATGCAGTTGTATCCTCATTTATTTTAAGAGGATTTCTAGTTGCAATTTTTTCAATTTTATCATTTTTTGCAAATTTTGTTAAACCGCGTCTGCAATCTCCATCGGTAGCAATTGATATCACTTTATTTTTTTTTGTGATTAAAACTAAACCTAATTTTTTTGCACTAATAATTTTTACCGCATCACCTATAGTTTTATTTTTATCAATACTTGGAATTTTCTTACCGGCGATCATAATATCTTTTACTAAAAGAAGGTTTTTCCCAAGACTGCCACCTTTGTGATATCTTTTAAAAATCTCTTTAGAAAATTTTTTCTTGTATTGAATTGCAGCACACAATGAATCGCCTAATACCAAAGTCATAGTTGTACTTGATGTTGGAACAATTGATGAAATATCTGCCTCTTTTACTTTTGGTAATAATAATTTTATGTCACTTGCTTTTAATAAAATACTGTCTTTCAAACTTGCAATACCAATTACTTTAATTGAGAATCTATTTGCATAGTTCAACATGTCAGCTAGTTCTTCTGAATTTCCTGAATAAGAAAAAATTAAAAGGACATCTTTCTTTTCAATCTGACCCATGTCACCATGTCTTGCTGTACCTGGATCACAAAAAAAACTTGAGACCCCAATACTTGATAATGTTGCAGATACTTTTCTTGCTATTAAACCAGATTTACCAACACCCGCACAAATTACTTTACCTTTACAAGTTGCAAGCACATCAACCGCTTTAGCAAATGATGAGTTGAAAACTTTATTGATTTTTTTCAATTCAGAAATTTGAACTGCTGCTGATTTTTTTCCAATTTTTATGTAATTTTTTTTACTCATTAATGTTCAAAAATATCAAATTTAAATCCAGATTGGTCTAATTTAATTCTCGTATCTAAAAACTTAATACAGCTCTCATATAAATCCATTCTCTTTTCTCTGATCAGCATTTTTTCTAATTCTGCTTTTATTTTATGAAGAAATATTACATCGTTAGCTGCGTACTCTAATTGTTTGGTGCTAAACTCGTTTATATCTTTATTCCAATCGCTGCTACTAGCTCTTTTATCTAAATTTTTATTACAAAATTCAAAAACTAAGTTTTTAAGACCATGTTGATCTGTGTAAGTTCGAACAACTTTACTAGCAATTTTAGTATCAAAAATATTTTTAATTTTGCACTTAAGGAAAAATTCTAATGCGCTTTTATCAAATCTTAAAAAGTGACCAATTTTTAAAATTTTATCGTTTTCTAAAATCGAGACTAAATTTGGTGCTTTATATGTTTTTCTATCAGGCTGAATTACGTAGACCTCTCCATTTGCATCACAAATTTGTATTAAACTTAATTTGTCTCTTTCAGGTATTTTTAATCCGGTAGCTTCAGTATCTATAGCAATACTATCTTTTATCTGTGAGACAATTTCTTTAGGCAAATCGTTTGAAAATTTATTAATCTTCATATACTTATTCTAATTACCATGAACAATTACCCAATAGCAACAATTCTAGGCGGTGGTGGTTTTATAGGACGTTATCTTGTCAGAAATTTGACCAGAAAGAACTTTAGATGCATTATTCCAACACGTAATCCCTTTACAAAAACGTATTTAAAGACTCAAGCACCTCCCGGGGCAATAGAGATAATCAAATTTGGTCAAAATAATTTTGATGAGATTAAAAATGCAATTGAAAACTCAGACGTAGTTATAAATCTTTGCGGCATATTATTTGAAAACAGAAAACAAAAATTTAATACGGTTCATGCTGAACTCCCTGAAAGTATTGCAAAGTTATGTAAAAAATCAGATGTAAAAAAATTTATACATGTTTCAGCAATAGGCGCGAACAAAGACTCTAAGTCTAAATACCAACAATCTAAATTTCTGGGAGAAGAAAAAGCAATAAATAATTTTGATAAAACAGTAATAATTAGACCGAGTGTTGTAATAGGAAATGAAGATAATTTTACAAATTTATTTGCTAAACTAAGTTTGTCTCCGGTTATACCAGTTGTTAACACCAGTTATAAATTTGAACCAATTTTTGTGAACGATGTGGCAAAAGCAATTTTAAAGGCAATAGAGACGAAAAATAACGAAGGTAAAATTTATGAATTGGGCGGCGGTAGAGTTATCAGCTTTGGTGATATGATTAAATTAATTTTGAAAGTAATTGGAAAAAAAAGAATAGTTGCTGATGTACCAATGACTCTTGCAAAAATACAAGGATCCTTATTAAGCTTACTGCCAATTGATCCAGTAATAACAAAAGATCAGTGCATAATTCTATCTGAAAAAGATAATGTAGTATCAGGCGATCACTTAACCCTTGAAGATTTAAACATTAAGCCATCTGATATTGAAAAAGAAATGGAAAAATGGCTGTGGCGTTACCGATCAGGTGGAGAATTCGCAAAAGTCTAGGGTACTAACAAGTTAAAAGATTTATCACTTTTTCTAATTATTAATTTGTCTTCAAAACCAAAGTCCTCACCATCTATTTGTGAGAGAACTTTATTTTCAAGTTTATCAATTTCTAACTTATCAAGCTCTTTAGTAATAATACTTTTTGCTCTACTTAAATCTCCTTTTGATAATATTAGCCAAAGGTAATATAAAATTTTAATTCTTGAAAGATCTTCAAATATATAAGCAATAACTTTATTATCAAAAATATTTGTTTTTTTCGTAATAGAGTGTGGTCCTGCATAATATTTTGAATTTGTTACAAGTACCCAATCGGCTTTAATTATTTTTCCATCGACATTAACTTTCATCTTTTTATTTTTTAGAAATATAAAATGTTGCAGACCTTTAAGCGCAAAAATTATCTTACCTAAATATTTTTTAATTTGAGAGTCTATTGAATGCACAATCTCTGAGTCAAAACCAATCCCAGCCATAAGAAAGAAATATTTATCATTAATTTTTGCAAGATTAATTTTTTTGGTGTTTTCTGAAACAAGTACTTTGTAAATTTCTTTAGCTTTTTTTTCTATTTGTGTTTCAATCTGAAGTATATTTGCTGTTCCTGCAGGTATGTAACCGATAATAGGCTTATCAATGTCTTTATACTTATTTATGATCTGATTTATTCCAAAACATACTGAACCATCACCACCTGCAATTACGACTCTATCTGTGTTATTTTTTGATAATTCACTAAAAACTTTTTCAGCATCTTTTTCAGAGCTGGTTTTAAATAACTCTACCGAATGATCTATTTTAAGAAGCTCTATTACTTTGTTGATAAGCTTTAATTTTCTTCCACCTGCTGCGTTAGCATTAAAAATGATGGAAAATTTTAATTTTTTATTCATTTTTTAACATTTCTGTAACATATTTATGATTCAACTAAAAGAAGAGATTCGTTTTATAAAATGAAACAAATAAAATCTAGCGCCGAAGGAAAAATACTTACATTTAAAAGTATATTCATCTCAGATGTTCATCTAGGAACAGTTGGTTGCCAAGCAAATAAACTCTTAGAATTTTATAAACACACAAGATCAGAAAATCTTTATTTGGTGGGAGACATCTTCGATATTTGGGCTCTCAAAAAAAGTTTTTTTTGGCCACAAGAACACAATGATGTCATTCAAAAAACTCTTAGAAAGGCAAGACACGGTACAAAAGTAAAATATATTACAGGAAACCACGATGAGATTTTTAGAAAGTTTGTTCCAATAAATTTTGGTGATGTTGAGTTAATAAACAAATGTATACATGAAACAGTTGATAAAAAAAAATATGTGGTAATTCATGGAGACCAGTGGGATGGTGTTATGAAATATGCACCCTGGTTATCTAAAGTGGGTGCCATCGCTTATAATTTATTATTAAGACTAAATAATTTAGTAAATTTTATTAGAAACATTTTTGGCAAGGAGAAGTGGTCGCTTGCAAAATTTTTAAAAAATAAAGTAAAGAATGCAGTTAAATATATAGGTGATTATGAAAAAACTGTATCTAGCTACGGTAAAAAGAAAAATGTCGACGGAATTATTTGTGGACATATTCATAAAGCTTCAAATCAAAATTTTGATGGAGTGAACTATTTAAATTGTGGTGATTGGGTAGAGAACTGCACTGCTCTTGTAGAGCATCTAGATGGAAAAATGGAAATTATTAAGTGGGATGAAATTAGACAAGAAGTGGTAAATTACAGAACTCAGCTTAAAGAGGTAGTTTAACATTTATGAGAATATTAATTATTACGGATGCTTGTCCGGAACATGTTTTAAATGGTGTGACCAGATCTTATTCAAGATTAGAAATTGAATTAAAAAAAATGGGTCACAAAGTCAGCTACATTAAACCTACTCAATTTTTCACAGTTCCAATGCCCAAATATAATGAAATCAAATTAGCCATAAATGTATGGAAGGTTGGTAAATTAATTAAAAAAGAAATGATCGAAGCACAAAATAATAATGAACAGTTTAGAATACATATTGCTACAGAGGGACCTTTAGGACTATCAGCTAGAAGATATTTAGGTAGAAATAAGATAAAATTTACTTCAAGTTTTCACACTAGATTTGATAAATATCTAAAATTATATCTCCCTATAATACCCGAAAAAATATCCCAAAAATTTTTAAGTAACTTTCACAACAAAGCTGAAAGGGTATTAGTCACTACAGAGTCGATGAAAAAAGAATTAAGCGATATAGGGGTAATTAATGACAAAATGGTTGTTTGGACAAGAGGGGCAGATCATTTAGGAGAACCAAAGAAAATGACATTAAATTACAACAAACCAATTTTTGTTTATGTAGGAAGGATCGCATTGGAAAAAAATATTAAAGATTTTTTAGACCTTGATTTACCAGGTAAAAAAATATTAGTTGGTACAGGCCCCCATTTAAAAAAACTCACAAAAGAGTATCCTGATGCTAAGTTTGTTGGTCAAAAAACGAACGGTGAATTAGCTTCTTATTTTGCATCAGCTGACGTTTTTGTTTTTCCATCAAAAACGGAAACATTTGGAATTGTATGTATAGAGTCTTTGATGGCAGGAACACCCGTAGCAGGTTACGCTGATTGCCCAGGTACAATGGATATTTTTAAATTAGCTAATGGAAAATCAATTGGTTGTCTTGATAAAGATTTAAAAAAAGCGGCTTTGACAGCTTTAAAAGCAGATAGAGACAACTGTAAAGAATTTGCTAAACAATTTACTTGGAAGAGATGTGCAGAGATATTTATCAATAACACTGCAGTAAACTAAGACATATCTCCCCTTTAAATTAACCTTACTTCAACTATAATTAATTAATGGATTTACTCTTTATATTAATAGGCGCAGGTCTTGCTATATTTGTTATATTCGTATCTTTTAAAAGCATCGGAGCAGGTATAGCCGCAAAATCAGAAATAAATAGACAAAAAGACAAACTAAAATCAGGTGATAAAGAAGAGGGGATAGAAGACATCACCAATGAAAATATTGAAAAAACTAATGAGCAAGTAAAGATTATAAATCAAATCGATGATCTAATTTTAATTGTAGATAAATTTAAAAATATCAAATTTTTTAATAATAGTGCAAAAAAAAAATTTGGAGCAAATAATTTAAATAAGCACGTAGCTACATTATTGAGAGTTCCTGATTTACTCCAAAATATTGATTTAGTGCTTTTAAAAAAAGAGACAATTACTATGGATTTAGAATTATCCTCTCCCTCATTTCAGTTCTTTAAAGTTCATCTATTCTCTGGACCGACCTCATATGTCGATGATCCTGATTCAGTTGTTTTATTTCTAAAAGATTTAACTGATATTATAAAAGCGCAAAGGTTTAAATCTGATTTTGTAGCTAATGTCAGCCATGAACTTAAAACGCCTTTAGTTTCTATTAAAGGATTTTTAGAAACTATAAGCGGACATGCGAAAGATGATTTAGAAGCTCAAAAAAAATTCATACCGATAATGCTTGAGCAAGCTGATAGGATGGAAAGCTTAATTAAAGATTTACTTTCATTAAGTAGAATTGAGTTAGAGGAACATATACAGCCTCAAGATAAAGTAAATTTAAAAGAAATTTTAAGTAACGTTGAAGATATCCATCAAAAAAATTTAAAATCTTTTGAATTTAAAAATAATATAAAAGATGATTTCTTTATTAAAGGCGATCATGAAAAATTAATTGAAGTTTTTTCAAATATTATTGATAACAGTATAAAATATTCAGAAAAAAATAAAAAAATTGAGGTTAATTGTAAGCAAGGTAACGGAAAAGTTATAGGAGACTCTTATACCGTGTCCATTAAAGATAATGGTATTGGGATTCCAACTGAACAACTTCCGAGAATTACTGAAAGATTTTTTAGAGTTGATGCCGCTAAAAGTAAAAAAGTTGGTGGCACTGGATTGGGAATGGCGATCGTGAAGCACATTGTTAATCAGCATAGAGGTGAGTTAGAAATAAAAAGCGAGGCTCAAAATGGCACCGAAATAAAGGTCCATTTTTCAAAATTTTAGCAAATATTACAGTTTTATTAAATTTTGTCTTGAGATAGACGGCAAAATAGTTAAAGTTTTAGTATGACTAGATTAATGAATTATATAAGTCTGGTTTTATTAAGTTTAATTTTTACAACTGTTAAAGCAGATGTAAATTTAATTGAGAAAACTTTGCGTTCTCAACCTCTTACAGTTTTTGATCTTGGACTTCTAAGACTGAAAAACGATCTTAGGCAAGCTAAAAACGATTTAGTACTTGAAGTAGATAGTAAAAATGTATCGACAATTTATACTGAAGCTTTATTTTCAAGACGACACGATGGAATTCAATTAATTGTGTCAGCACCGATGAGCACTCATTTAAATGCTAACTCTTACATTGTGGACTCAATTAAATGTAGAAAAATTTTTGAAAAAGTTAAAAATAATCTTTTAAAAGGACAAAACGAGAGCAATATGATTCACTCACAAGCTGCATCTTATTTAAGTGAAGTATTCACCGCTCCAACACAATGGAATGCTTGGAGATATGATAAAGGTTTTACTCAAAAATTAGTTAACTTTGTACAACTAGAAGTTACATTAAAGCCAACTCAATCCTACGCAGTTAAAAATAAAGTAAGACCTTTTAGTTGCGGAGGGTCTTTATCCTCTGATTATGAGCAAATCGAGATAACTAGAAAGTTCAACTAAAAAGTTATCATTTTAATAAATTTGTAACACATCTGTAATATTTAAGAGTCCTTTTAATTCTATGAGTCTTATGTTTGTTAATTAATTAATAAATGAAAGGATAAACAATGAGAAAACTATCAATCGCTTTGGCTTCATTAGTTGCAATGTTAGTTGTAACTTCTGCTCAAGCTAGAGATCAGATTAAAATCGTTGGTTCTTCAACTGTATTCCCGTATGCAACAATCGTTGCTGAAAGATTTGGTTCGTCTGGTAAATTTAAAACACCAGTGATCGAGTCAACAGGAACAGGTGGTGGAGCTAAATTATTCTGTGCCGGAGTTGGTACAGAGCACCCAGACGTAACAAATGCATCTAGAGCTATGAAGGCTAAAGAGTATGCGCTATGTCAAAAAAATGGTGTTGAAGAAATTGTAGAAATTACAGTTGGTAACGATGGAATAACTTTAGCTTATTCTAAAGATGCTAAACCAGTAAACTTTACAAAAAAACATTTATGGGCAGCATTAGCAAAAGAAGTTGCTAAAGATGGTGCGTTAGTACCAAATCCATATAAAAATTGGAGTGATATCGACTCATCATTACCAAACTACCCTATCAAAGTTATGGTACCTCCAGGAACATCAGGAACAAGAGATGCTTGGAATTCATTAGTAATGAAAAAAGGTATCGATGATGCTTCTAAAAAAGCTGGCGCTAAATATAAAGCGTTAAGAGAAGATGGTGCGGTAATTGAGGTTGGTGAAAACGACTCACTAATTATCCAAAAATTAGCTGCGGACAAAGAAATGTTCGGTTTCTTTGGTTTCAGTTATTTCTTAGCTGCAAAAGATAAATTGCAAGCTGCAAGCATTGAAGGTGGTCAACCAAGTCTATCTTCGATTCAAGATTACAGTTACGCAGTTGCAAGACCTTTATTCTTCTACGTGAAAAAAGCTCACGTTGGCGTTGTACCTGGCTTACATGAATTCGTAAAAGAGTTCACAAGTAAAAAAGCTATGGGCACAAAAGGTTATTTAACTGATATTGGGCTAGTACCTCTAGATAGCAAGTTATACAAAACTTCTAGAACTAACGCTACAAAGTTAGTTAACATGCCTGCTAAAAAGTAGTAGTATAAATTCAACAAAAAGGGGGTATTTTACCCCCTTTTTTATCTTTGAAAACTCAACATGAATTTAATACTTGTAACTTTTATTATTCTCTTAGCTTTCACAAGTTATTATTTCGGTAGAAAAAAAGCCTTAGTTATTCAATCATCACAAAGACTTACGGCATTACCAAAATTTTATGGATATTATTTAGCTGCGTGGTGTGCTGCACCAGCACTAATAATTTTTGTCCTATGGTCAGTTTTTGAACCATCAATCGTTAAAACATTTATTTTACAAGATTACACCGACCAAAATTTAACTAAAAATGAGCTTCAGCTAATTTACACAAAAGTTAAAGCATTAGCCGTAGGAACTTACACGGGAAATATTACTAATTTTTTAGATGAGTCTGCCAATAAGTATATTCAACTAAAAGGAATAGCCAACAGTGCTAAAGTAGCAATTATTTTAGCAATTTTAATTTTCTCTCTGAGTTTTGCATATAGATCTGTTCAGAAAAATGATCGAATGAGAGAACCAGTAGAAATTTTTCTTAAATGGGTATTATTTGTTGCATCATTAGGCGCAGTTTTAGTTACAATCGGAATAATTTTTTCACTTTTATTCGAAGCGATTAGATTTTTTCAAGCAGTAAAAATCTTTGACTTTATATTCGGAACTCATTGGTATCCTGCTAAAACTTTTGTAAGAGATGGCCAGCCAGATCCTGAATTAATGAAGGATGCTTTCGGAGCTGTACCTTTATTTGCCGGAACTTTTTTTATTGCTTTTATTGCTATGTGTGTTGCCATCCCCATAGGTTTGTTAAGCGGGATTTATCTATCTGAGTATGCCGGAAGAGGCGTGAGAAAATATGCGAAACCTATTATTGAGATTTTAGCTGGTATTCCAACAGTGGTATACGGTTTTTTTGCAGCTTTAACCGTCGGTCCTTTTGTTAAAGAAATAGGTAACGCTATGGGTTTAGAAGTTTCATCGGAGAGCGCTTTAGCTGCAGGAGCAGTTATGGGAGTAATGATAATTCCTTTTATTTCAAGTTTAAGCGATGACGTTATAACAGCAGTACCGCAAAATTTAAGAGATGGAAGTTACGCAATGGGCGCAACAAAATCTGAGACTGTAAAAAAAGTAATTTTTCCAGCAGCCTTACCTGGTATTGTAGGTTCGATACTTTTAGCAGTATCGAGAGCGGTGGGAGAAACAATGATTGTTGTAATGGCCTCAGGACTAGCGGCTAATCTTACAATGAATCCACTTGAATCAACCTCAACCATTACAGCGCAAATCGTAGTAATTTTAATTGGAGACCAACAATTCGGAGATCCAAAAACTCAATCAGCTTTTGCCTTAGGAATATCTTTATTTATAGTAACTTTATTCTTAAATGTAATCGCTCTTTCAGTTGTTAAAAGATATAGGGAAAAATATGAATAATTATAAGAAAAATTTATTAAAAAAAAGATATAACGCTGAAAGAAGATTTCAATGGTATGGCAAAATAGCTATAGGATTAGCTTTAACCTTTTTAGCAGTTTTTATGTTTCAAATATTTTCAAAAGGTTACTCAGCTTTCCAAAAAACTTGGATAGTAACTGAAGTTCATTATGATAAAGAATTACTTTTAATCGATGCAGAAAGCCCATCAAAAGATGATTTAGAAAATGCAGACTATTATGATGTTGCTTATAAAGCTATGACCTCATTAGATCCTGGACTTCCTGAAGAAGAGGATCGTCAATTGATTCAAATGGTTTCGTATAAATACGAGACAGAAGTTAAAGATCTACTTTTAAAAAATCCAGACTTTCTAGGTAAAATAGTACCCATAAAATTAACAGCTTCTGATGATGTTGATCAAGTTCATAAGGGAAATTATCCAAGAGATATCCCTGAAAAGAATAGAAGAGTAAATGATTATCAGCTGCAGATTTACGATATGCTTAATGAGAGAGGAGATATTTTATCAGAGTTTAATATTAGTTTCTTTACAAATCCCGACTCAAGAGAGGCAGAACTAGCAGGTATAGCTAGCTCGTTTATGGGAACAGTTTTTAGTATATTAGTATGTTTAGCGTTTTCATTTCCTATTGCAGTGCTAGCAGCAATTTATCTCGAGGAATTTGCACCAAAAAATAAATTTACAGATTTTATAGAAGTAAACATTAACAATTTGGCAGCCGTTCCATCGATAGTATTTGGTTTGCTAGGTCTGGGTATTTTATTAGCAGTTTTTAATTTACCAAGGTCGACACCACTTGTCGGAGGAATTACTCTGTCACTTATGACACTACCAACAATAATTATTGCTGCAAGAGCATCATTAAAAGCTGTACCACCAAGTATAAGAGAAGCTGCTTTAGCGATGGGTGCAAGTAATATGCAAACGACCATGCATCATACTGTTCCACTATCAATGCCCGGAACCTTATCTGGAACGATAATTGGCTTAGCTCAAGCTTTAGGAGAAACAGCCCCTTTAATTTTAATAGGAATGGTTGCTTTTGTTAATACAATTCCTGGCACGCCAGTTGATCCTGCTGCAAGTTTACCAGTACAGATATATATATGGTCAGAAAGCGCTGAGAGGGGTTTCGTTGAAAAAGTATCTGCATGTATTATGGTGCTTCTAGCTTTTTTAATTTTAATGAACTTGGCAGCTCAAATAGTTAGACACAAATTTGAAAAGAAATGGAGTTAAATGAGTAAAATTATAGCAGAAAATGTAAATGTATATTACGGATCTAAACAGGCATTATTTGATGTCTCTATAGATATTGCAGAAAAAGAGGTTACAGCTTTAATTGGACCATCTGGATGTGGAAAGTCTACTTTCTTAAGATGCTTGAACAGAATGAACGATGTTATAGATATTTGTAGAGTTGAAGGTAGTATTAAAATGGATGACCTAGAACTCAACTCAAGAAAATTAGATGTTGTGAGACTTAGGGAAAACGTTGGTATGGTTTTTCAAAAACCCAATCCGTTCCCTAAATCAATTTATGAAAATGTAGCTTATGGACCTACTATTCACGGTATTGCACAGAGCAAAGAAGAAATGGATCAAATAGTTGAAACAAGTCTGAAAAAAGCTGCCCTGTGGAACGAAGTTAAAGATAGACTTGATGAAATCGGAACTGGTTTATCAGGAGGTCAACAGCAACGACTATGTATTGCAAGAGCTATATCTGTAAGCCCAGAAGTGATTCTTATGGATGAACCATGTTCAGCGCTTGACCCAATAGCAACAGCTCAAATTGAAGAACTTATAGATGATCTTAAAAAAGAGGTTACAATTGTAATAGTTACCCACTCAATGTCACAAGCAGCTAGGGTATCTCAAAAAACAGGTTTCTTTCATTTGGGAAAACTTATAGAATTTGGATCAACAGAAAAAATATTTAAAAATCCTGACAAACAACAAACTCAGGATTACATTACAGGAAGGTTTGGTTAATGAGTGAAAAACCGCACATTGTAAAATCTTACGAAGAGCAACTTCAGTTATTAAAAGATACAATAGTGAAAATGGGAACGGGTGTTGAGAAACAGCTAGAAAACGCTATTCAATCTTTAGTTAAAAAAGACATTAACTTAGCAGAAAAATCTATCAAAGATGACGAATTGACTGATAAATATGAAATAAATATAGAAGAGCAAGTTGTAAATTTGATTGCCTTAAGGCAACCTATGGCAATAGATTTAAGAGAAACAGTTGTTGCTTTAAAAGTTTCTTCAGACTTAGAGAGAATTGGTGATTTAGCAAAAAACATCTCAAAACGATTAAGTAAAATTGGAACCGATTTACCTAATGATATAACTAAAAATTTCGAAATAGCTGGTCTAAAAGCATCAAAACAAGTTAATGCAGTTTTAAATTCGTATTTACATAGAGCTAAAGATACAGCAGAAAATGTTTGGAATTCTGATGAAGAAATAGATCAAATGACTAATGCTAATATGGAAGCTGCAGTAAAGCATTTAGAAAAAAATAAAAACGATATACAAAAAATAACCCAACTACTTTTCATGCTTAAAAATATAGAGAGGATTGGAGATCATGCAACTAATATTGCAGAGCAAGTTTATTTTCTGATTACAGGAGATTATTTAGAGGGAGACCGACCAAAGGGATAATGAGGGCAAATTTATTCATAGTTGAAGATGAAATGCCCATCGTAACTTTGCTTAAATACAATTTAGAAAAAGAGGGTCACAAAGTTGATTATGCAGTCAATGGAGAAGAAGCTATTAGAAATATAAAGGAGAAAAATCCTGATTTAATTTTATTAGATTGGATGTTGCCAGATATCTCAGGTGTTGAAGTCTGTAAAAATTTGAAAAGAAGCAATCTTCACAAAAATATCCCAATCATTATGTTAACAGCCAAAGGTGAAGAAGAAGACAAACTAAAAGGATTTGAAACAGGAGCAGATGACTACGTAACTAAGCCATTCAGCCAAAAAGAACTTATTGCAAGAGTTAACGCTTTGCTAAAGAGATCTAAACCAAGTGTTGCCGCTGATGTTGTAGTATTTGAGGATCTAAAAGTAGATAGAGTTCAACGAAGAGTTTATAGAGCAGATAAGCAAGTTATAGTTGGTCCTACAGAATTTAAACTAATTGATTTTTTAATAAAGAATCCAAAAAGAGTATATTCGCGTGAGCAACTTTTAAATTCTGTATGGGGAGATGATATTTATGTGGAGTCCAGAACTATAGATGTTCATATTAGAAGACTAAGAAAAGCAATAAATATTGATGGCAAGAAAGATCTTATCAGAACAGTTAGATCTGCCGGTTACTCCTTAGATGCCTGAAGATCTTTTGGCTTTATAAATGAAATTAATTTTCCTTTAACTTTTGATAACCTCTCCCAATCATTGAAATTAAAGTTTACTTCGGCAACGGCTGCAGTAGGAAATTTTCTTTTTAAATTTTCAAATTGATCAGAATTTTCTTTAAGACAGATTCGATTTATTAGTTCACTCATTGAAGGTTCATGATTGATTAAAAGTAAAGTTTTATAATTATCACCTGTTTGTTTTAAGATACGAATAATTTCATCCTCACTAGCGTGATAAAGCGCCTTTTTTTTAATAATTTTTTTAAAACTGATTTTTTCTGACAATATATCTAATGTTTGCATTGTCCTTTTAGAGGATGAGCAATAAACTAAATCAAATTTTAATTTCTTTTTAATAAAAAATTCACAAATTAATTTTGCTGAATTTACTCCCCTTTTATTCAATGGCCTGTCATGATCATCTAAATCTGGAAAATCCCAACTAGATTTAGCATGTCTCATCGCATATAATTTAAACATATTTTTAATTTAACATTTATATATGTCGAAAGCATCATTTTCAGAAAACGCTAATATTAGCAATCAACTCATAAACAGAGAATTATCTTGGCTTCAGTTTAATGATCGTGTTTTAGAAGAGTCAAAAGATAAAACAAATCCTCTATTTGAAAGAGTAAAATTTTTATCAATCGCAGGTACAAATTTAGATGAATTTTTTATGGTAAGAGTCGCTGGACTTTTTAATCAAATTAAAGATGGTTTTGACGAATTAAGCGCAGATGGATTAACTGCAGAGGATCAATTGAATAGGGTCGTATTAAAAACTAAAGATCTATTAAAGAAGCAAAACGAAGCGTTCCTAGAGCTGAAAAAAGAGCTATCAAAAGAAAAAGTTTTTATTCGAAAAATGTCAGAACTAAACAAGAAGAATCTTATTTATCTGAAAGAATATTTTCAGGAAACAATTTATCCTATAATAACACCTACTGCCATCGACCCATCACATCCCTTTCCTTTCATACCGAATAAAGGCCAAGCAATTTTATTAAGAATGAGCAGAATTAAAAAAAAAAGAGAACTAAACGCAATTATAGTTATACCAAGAGCGCTTCCAAAATTTATATCGCTAAACAATTTTGAAACAATAAATGAATTTGTCACAATTGATGACTTAATTTGTGAATTTGCCAATGAAATATTTCCAGATCATAATATTGAGGCAAGTTTGCAGTTTAAAATAATTAGAGACAGTGAAATCGAAATAGACGATGAGGCCGCTGATCTTGTGAGATATTTTGAAAAAGCAATAAAGAAAAGAAGAAGGGGAAACGTAGTTAAACTTGAAGTACTTACTAATTCAAATAAAAAACTTTTAAATTTTATTTCAAAAAAATTTAAAATGAATGAAGATCATATTTATGAGGTTGAAGGATTAGTTGGAATACAGGATATAGATGAAATTTGTAAGAAGAAAGATCCAAAGCTGAGATTTAAAAAATTTAATCCTAGAGAAGTTGAAAGATTGAAAGAATTTGATAATAAATTTTTTTCAGCTATAAGAAGCAAAGATTTTGTTGTACACCATCCTTTTGAAACATTTGATGTAGTAATTCAATTTTTAGAAGCTGCAGCAAAAGATCCCAAAGTTATCGGTATCAAACAAACTTTGTATCGAACCACTCCTGACTCTCCTATTGTAAAAGCACTTAGTAGAGCAGCAGAAAACGGAAAAGTTGTAACAGCTGTAGTAGAAATAAAAGCTCGATTTGATGAGGAAGCTAATATTGAATTATCTAGGAAACTAGAGAAAGCTGGCGTTCAAATTGTTTATGGATTCGCAAAATACAAAACGCATGCAAAGGCAAGTTTAGTTTTAAGAAAAGAAGGAGTTAAAACGCGAAGCTATGTTCACTTAGGCACAGGAAACTATCATCCAATTAATGCAAAAATTTATACTGACTTATCACTGTTTAGCTCTAATCAAGACCTGGCCAAAGATGTTGAAAAATTTTTCAATTATGTAACTGGTTATGCAAAACCAAAAAAATTAAATAAAATCTTTATGTCACCAATAAATAGTAGGAATTTCTTTGAAAAAAAAATTGAAAATGAAATTGCAAATGCAAATAAAGGAAGACCTGCAGAAATATGGGCAAAAATGAATTCTCTTGTAGACCCTGGAATTATTAAGAAATTTTACGAAGCTTCAAACGCAGGCGTTAAAATAAATTTATCAGTAAGAGGCGTATGTTGCTTAAGACCTGGAATTAAAGCTCAATCTGAAAATATAAAAGTAAAAAGCCTTATTGGCAGATTTTTAGAACACTCAAGAATTTATTGTTTTGCAAATGGTAGTTCTATGCCCTCTAGAGAGAATCAGGTATATATTTCATCTGCAGATTTAATGCCTAGAAATTTAGATAGAAGAATTGAAATTATAATTCCAATAGAAAACAATACTGTGCATGAGCAAATTTTAGATCAAATTATGTTAGCCAACTTTAAAGATAAATCAGAAACATGGTATTTAGATAGCTTAGGAAACTATCATAAAGAACAAGAAAAAGGCTTTTCAGCACATACCTATTTTATGGAAAACTCAAGTTTATCAGGTCGTGGTAAGTCACTTTTAAAAGCTAAACCTCAAAATTTAAGATTGGTGAAATGAAACCAGAATTTAAAAATCTTTTTAAATTTCAGTCTAATAAAAAGTCTAAACAAGCCATAATAGATCTTGGATCAAACTCAGTAAGAATGCTCATATATGACAATTTTAAAATTTCTCCAATTCCAGTTTTTAATGAAAAAGCAGTCTGCAAACTTGGAAAAAATTTAGATAAATCTAAAAAATTAAATCCTGATGGAATTAAAAGTTCTTTAAAAGTTTTAAATAGATTTAAAGAAATTTTAGATATTTCAGACGTTCAAGATTTAGAAATTATTGCTACAGCAGCTTTTAGGGAGGCTACTGATGCAAAAGAATTTTTAAGAGAAATTGAAAAAATATTTAATAAAAAACCACTAGTATTATCTGGCGAGGAAGAAGCAAGAACATCAGCAAACGGTGTAATGGTAGGATTTGATGAAGTAGATGGACTAGTTGCAGATTTAGGAGGGGGAAGTTTAGAACTTGCCAGAGTTTCTAAAAATCAAATTTTCGAAACAACCTCTTTACCTCTTGGAGTATTAAGACTTGAAAATAATCCTATTATAAAAAAAAGAAATTTGGGAAAATATGTTAGAAAACTTTTAAGAGATGAAAAATGGCTTTCTAAAAAAAAATTTAAAAATATTTATTTGGTAGGAGGGACTTGGAGATCATTATTTAAATATCATCTCTTTAAAGAAAAACACCCATTACATATTTTGCATCAATATAAGCTCTCAAAAGATGTAGCAGTAAAATACTTAAATAGAATTTCAAAATTTAATAAATCATCTTTGAAATCAATGGAATATATTACTAAATCTAGAACTCCCTATTTACCTTTTAGCTCTATAATACTAAACGAAATAATTGAGGCAGCAAGCCCCTCAAAAGTTATTTGCTCAATCAGTGGACTGAGAGAGGGACATATGAATACAATTATAAACCAAGGAATGAGCGAGGATGAAATTTTCAAATTAAAAACTGATGGTATATCTTTTAAAAAAGGGGACTATGGAAAGAGTTTTGAGAAATATTTTAATTTTATTTCACCATTATTTGAAGACAACGAATATTTTAATCGAAGATTACTAACCTTGGCTTGTATCTTAAGTAAAATGGATTGGGGCCTAGGAGCTTTTCAAAAAGCAGAGTTAGTTTTTATGGAAGTGTTAAATACTCCATTACTAAAACTAAAACATAAAGATAGGGTAAAAGTTGCATCAGCAAGTTTTTGGAGACATTGTGGCTTAAAATATAACCCGGATTATCAGTTTCTATCCTTATTAAATAATAACGAGATTTTATCCTCAAAGCAAGTGGGATCTGCTTTAAGATTAGCAGAGTCACTTACAAGCATGTCTTCTTTGTTGTTAGATGAATTTAAAATTTATAAAAGAAATAAGACTATTTTTTTGAAAATACCTAACAATCATAGCGATATAGTCTCAAAACAAGTAACTAAAAGACTTAAAAATTTAGCAAAAGAGATGAATGTCGACTCTAATATCATTTATTCTTGAAAATTAATAAATCTTTAACTTAATTTTAATATTTTTTTAGCATTTCTATATTATTAATTAATTATGAGACTTCCTTAATATTTATTTTAATTAATTTATTACATTTCCCTCAAAATACGCTCGGTAAAATTTATCGAGCGTATTTCATTATAAATAAAATATATATCTCTTTATAAGATATAATGTTTAAATTCATAAAACTTTAATAATAATTAAAAAATTTTGTTACTTGGTTTCTTTAAAAGAAGTCTTAACAAAATTTGATGTTTAAAATCATCATTATCCCCGTTAAATCTTGTTAATTCACTACTTTCTCCCTCTTATTTAAGAGAAGGGAGAAAGACAATTTTTTGATATTAATTATTTATAGATGCAGGAGACTTCTCTGCATTTTTCTTAGCAAGCTTTTTTGCTTTTTTTTCTGCAACCTTTTTTTCTAAACCAGCAATTTTAATATTAACTTTTGACAATTTTTTTTCTTTGGCCTTAATTTTATTTTTCAGTCTATCAATTGCTTTTAAAATTTTTGTTTTTTTCTTCTCATTTTTTTTTAGTTTTTTTCCCATTTTTACCTCCAGATTATTAGATGATAAATTTAATCACAGAATTCATAAATCTAAAAGTTAATTTTATACAACCTGTAGTTTACAAATTTTTAATATTTTTTAATTAAACTTATCCGATTGGCAAGTTTTGTATTTTTCAATTTTTCACTAAAAATAACTTTTTAACAATAAATACAGCAATTAACATTCCTACAAGTTCAGCTAAGATATAATAAGGAGTGTTTAAATAACTAATACCAGTAAACGATTCTGTAAAAGTTCTAGCAATCGCAACAGCTGGATTTGCAAAAGAAGTAGACGAAGTAAACCAGTAACCAGCTGTAATATAAAGACCAACACTAGCAGCAACAGCAATTTTTCCTGACTTCATAGAGCCAAAAATTATTATTATAAGCCCTAATGTTGCTATTACTTCAGATGTGAATATGTAAATTCCATCTCTTGATTTAGTAGATAATTCATAAATGTCATGTTCAAAAAAGAAATTGGCTAAACCAACACCAATCAAGCAACCAATCAATTGAGCAATGATATAGTAGGGTAGCAGTTTCTTTTTTAATTTTCCCGTTATTGTCATGGCAATACTTACAAATGGATTAAAGTGAGCTCCTGATACATCAGCAAATACTGTAATAAGCACAAATAAACCTGCTCCTGTTGCTATTGTGTTTGCAATTAACATCACAGCAACGTCATTACTTAAGTTTTCAGCCATTAAACCTGAGCCAACAATTATCATGACTAAAAAACAACTTCCTATAAATTCACCAACAAATATTTTATTCTTCATTTGAGACCCATTCTTTAATCTTATTAGATAATATTTCATAAGTTTCATCAATTACTTTTTCAATCTCTGTATCAGAAGTAGCAGATTTAATTTTTTCAACTGGGTCTTCAATATCCCAATGAATTATATCTTTTTTTTCAGGCCAGACCGGACAGACCTCATTATGGGCATTGTTACAAACTGTTATAACTTGATGAATTTTTATTTTATTGTTTAAAAACTGGTCAAAATTCTTTGAAGAATAATTTGATATATCGAAATTTTTTTTTTCTAAATATTTTTTTATATTAGGGTTTATTTTCCCTGTTGGATTGCTACCTGCACTAAAAGCTTTAAATTTTAAACTATAATTTTTATTGATCAAAGCTTCTGCAAGAATACTTCTTGCTGAATTGCCTGTGCACACAAACAAAATATTCCTCATAAATCTATATCGAATACTTTATTATACCCGCAAACATTATAGGTATTTGCAATGCAAAGTTTGTAAGTAGCGGTTTATCCTTTGTTACTGTGCCTACAACTGTCCATCCAATAATACCAAGTCCGTGAGGTATCATGCTGTAAGGATAGTAATCTAAATAGAATGCTAATATTCCAAACAAAGTTAAAAACGTACTTGTCCATTTAAGATATTTTATAGTTATTTCATTCATATTTTTTCTCCTGAATATTATATTAAAGTATTGTTAAGGTTTTATTAAAGGATTACTTAGAAGCTTTGACTTTCTTCTCTATGAAGTCAGGAATATCATCCTCTTTATCTATCAATTCGTCCTTTTGATCTCTGGTCTGAAATGCGTATAAAACATGGAGTTTACAATATGAAAAACCTTCAATTGGTGATCTTCCACAAAAATAGAAATTTTCTTCATCTGGGTGACCTATGGGCCATCTACAATTTTTATCATCTAATTCTTCCAATTTTTTTGGATTTTCTGGTTCAAAGTTTTTATCAAGAAGTAAGGATTTGAACCTACTTCTTCTACTTATATTTCTCTCCTCTTTACTTTGAACACTCGTAGCAGGTTTATTTTGCTTTTGCGTTTTTGTAGATTGAACACGGCCAGCAAGCTTTAACCTGTGCGCTTTACCAATAACTGCGTTTCTAGTGGTTCCGCCTAAAGCCTCAGCTATCTGACTAGCTGTATGGCCTTTTTCCCATAACTCTTTTAATTTTGCTTCGCGTGTTTCGTCCCAATAACTCATATTTAGAAAACTACATCTTGTTTTATAGTTTTAAGCTATTACAAAATCTAGTAGTGTTGAAACAAATTAGTCTCAAAATCTGTTTATAAAAAAAGTTTTTCACAGAAATTTTTTTTTGGAGTTATAAGACTACGTATGGTTGAAATGAGAACAAAATATAAATTTGGCGCTAGAAGATTTGGCCTAATAAATTGGATAGGTTTTTGGACACTTTATAAAAAAGAAGTCTTAAGATTTCTTATAGTTTGGATTCAAACGCTTTTATCCCCAATAATATCTTCTTTGTTATTCCTTGGAGTTTTAGCAGTTGCAATCGGAGATGGCAGATCAGATATGCTTGGTTATCCATTTATAACTTTCCTCGCGCCTGGATTGATTGCAATGCAAATAATACAACAAGCTTTCTCGCATTCTTCTTCAAGCTTCATGATTGGAAAAATTCAAGGAAATATTGTGGATATTTTATATGCACCTCTCTCAGCATCTGAAGTAACTATTGCGGTAGCTCTTGCGGCTACAACGAGAAGTTTCATGATAGGACTAGTGTCTCTAATTGTATTCTATTTTTTAGTTGATATAGAAATTAAAAGTTTTTCTGCGGTGATTTTCTACACTTTTATTTCATCTTTTATACTCGGATCGGTAGGTGTCATAGCAGGACTTTGGGCTGAAAAATTTGATCATATGGCTACAGTAACAAATTTTATAATCATACCATTATCATTTTTGTCAGGAACTTTTTACACCATTGATAACCTGCCAGTTTTTCTTCAAACAATAAGCAAATGTAATCCATTTTTTTACATGATTGATGGATTTAGATATGGTTTCCTTGAGAAATCAGATGGATCAATATTTGTTGGATCATTATATTTAACTATCTTAGCAATTGTTCTTTGGTATGTGTCTTATTTGCTTTATAAAAAGGGATATAAAGTAAGATCTTAAAATGAGTGCATTAGCCAAAAATTATAATAGAAGAAAAATTGCTTTCAGTAGAGGAAAAGGAAGTTTTTTATACTCGAGCAAAGGTCAAAAATATTTAGATTTTGTTCAAGGAATAGCAGTAAATTCTCTTGGTCATGCAAACAGCTACTTAACAAAAGCTATAAATAAACAATCAAAAAAAGTTTGGCATGTTTCGAATGCTTTTATAATTCCAGAAGGTGAAAAATTAGCTCAAAGATTAAGACAAAAAACCTTTGCTGATTACGTTATTTTTCAAAATAGCGGCGCTGAAGCAACCGAGCTAGCAATAAAGGCAGCTAGAAGATATTTTTATAAAATCGGTAAACCCCAAAAAAATAGAATACTTTGTATTAAAAATTCATTTCATGGCAGAACCCTTGCAACCATATTTGCAAGTGGATCAAAAAAAATGACTGAGGGATTTGAGCCAAAAGTTCCTGGTTTTGATCATTTCAATTTTGGTGACCACAAAGCCCTTAAAAAATCAATTACAAAAAAGACTGCAGCAATAATGGTAGAAACTGCAATGGGGGAGTCAGGAATAAAAGTTATTCCAGACTGGTGTTTAAGAGAACTAAGAAAACTTTGTAATAAAAAGAAAATTTTATTAATTTTAGACGAAGTCCAATGTGGTATCGGAAGATCTGGGAAATTTTTTGCCTTTGAATATGCTAAAATTAAACCAGATATAGTGCCAATCGCCAAAGGTATTGGCGGAGGTTTTCCTATCGGAGCTGTTTTAATGAATAAAAAAGTTGCAAAAGGTATGACACCTGGATCACACGGAAGTACTTTTGGAGGAAATCCCTTAGCAATGAGCGTTGGTAATGCAGTTTTAGATCAAATTTTTAAAAAAGGTTTTTTAACAAATGTACAAAAATCTTCAAAATATTTTATGGAAGAACTAAATGACATTAAAAACGAATACCCAAATATTATCAAAGAAGTTAGAGGGATAGGATTATTAATTGGTCTGCAGCTCCATGAGGATCAAAATAAATTTATTAAAAAATTAGAAGACAACAAATTACTTACAATGAGAGCAGGTGAAAACGTAGTCAGAATCCTGCCGCCTTTGAATGTTAAAAAAAACGAAATAGATATTGCAATTAAAATAATAAGAAAAGTTTGTAATGAAATGGATAGTATATGAATCATTTTATAAATATTTCAGACCTTAATAAAGATGAATTAAGATCGATCATCGATAGTGCAAAGAAAAAAAAATCTGAAAGAGGAAAAAAATCTGCTTCACAACCTGATAATGATCAACCACTTCAGGGCAAGAACATGATTATGATTTTTGAAAAAACCTCTACTAGAACAAGAATATCTTTCGATCTTGCCGTAAAACAATTAGGAGGCTCTTCAATAATTCTTAATCAAGATGAGATTCATTATGGGAAGGGAGATGAAACAATTAAAGACACAGCAAAAGTTTTATCTCAATATGCTGATATTTTAATGATCAGAACAGACTCACACAAAAATGTAAATGAGTTTAAAAAATATTTGGATATCCCAATTATAAATGGACTAACTAATGAGGGCCATCCTTGCCAAGTTATGTCAGATATACTCACATTTGAAGAATTAAAAGGTGATATTAAAAATAAAACTATAGCTTGGATAGGTGATGGAAATAACGTCTCTGTTTCTTTTATTGAGGCGGCCTCAAAATTTGACTTTAATCTAAATATTGCTTGCCCAAAAAAATATCAACCAAATAGCAATGCGATTAAACTAGCAAAAAAAAATAAAACTAAACTTTTAATTACAGAAGATATTTTCGAAGCAGCATCTAACGCAGATTGTGTAATGACGGATAAATGGATTTCAATGGGAGATAAGGGCGATAAAAAGAAAAAAAAGAAAATTTTAAAAAAATATCAAGTGAATAAAAAATTGATGAAAGCTGCAAAATCTGATGCTATTTTTATGCACTGCCTTCCTGCTAGTAGAGAAGAAGAAGTAACAAGTGAAGTAATGGATGGAAAACAATCTGTTGTTTGGTTGCAAGCATTTAATAGAATTCATGCTCAGAAGAGTATTATAGAGTGGTGTATAAAATAGATTAAGGGTTTGGAAGCGGGTTATCGCTAAAACTATTCATATAAAGTATTACTGAGGCTCTATCTTTTTCACTTTTTAAACCAGCGAAAGCCATCTTAGTTCCTTTTATATGAACCTGAGGTTTTAATAGATAAGCATTCATTTCACCGTATGACCATTTTTTTCCGTGAGCTACGAGTGCTTTTGAATATTTGTAATCTGATATTGCTGCTGATTGTCTGCCCAGAACTCCGTAAAGAACTGGTCCAATTTTATTTTTTCCACCTTTTGCAACAACATGACATGCAGTGCATTTTTTAAATACTTTTTTGCCATGTTCTAATGTTCCCATTGCTAGCAAGGCTTTTATGTCAACGCTTCCAGCCCCAGCAGATGTAGATAGTTTAGTTTCAACGGTTGGAGCTTCGACGACATATGCAGCTTGAGATGGTTTTTTTACATTATAAATTATGTCAGAAATTTTTCCTATTCCAAAAACAACTAATACAGTGAATATGAGTGCTGCAATAATTTTATTTATTTCAAAACCGTTCATAAATTTGATAATTAATATGGTAGATATATCACGAGTTAACAAAAAAAACTTAAAGTAATTTAGTTAATATTGCGTCTTTGAGCCGCATAAATATTTATGAGTAATACAGTTGTAATAATACCTTCACGTTTAAAAGCTAAAAGACTTCCTAATAAACCCTTAAAATTAATTAATAAAAAAGAAATGATTCTTCATGTATGTGATTTAGCAAAAAAATCAGATGTTGGCAAAGTATTAGTGGCTACTCCCGATAAAGATATTTTTCAGCTAATTAAAAAAAATAATTATGATGCTTTTTTGTCTTTACAAAATCATGAGACAGGAACGGATAGAGTTTTTGAAGCTTATAAAAATTTTTTCTCTGAAAAACCAAACATAATTATAAATTTACAAGGAGATATGCCAAGCTTAAAACCTTCTGCAATTATAAAATTAAATGAACATCTAGAGAAAGGCTCATGTGATATGGCAACACTAGCTTCAAGTATTAAAAATGAAAGTGAGAATAAAAATAAAAATATCGTAAAAGTGATAACAAAAGAAAACATTAAGGTCTCCGGGGTTTCCAAGGCGACTGATTTTGAAAGAGATCCAGTATCAGATGAAAAATTATTCTTTTATCACCATATTGGAATTTACGGTTTTACCAAAAATGCATTAAATAAATATATTAATTTAAAAAGAAGTAATTTGGAATTAAGAAGAAATCTCGAGCAGATGAGAGCTCTTGAAAATAATATGAAAATTGACGTACTTTATACAGATTCAGACCCACTAAGTGTTGACACACAAGACGACTTAGAAGAGATTAAAAATCTTATGGAGAAAAAAAATGTCTAAGACCAAAGTGGCTTTTCAAGGTGAAATGGGTGCTTACTCACATATAGCGTGTGAAGCACTTTTCCCAGGAGCAGATATAAAAACTTGTCCAACTTTTGAAGAAACATTTAAAATTGCTCATCAAGACGATAGTTATAGAATAGTTATTCCTATAGAAAATTCTTTAGCAGGTAGAGTAGCTGATATTCATTATTTATTACCTAAATATAAATTACAGATTTATGCTGAACATTATCAGAAGGTTGAACACAATCTTTTAGTTAAAGAAAATACTGAAATTAAAGATATTAAATATGTTAGAAGTCATGCTCAAGCTATAGATCAGTGTCAAAAAATAATTCAAAAGCATAAATTTAAGACTATTATTTCAGCAGATACTGCTGGATCAGCAAAAGAATTATCTAGTGGAAAAGATAATTCAATTGCAGCAATCGCTTCAGTTCTTTCAGCAAAAATTTATAATCTTAAAGTACTTCTAAAAAATATTGAGGATGAAACTAATAATGTTACAAGATTTATTATAATGGGGAAAAGTGTTGAGCAACCATCTTTTGAAAAAAATAAAAAATATATTACTAGCTGTATTTTTAGGTTAAAAAGTATTCCAGCAGCACTTTACAAATGTCTTGGCGGATTCGCTACTAATCAAGTAAATATGACAAAACTTGAAAGTTTCTCAGTTAAAAACACATTCGACCAAACAAATTTTTACTTAGATCTAGAAGGTCACATCGAAGATACAAAAGTTCAAAAAGCTCTTGAGGAACTGGGTTTTCATACTGAAAGCTTGGATATTCTTGGAGTTTATGAAGCCTCTAAATTTAGACAAAAAAAATAGTCCACAAATTAATGATTACACACTTGTAGAATTCAATTTTATATTGATATAATAAATTGGGGGCCATTCAGGCGGTTTTGATACGTTTAACGTGTCAGGGTGTAACAACAGCAGCACGAACTTTTAAAAGCGGGTTGTTTGGTCTCCTTATATGGAAAAAAATAATTCAAAAATTTTAGCATTAAAATATCGGCCAAGGATTTTTAAAGATTTAATTGGCCAAGAAATAATCGCACAAACAATTTCTAACGCAATAAAAATAAACAAAACGCCTAATGCCTATCTTTTAACCGGAATTAGAGGCGTGGGAAAAACAACGACTGCTAGATTGATTGCAAAGGCACTGAATTGTACTAAAGATTTTGAGAAAGGAGATATGTGTGGTGAAAAAGAAACTTGCCACTGTCGAGAAATTGAAAATTCTAATCACATTGATGTTCTTGAGATGGATGCAGCATCTAAAACTGGAATAGACGATGTAAGAGAGCTGATTGAAAATGCAAAGTATAATCCTACAAGTGCAAAATTTAAAATATTTATTATAGATGAGGTTCACATGTTATCCAAGCAGGCCTTTAACGGTCTTTTGAAGACTCTGGAAGAACCACCGGAAAAATTGAAATTTATCCTTGCTACTACTGAAGCCCGAAAAATACCAGTTACAATCTTATCTCGTTGCCAAAGATTTGATCTTAGAAGAGTAAATTTAGAACAAATATTTCAACATTTAAAAAAAATATCAGATATTGAAAAAGGAAAAATATCTGATGATGCTTTAAAATTATTAGCAAGAGCTTCTGAGGGTTCAGTTAGAGATGCTGTATCATTATTAGATAGAGCATTAATTTTTCAAACACTAGACGAGAATAAGACCATTCAAGAAGTGGACGTTAGGAAAATGCTCGGAATAGCTGATAAATCTAAAATAATAAATTTAATTACCTATATTTTTGATGGAAATGAAAAAGGGGCATTGGAGCAGCTAAAAGATTTGAGTGATGGCGGACTAGACGCAAAAAACTTTTTGAACGATTTTTTAGAACTGCTTTATTTATTTGGAAGAAGAATAAACCTTGGGCCTATTGAAAAAGATTTATTTCTTTCGGAAGGTGAAACAAAATTAATTGATAAAATATCAAAAAATTTGAATATGCAAGATCTTGGTCTGTTTTGGCAACTATCTCTAAAGACTATTGAGGATTTAAAAATTGTTTCAAACGAGGATGTAGCTCTCAAAATGTTTGTGATGCAACTTGTTCATATTAAAAGTTTTGAGGAATATAATGATGAAAAAATCTCTATTGTTAAGCAAAACGAAATTTCAAATTTAAAAGGCAAAGAAAATCTCGAAAAGACAGAAGAACCCAAACCTGATGATTTTGTAAAAGAGCAGATGAAAAATACTGATCAAATAAAAAAGCAAAACAAAAATGAATTAGAAGATCAAAAAAATTTTGAGATTAGGTCTTTTTCAAGTCTTATAGAATTAGCAGAAAATAATAAGGAAATGGAACTTAAATTTGATTTAGAAAGAAATGTAAAATTATCTAAATTTGAGCAGGGAAAAATTGAAATAAGCTTTAATGAAAATTTGAACAAAAATTTTATTAAAAAATTGTCACATTGCTTACACGAATGGACAGGTAAGAGATGGATTATAAGTTTAAGTAAAGATAATAATCTCAAGACTCTTCACGAACAAAAAATTGAAAAAAAACAAAATAAATTAGAAAATGAAAAAAATAGTGAAGTTTATAAAGAAGTTTTAAAATTCTTTCCAGATTCTGAATTAATTGATGTGAGTGAAACAAATGAGTAGTTTTTCAGACATGTTATCACAGGCAAAAAATATTCAAGAAAAAATGAAAGAGGTACAAGAAAATTTGAAAAAAATTGAAGTAGAAGGAGTATCTGGTGGTGAATTAGTTAAGGTAGTTCTTAAAGGAGATTATGAAATGAAGTCAATTTTTGTTCACGATAATGCAAAAAATGAAAAAAAAGAAATTATTTATGATTTAATTGTTGCTGCTTATAATGACGCAAAAGATAAACTTAAAAAAAAAACCTCATCAGAAATAAGCAAAGTAACCGGAATACCAAATTTACCACCAGATTTCAAAATGCCTTTTTAAATGGAAAATAATAATCAAGAAATAGATGAATTAATTAAGCAGTTCTCAAAGCTTCCTGGTTTAGGACCGAAGTCAGCAAAGCGAATAATTTTAAAGCTCATTACAAATAAAGAAAATATGATCAAACCATTAGCAAAATCTTTAGCTAGTGTTTATAAAAATGTGGTCCGTTGTAACGAATGTGGAAATTTAAAAATGAAAGATACACAGTGCACATGTGAAAAGAATATTAATGGTTATGATAAAATTTGTGTTGTAGAAAATTTAGCTGACATGTGGGCGATAGAATCATCTAATATTTTCAAAGGATATTTCCATATTTTGGGAGGAACACTAAATAATAACGACAATAACGGTCAAAAAAATCTATTAATAGACTCCTTGCTTAAAAGGATAGAAAAAAATAAACTAAAAGAGGTAATAATTGCAACAAGCGCAACAGTCGAAGGTCAAACCACCGCACATTATATTGAAGATGAAATTAAAAATAGTGAAATCAAAATTTCTAAACTAGGCCAAGGTCTACCAGTTGGAGGTGAAATCGAGCAGCTCGACGATGGTACATTAGTTTCTGCTTTTAAAAATAGAGTACCAGTATCTACTGAATAGATTTTTTTTCTAATCTTCTTTTATGTAGCAATGGCTCAGTGTATCCGGATGGTTGAACTCTGCCCTTAAAAACTAAATCGCAAGCTGTTAAGAAAGCTTTTGATTTTTCAAAATTTGAAGACATAGGCTCATATTTTTTATCGGAACTATTCTGTTCATCTACAATTTTTGCCATTTTTTTTAGTACCTTTATTACCTGGTCTTTTGAGCATATATTGTGATGTAACCAATTTGCTATATGTTGCGAGGAAATTCTAAGAGTGGCTCTATCTTCCATTAAGCCGATATTATTAATATCAGGTACTTTTGAACAACCAACGCCTTGATCAATCCATCTGACAACATAACCCAAAATCCCTTGCACATTATTTTCAAGCTCTTTATTTATGTCTTCTACAGACCAATTCGGTCTGTCAGCCTTAGGTATTTCCAATAAATTTTCTAACTTTGCTCTCTCCCTAGTCTTTAATTCATCTTGTTTTTTAAAAACATCAAGATAATGGTAATGAGTTGCATGAAGTGTTGCTGCGGTTGGAGATGGCACCCAAGCACAATTAGCACCAGATTTTGGATGATTAATTTTTTGTTTCATCATATCTGACATTTTATCTGGCATAGCCCACATACCTTTTCCTATTTGGGCCTTTCCAGAAAAACCACATGACAAACCAATATCTACATTCCAATCTTCATAAGTATTTAACCACTTAGATTTTTTCATATCCCCTTTAAAAATCATTGGACCAGCCTCAAAGGACGTATGCATTTCGTCCCCAGTTCTATCTAAAAATCCAGTGTTTATAAAAACAACTCTTTCCTTAACTTTTCTTATACATTCTTTTAAATTTACAGTTGTCCTTCTTTCCTCATCCATTATTCCAACTTTGATTGAATACTTTTTAATTTTCAAAGCTTCCTCAACTTTTGAAAACAAATTGTTCGTAAACTTGACTTCTTCAGGGCCATGCATTTTCGGTTTAACTATGTATACAGATTCTTTTCTTGAATTATTCTTTAATTTAAAGTCATGCATAGCACACAAAGTAGATATGAAAGCATCCATGATACCTTCAGGTATTTCAGATCCATCTTTTAATATTATTGCAGGATTTGTCATTAAATGACCTACATTTCTATTAAGTAATAACGCTCTCCCGTGCAAAGTAAATTTTGACCCATCTGGCCCTATATAATTTCTGTCAGAATTTAATTTTCTTGTAAATGTTTTTCCATTTTTATTTACCTCTGTTTTTAAATCTCCTTTCATTAAACCAAGCCAATTTTTATAACATTTCACTTTGTCAACAGAATCCACTGCTGCTACAGAGTCTTCATTATCAACAATAGTTGATATTGCTGATTCTATAATGATATCTGAAATTCCTGCTTTATCAGTTTTTCCAATTTTACTATTTTTATCGATAATAATATCAATATGTAGGTTGTTATTTTTAAGCAATATAGATTTTGGATCATTTCTTTCACCGTTAAAACCCGCGAATTGTTTTTTATTTTTTAGATTATAATTTTTTCCATCTACCAGAAAAACTAAATTTTCGTCTTGAATTCTAATTTCTGATATATTTTTCCAACTAGTTTTTTCTATTGAAATTGTATTATCAAGAAAATCTCTTACATAATTTATTACTTCAATCGCTCTATTCTGATCCCAAGTTTTTTCTTTATTCTCAGATATCACATCAGTACCATAAATTGCATCATATAAGCTGCCCCATCTAGCATTTGCAGCATTCAATGCATATCTAGCATTATCAACAGGCACAACCAATTGTGGTCCTGCTATAGAAGAAATTTCCTCATCAACATCTGAAGTAGTAATTTTAAAATTATCTTTTTCTTCAACAATGTAGTTTATAGATTTTAAGAATTCGGTATATTTTTTTTTATCTAAAAGACTATCTTTATTAGATAGATGCCAGGCATCAATTTTTTTTTGTATCTCTTCTCTTTTTTTAATTAAATTTTTATTTATAGGTGTCAGCTCATGGACCACATTACTAAATTCTTTCCAGAAATGTTCTTTATTTAAGGCAGTTCCTGGAATAGCATCTTCATTGATAAATTTAATGAGATTCTCATCTATCTTTAAATCATTAATGGTTAGTTTCTTCATTATATCTACAATACACTAAATATTGAGCTTTTTAGCAAGAATTTATTGACACATTTGTAATTTAATAAGATTGATAATATTATTTAAATAATAAAAATTTATGAGAAATTATCTTGAATTTGAAAAAGAAATAAAATTCTTAGAAGAAAATTTGGATAAATCCAAGAACCCTTTTGATAAAGATGGTATATCACAGGTTGATACTGAAAAAATAGAGAAAATTCAGGAAGAAATTAATTCAAAATTAAAAACTACTTACTCAAAACTTAATAGCTGGCAAAAGACTTTAGTTGCAAGACACGAGGATAGACCAAGAGCTAAATTTTATATTAATGAAATATTTTCAGATTTTACTTTAATTTCAGGGGACAGACTTTTTTCTGACGACAAATCTATAATAGCCGGTTTTGGTCTTATTAATAACAAATCAGTTTTGGTTTTAGGGCAAGAGAAAGGCTTAGATCTAAATAGTAGAATGGAAAGTAATTTTGGAATGATGAGACCCGAAGGTTACAGAAAATGTATTAGATTAATGAAACTTGCTGATCGATTTGGAATTCCAGTTATTTCTTTAATCGACACACCTGGTGCATACCCAGGGATAGGAGCTGAACAAAGAGGGCAAGCTATAGCCATTGCCAACTCGATCGAATGTTGTATGTCTTTAAGAGTTCCAAATATTTCCATAATAATAGGTGAGGGAGGATCTGGAGGTGCGATTGCATTAGCTTCATCAAATAAAGTAATAATGCTGGAGCACTCAATCTATTCTGTTATATCACCAGAGGGTTGCGCGTCTATTTTGTGGAGAGACCCAAGTAAATCTTTGGAAGCAGCAGAAGCTATGAAGTTAACAGCGCAACAACTCTTAAAGTTAGGTATAATCGATGAGGTCATCGACGAACCACTTGGTGGTGCACATAGAGACAACAAAGAATCTGCAGAAAAAATTAAAAATATAATAATAAAATATCTTAAAAATTTTGATAGTATGTCTGGAGATCAAATTTTAAATCATAGAAAAACAAAATTCCTTAAAATAGGAAGGGACCAAGGATTTAAAAAAGCCCAGGATACAATTGATAATAGTTTAGCTTTTGTTGAACCTCTTACATCAAAAATAATAAGATTATTACATAAAAGAAAAAGCCTGATATTAGGATCAGTAATTTTATTAAGCTTACTTGTAATACTGAGTAATTTTTTGTAGCAAATCGGTTATACAAGCGTTTTTTTTATTAAAAACTAATCATTTGCTTGACATTTATTCTATTAAACTGTTTAAGGGCAATATTAGTAAATTTTACTAATGTTAAGTTAACTAAGTATAAGGAAAGAAAATGAGTCTAAAAGGCAAAGTAAAGTGGTTCAATGGAACTAAAGGTTATGGTTTTATTGAAAGAGAAGATAAAGAGAAGGACGTTTTTGTTCACTCTTCAGCAGTAAGAGCAGCTGGTTTAAAATACTTAAACGAAGGCGATGAGCTTACTTTTGATGTAGAGAATGGAGAAAAAGGACCTGCCGCGGTAAATCTACAGAAAACATCTTAAATCTTATTACCAGCAAACTCGAAAATTGGGGCAATGGTTACCTAGATTTAGGTTGTTGTCCCAATAATCAGGGGTTGAATTTATTTTTTAATTTGTTAAAAGAACTACAAATGTTGAAAAGATCATACATAATTGCTTCACATAAACACTCTCATAGAGTGCACGCTAGGCTATTGCTTAGCTAAATCACTACATATTTAAAATACAAATTTATAAACAATTAATATAAAAAGAGGTTATGCAGCAGTAGCTCAGTTGGTTAGAGCACTAGTTTGTGGAACTAGGGGTCGGTGGTTCGAATCCACCCTGCTGTACCAAAAAAATGGTAAAAGATAAAAAAACAAAACCTTCTAAAGAATTACCATTAGGTTTTGTAGATAGACAAGAAAAAGAATTATTAATCCGTGATTTTGTAATTTCTAATATTAAAGAAGTTATGATTAAGTACGGTTTTCAATATCTCGAAACACCTAGTTTCGAGTATACCGATAGTATTGGCAAATTTTTACCTGACAAGGAGAGACCAGATGCAGGAGTATTTTCTTTTAAAGATGAAAACAAATGGATGTCACTTCGGTATGATCTTACTGCTCCCTTAGCAAGATATGTAGCAAAAAACTATCTTGAAATACCTAAACCATTTAAACGGTATCAATTAGGTTCGGTTTGGAGAAATGAGAAACCTGGACCAGGAAGATTTAGAGAATTTTTACAATTTGATGCTGACTATGTGGGAACAAAAAATTTGCAAGCAGATGCAGAACTTTGTGTATTAATTTCTGAGATATTAGAAAAGTGTAATTTAGATAAAAAAGATTATACTGTAAAGATTTCATCTAGAAAATTGACAGATAAGTTATTTGAAAAGTTAAAAATTACATCTAAAGATCAAATTTCAACTACGCTTAGGGCCCTAGATAAAATTGACAGACTTGGCTGGGAAGAGGCAAAAAAACTTCTCGCAGAGGGTCGAAAAGATAAATCAGGTGATTACACAAAAGGAGCAAATCTAAGCAATGATCAGATCAAAACAATCGAAACTACTTTACGGAACGAAATTCCTGATAGTGAAGATATTTTAGAAATTTTAAAAGTATTTGAGGCTTACAATTTCAAGAATTACAAATTTGATCCATCAGTTATAAGAGGATTAGAATATTATACCGGACCTGTGTTTGAGGTTAATTTAAATTTTGAAGTAAAAAATTCAAAAGGACAGACCATTCAATTCGGCTCAATAGGCGGAGGAGGAAGGTATGATAATCTTGTTAGTAATTTTGGAAATTTAGATTGTCCCGCAACGGGAATATCGATTGGTCTAGATAGACTTGTATTTGCTTTAATGCAGAAAAAAGATTTTAAAATAAAATCTACAAGACCAGTCATCATATGTGTTTTTGACAAAGATAAAATTAAGGAATATGTAGATATACTAAAAAAACTTAGAACCTCGAATATCAGTTCAGAGATTTACCCAGGAGAGAGTAAGTTAAAAAAACAAATGGAATATGCAAACAAGCTAGGATCCCCAGCTGTTATTTTGTATGGTGAAAATGAGATAAAATCAGGAAAAGTAACTTTAAAAAATTTAGAAAATGGAAATGAAAGTTCAGTAAAAATAGAGGAACTAGCAAATGAAATCAAAAAATTACTCTGAGAATATAATAGAAGTATTTAAAAAGGATGGGTTTGTTTTATCAGAACCAGACGTACTTTTAGACTCAGATTATATTATTGAAAGGTCAGGAGAGAATTTTAGGAAGATAATGCTTACTTTTGAGGATGATACCGGAAAAAGTATGTGTTTAAGACCAGATTTGACAGTAGCTTCGTGCATAAAATATTTAAAAGATAACTCTAGGGCAAATTCAAAAATATATTATTCAGGTCAAGCATATCGAAGGTCAAAAAGTTTAAATAAAGTTGTTAATTTTCAATTAGGTTTAGAGATTTATGGTTCTAAAAATAAATCTGTAGATGATTTAAGAGTTTTAAGAACAATAACCAATTCAATTAATAAAATTAAAATTAAAAACATATCAATTAAAGTTGGAGATGTAAGTTTATTCAAGCAGTTAATTGACTCTTTAAAAATACCAGAAAGATGGAGAATGAGATTAAAAAGACACTTTTGGCGGCCAAAATATTTTGAAGATTTGCTCAATAGGCTTGAAACAAATTCTGATGTTGATCCTTCCACAGTCGAACTCGATAAAAAAAAGTTTTTTGAAATGAAGAATGTTGACCAGAATAAAGAAGTTGCAAACAGAAAATTTTCAGAAATTATATCTAGATTTGATAGAAAAATTAAAGATCCAAGGTCATTTAAAGAAAATAAAAAAACTGTAAAAATTGTCAGGGATTTTTTGAAAATAAATTGTCCAATAGATAAGTTAGAAAAAAAATTAAATAATTTTATTAATAAAAATCAATTGAGCAAAAATATTTTTAAAGATCTATCGAGCTTAAAAAATTTATCTAGCTTAAAATCTAAAATAACTTTTTCTACGAATTTTGGAAGAGATATTGAGTACTATTCTGGAATAGTATTTGAAATATATAATTCCTCAAAAAAAGAGATAGCAAGAGGTGGTAGATACGATGGTTTATTGAAAAGTCTGGGATCTAAGAAAAATATTTCAGCAGTAGGTGCTGCAATTAATTTGAATAATTTGAAAACATGAAAAATTTAATAACTATAGGGTTACCAAGTAAAGGTAGATTAAAAGAAGGTTCAATAAATTTTCTTGCAAGAAATAATTTAAAATTAACTTCAAGCGGAGGAGAGAGAAACTACTTTGCTGAAGTAAAAAATTTGCCAAATATTAAAATTATTTACTTACACGCAAAAGAAATCATTCAAAGGATTGCTGATGGTACCCTCGACATAGGGATCTCAGGTTTGGATCTTTTAAATGAATCAGCTACAATTCTGAAACAAAAGATTGAAGTTAAGAAAAAGTTAGATTTTGGTTCAGCTAATGTTGTGGTTGCTATTCCTGATGATTGGATTGATGTTCAAACTGTTGCCGATTTAGAGGAAGTATCTTTTGATTTTAGAGATAAAAAAAATACCAGATTAAGAGTTGCAACAAAATACCCAAATTTAACAAATAATTTTTTGGTCTCAAAAGGTGTTACTCAATACAAATTGGTTCCTAGTCTCGGAGCAACAGAAACTTATCCTTTTATTGGTTCATCAGAAATTATTACCGATATCACATCGACTGGAAAAACTTTGAGAGACAATAACCTAAGAATTTTAAAAGATGGTTTGATTTTAAAGTCCCAAGCCTGTGTATTGTACTCAAAAAAAAAGGCTGCAAAATTGCAGCCTTTTTTAAATTCTATGAAGTGATTGGAATTACATTCCCATACCACCCATTCCTCCCATACCACCCATTCCACCAGGAGGCATAGCAGGACCAGAATCTTTTTCTTCTGGTTTGTCAGCTATCATTGCTTCTGTAGTAATTAATAAACCAGCTATAGATGAAGCATCTTGCAAAGCTGATCTAACAACTTTCATTGGATCTATAATACCTTTGGAAAACATATCGACATATTGCTCTTCTTGTGCATCAAAACCCTGTGTAGCTTTTTTTCCTTCTAATAGTTTTCCAACAACAACTGAGCCATCAACGCCCGCATTAGCAGCAATCTGTCTAATAGGTGCTTGTAGTGCTTTTTTAATAATGTCCACACCAGCTTTTTGGTCATCACCTTTTACTTTTACTTTATCTAATTCTTGAGAAGCATAAAGAAGAGCGCAACCACCGCCAACAACAACACCTTCTTCCACTGCTGCCCTTGTAGCATTTAAAGCGTCTTCCACTCTATCTTTTCTCTCTTTAACTTCAACTTCTGTTGCGCCACCAACTTTGATTACAGCAACACCGCCAGCTAATTTAGCTAATCGTTCTTGAAGTTTTTCTTTATCATAATCAGAAGTAGTTTCCTCGATTTGTTTTCTAATTTGATTACATCTTGCTTCAATATCAGCTTTCTTGCCTGTACCAGCAACTAAAGTACTATTTTCTTTATCAATTTTTACTTTCTTACAAGAACCCAAATTATTTATTTTTACATTTTCAAGCTTTGTACCCAGGTCTTCAGATATTACCGAACCACCTGTCAGAATTGCAATATCTTCTAACATTTCTTTTCTTCTATCACCAAAGCCTGGAGCTTTTACTGCAACCACCTTAAGACCACCTCTCAATTTATTTACCACAAGAGTTGCTAATGCTTCGCCTTCCACGTCCTCAGAAATTATCATTAGAGGCCTATTAGCTTGAACTACAGACTCTAAAAGTGGAACCATTGGTTGAAGATTAGTTAACTTTTTCTCATGAAGTAGAACAAGCGGATTCTCCAACTCAGTAGTCATTTTATCTGTATTAGTAACAAAGTATGGAGATAAATATCCTCGGTCAAATTGCATACCTTCTACAACATCGAGTTCAGTCTCAATTCCTTTAGCTTCTTCTACTGTAATAACTCCCTCGTTACCTACTTTTTGCATTGCTTTAGAAATCATATCTCCTATCTCTTTCTCACCATTAGCAGAAATAGTTCCAACCTGTGCAACTTCCTCATTCGCTTTAACTTTTTTTGATGTTTTTTTTAGATTATCAATTACGTTTTCTACTGCTTTATCTATACCTCTTTTAATATCCATCGGATTCATACCCGCAGTAACATATTTTATTCCTTCACCAACAATTGCTTGAGCTAATATACTTGCGGTAGTTGTTCCGTCACCAGCATTATCGTTAGTTTTGCTTGCGACTTCTTTAACCATTTGTGCACCCATGTTTTCAAATTTATCTTCAAGCTCAATTTCTTTAGCTACTGTAACGCCATCTTTTGTTGTTCTTGGTGCTCCATATGATTTATCAATAACAACGTTTCTTCCTTTTGGACCAAGAGTTGTTTTTACAGTGTTTGCAAGTGTGTCGACCCCTTTTAGCATCTTTGCCCTAGCTTCGTTATTAAACTTTATAATCTTTGGCATTTTAATCTCCTTATATTATTTTTTATTTACTTTTTGAAATTCCCATAATGTCTGACTCTTTCATTATGCTATACTCTACATTGTCAATTTTGATTTCTGTTCCAGACCATTTTCCAAAAATAACTTTGTCTCCAATCTTGACGTCCATTTTAACTGTTTTGCCATCTTCAGTTTTAGCTCCAGGCCCAACAGCAACAATTTCACCTTCTTGCGGTTTTTCTTTTGCAGTATCTGGAATTATAATACCACCCTTTGTTTTTTCCTCACTATCAAGCACTTTTATCAATACTCTATCGTGTAGTGGTCTAAATTTCATGAAAACTCCTTTAATTTATAATAATGAGAAATATGGTATGTATTTAAAATAATTCAAGTCTATGATAAAAAAAAAACAACCAAAAAAACGTTGAATTTCCTATGAAAATCAAAAAATTAGATCATTTGTCAAACATTTATAACGGATATGATGCATTTTTAATCGATTTATGGGGGGTAATGCACAATGGTATTCAGCTTAACTCCTCAGCATTAGAAGTAATTCAAAAATTAGATGAAAAAAATAAAAAAATAATTTTTCTCTCAAACGCACCTAGACCCATTAATAAAGTTAAAGAATTCCTGAAAAAATTAAATATGGAAGATAAATTCTTAAAAAACTTATTTACTTCAGGGGAAGCAGCCATAAATTCTTTAAGAGAGGGAATATTCGGCAAAAAGTTTTTTCATTTAGGACCACCTAGAGACCAATCTTTATTTTTAGAATTTAAAGAAAATAAAACTAGTCTTGAAAATTGTGATTTTATTTTATGTACTGGCTTACTTGATGAGGAGGAAAAAAATTTAAAATTTTATGAAAATTTATTAAAAAACTTTAAAAATAAAAAATTTATTTGTACTAATCCCGACCTAACAGTTCATAGAGGTTCCGAAGAAGAATATTGTGCAGGAAAAATCGCAGAAGTTTTTGAGGGTATTGGAGGAAGTGTCATTTACTTTGGAAAACCACACAAAGAAGTTTACCTTTCTTGTTTAGATGTAAGTCAAAAAACTTTAGTAATTGGTGATAACTTAAAGACTGATATTAAAGGAGCCAACAATATGAAACTAGACTCAATATTTATAACCAGCGGCGTCCATAAAGATAAAGCCATAAATGAAGAGTTTATTAATGATTTATTAGAACAAAATAAAGTTAAAGCTAATTTTTTTCAAAAAGAGTTAACTTGGTAAATGAAAATTTATAAAAACTTTAATATAGAGAAAAAATTTAAAAATTCTGCAATTGCTATCGGAAATTTTGATGGGTTTCATTTAGGTCATCAGAAAGTAATTAATCAGGGTAAAAAAATTGCAAAAAAAAATAATCTAAAATTTGGTCTTTTAGTATTTCAACCATTACCCGTCATGTTTTTTAACAAAAAACTTAAAAATTATAGAATTGACTCATTAAATCAAAAGATTTTATCATCTAAAAAAAATGGTTTAGATTTTTTAATTGTTAAAAAATTCGACAAAAAATTTTCAAATATTTCCTCTGAAAATTTCATTAAAAAAATCATTTTTGAAAAACTCAAAACTAAATTAATCTTTATAAGCAAAAACTTTAGGTTTGGAAAAAATAGAATAGGTGATGTAAGATTATTAAAAAAAAGAGAAGTTTTGTTTAAATATAAAACAAAAACAATAGTACCTTTTAATAAAAAAAATTTAATAATTTCTTCTACACTAATTAGAAATAAAATCAAAAAAGGTAAAATAGAATATGCTAATACTTTATTAGGTAGACCTTGGTCTATCGAGGGAGTAGTACAACGAGGTGACAAAAGGGGAAGAACTATTGGATTTCCAACCTGCAACATAAGTTTAAAAAATTATGTAATCCCAAAACTTGGGGTATATTCAGCTGAAATTTGGATTAGTAATAAAGTTAAAAAAGTAGGCATTGTTAATATTGGATATAGACCCACATTTGGACAGAAAAAATTAATTCTTGAGGTTCATATTTTTAATTTTAATAAAAATTTATATGATAAAAGAATTAAAATAATGTTAATTAAATTTATAAGAGGTGAAAAAAAATTTAAAAATATAATTGAATTAAAAAAACAAATAAAAAAAGATATTAAAAATGCAAAGTAAATATTATGGCTGAAAATAATTTGAACCTTCCTAAAACTGCTTTTTCGATGAAGGCTAATTTGCCTATTAAAGAACCAAAAATATTGGAAAATTGGGACAAAACCAAACTTTATGAAAGGTTAAGAAAAAAGTCAGAGGGCAAACCTAAGTTCGTTCTTCACGATGGGCCACCTTATGCTAATGGTCACATTCATATGGGAACGGCCCTTAATAAAATTCTTAAAGACATAATTATAAAATTTCACCAAATGGATAATAAAGACTCCATATATGTTCCAGGATGGGATTGTCATGGTTTACCGATAGAATGGAAAATTGAGGAACAATACAAAAAAAGAAAAAAGAATAAAGATGAAGTGCCTATAAAAGATTTTAGAAAAGAATGTAGGGAATTTGCAGAAAAGTGGATAGTAATTCATAAAAAAGAATTTAAACGATTAGGCGTAATTGGTGATTGGGAAAATTATTATTCTACTATGAGCTACGATGCAGAAGGTCAGATCGTAAGAGAATTAGGTAAATTTTTGAAGGAAGGAAGTCTCTATAGAGGCTTCAAACCAGTTTTATGGTCTACAGTTGAGAAAACAGCTTTAGCAGATGCAGAAGTAGAATATAAAGATCATAAATCAAACACTATCTATGCAGCTTTTAAAGTAAAAAAAACTGATAAAGATTATTTAAAAAATACTTCTATTATTATTTGGACTACTACACCTTGGACGATTCCAGCAAATAAAGCACTAGCTTATAATAAAGATATTGATTATGTGGTTTTAGATATAAATAATAATAAAATTGTTATAGCCGAAAAATTAATTCAGTCAGTAATTGAAAGTTGTGAATTAGGAAAATATGAGGTTTTAGAAACGTTTAAAGGTAGTGAATTTAATAATACTTTGTGTTCTCACCCATTTAAAAATTTAGGTTACGAATATGATGTGCCAATGTTAGAGGCGAATTTTGTAACTTTAGAACAAGGTACCGGAATTGTTCATTGTGCACCTAGCCACGGACCTGACGATTTTAATTTGTGTTTAAAACATGGAATGAAAGCAATCGAAACTGTTAATAATGATGGTCTTTATACAAAAAATATTCCGATTTTTGAGGGAACACACGTATTTAAAGCTGATGAAGTAATTATAAAAAATTTAAAAGAACAAAATAATCTTTTAGGTAGCGGCAGTTTAATACATAGTTATCCTCACTCTTGGAGATCTAAAGCACCGTTAGTACACAGAGCTACGCCTCAATGGTTTATATCAATGGAAAGTCATAAGTTAAGAAAAAAAGCAATTGATTCTATCGATCAGACAACTTTTTACCCAGAAAAAGGAAAAACAAGAATTAGATCAATGATTGAGACTAGACCAGACTGGTGTATCTCAAGGCAGCGTTCTTGGGGAGTGCCTTTACCAATTTTCATTGACAAGAAAACTAACGAACCCTTAAGAGATCCTGAAGTAATTGAAAATATTGCAAAAATTTATGAAAAAGAGGGATCAGATTGTTGGTTTCATGATGATCCACAAAGGTTTCTTGGAAAAAAATATAGTAAACAAAATTATATTAAATCAAATGATATAGTAGAGGTTTGGTTTGATAGCGGATCAACACATTCATTTGTCTTGGAAAAAAGAAAAGATTTAAAATGGCCAGCATCAATGTATTTAGAAGGCTCTGACCAACATAGAGGATGGTTTCACTCCTCTCTTTTGGAATCTTGCGGAACAAGGGGCAGAGCTCCTTTTGAAAGTATACTTTCACATGGTTTTGTAGTGGATGGAAAAGGGATGAAAATGTCTAAATCTGCCGGCAATATTATTTCACCCGAAGAAATTTTAAAAAAATATGGTGCAGATATACTTAGACTTTGGGTTGCATCATCAGACTATGCTGAGGATTTAAGAATAGATCATTCGATATTAGAGCAACATGCTGAGTCTTATAGAAAAATAAGAAATACTTTTAGATATATTTTGGGAAATTTAAGGGATAATTACACTCCGCAAAATTTCAAGTCAATTAAAGTGAATGAGTTGCCAGAGTTAGAGCAAGTAATTCTACATAAACTTTATTTTTTAAGTTTAGAAATTAAAAAGAGTTTTAAAGATTATAACTTCCACAAGCTTCAAAAGGAGTTGCTAAATTTTTGTACACTTGATCTATCTTCATTTTATTTTGATATAAGAAAAGATACATTGTATTGCGATGAAGTAAGTTCACAAAAAAGGAAGTCATGTGTAACTTTACTAAACGTAATCCTTGAGTGTCTATTGAAATGGTATGCACCAGTGTTATCGTTCACAACTGAAGAAATAACTGATTTATCAAACAAAAATAAAAAAATTAGTATACACGAAGAAATTTTTTCTGAATTACCGAAAAATTGGCAAAACGAAACTTTATACAAAAAATGGGAAAAGTTACTTTCTTTTAGGCAGCAGGTTAATATCGCAATAGAGGAAGAAAGATCAAAAAAAATAATTGGATCTAGTTTAGAAGCAGATATAAAAATTTCTTTATCTAAAAAAGATCACGAAATTCTTAACAGTGTTGATGCAGAAGAACTTCTTATTACATCTAATGTAACAAACACTATACAGGATGATATAAAAGATAAATTATTAATATCAGTCCAGAAAGCCGAAGGGACAAAGTGTGCAAGATGTTGGAAAATAGTATCAAGTGCAAATAAAAATAAATGTTCAAGAACTAAAATTTGTCCGTTACAAAATGCTGGAAAATAAAATAAAAGTAAAAAAATTTGATATAATTAGTCTGTTTTTAATTCTAATATTTTTTGGAATTGATAGGATTTCAAAAATTAGTGTCATTAAAAAAATTCAATCAGAACAAGGGGATATTTTTTTAAATGATTTTATTAACATTACTTTAAATTGGAACCAGGGAATTGCTTTTGGTCTTTTTAGTCTAGATACAAGTTTTTTATATCATTTAATATCAGCAATAATTTTAATAATTATAGTTTACCTTGTATACTTGATGGTCATATCAGATAACACAGGAAAAATAATTATATCGTTTATTTTAGGGGGAGCCGTAGGAAATGTTTATGACAGGCTTACATATTTCGCTGTTCCTGATTTTATAGATTTTCATATAGGAAACATGCATTGGTTTACCTTTAATTTCGCAGATATTTTTATTTCTCTTGGTATTTTTGCTATGGTTGTAAAAGAATTTGTATTAAAAAAAAACACATGAAATATTTAAAAATAATTTTTATTATTATAATTTTTATAGGATTAAATGGATGTACTAATTTTAGGGATGCAGTAACTGGTCAAAAAAAAAAAACAACTGACGAGTTTTTAATAAAAAAAAAAGATCCCCTTATTCTACCACCTAACTACGATACATTGCCAATTCCAAAAACAAAGAAATCTAAAGATGTTAATTCTTCATTAGAATCAGCAATAAGTAGTGTTGATACTTCAAAATCAAGTTCTAATTCTTCATCAAGTCTGGAAAATATGATTTTAAAAGAGTTAAAAAAAGAGCGTTAATATGATGAGAGCTAATAATTTAGAAAGTAAAGTCTTCGATAAAAATCCAAGTTTACTCAAATCCTTAAGTAGCAGCAAAAATAATAATTATAACTTTAAAAGAATTAAAAAGTTTAAAAAATTTAAAACAGTAGTAATAATTGGAATGGGCGGATCCATTCTTGGATCAAAAGCTATTTACTCATTTCTAAAACACAAAATTAAAAAGAATTTTATCTTTATAGATAACCTTGATTTTGAATTATTGAAAAAAATAGAAATCAAAAAAAATCCTTCAAAATTTTTGTTTATAATTATATCTAAATCTGGAAATACAACAGAAACAATAGTTAATACTGGATATTTTAAAAATTATTTTAAAAAAAATAATTTAATTATAATATCAGAAAAAAAAGATAATATTTTGTATAATCTGGCAAAAAAGAAGGATTTTTTTTTTATTAAGCATAATTCTAATATTGGTGGTCGGTATTCAGTTTTTTCAGAAGTAGGTATGGTCCCAGCTTACCTGATGGGCCTAAGTCCACTTAAGATTAAAAAGAAACTTTTTCATTTTTTTAAAAATAAAAAAAATTTAATTATTTCAAAAAGATATACCAAAAAAATCTATCAAAAAAAAATAAAGACCCTAGTTTTTTTTAATTATGTCCCACAATTAAATGATTTTTTATTTTGGTGCCAACAACTTTTAGCTGAAAGCTTAGGAAAAAATAAAAAGGGATTTATACCTGTTATTTCAAATGCACCCAAAGATCATCATAGCTTAATGCAACTATATTTAGATGGTCCAAAAGATAAATTATTTTATGTTTTCAGTTCTAAAAAAAATAATAGTTTTAAATTTAATAATAAAATTTTTGGTAAAAAAGTAAAATTTTTGCACAATAAAAACTATTCAAAAATTAAAAATACGCAAAAAAAAGCATTTATAGAAGTTTTAAAAATAAGCAAAATACCTTTTAGAGAATTTGAAATTAAAAAGTTCAACGAAAAAAATTTAGCTGATTTATTTCTTCTATTTATATTTGAGACTATATTATTAGCAAATTTAATGGGGGTTGATGCATTTAACCAGCCAGCAGTAGAAAAAGTTAAAATTTTAACAAAAAAATTCTTATCCTAAAAAATTTTACCAAAAAATATTTCTGACCGACCATAAGTTCTATTTTCAATTATATTAATATATTTTTGTAAATTATCATTAGATCTCGACTCTCTATGGATTATCACAATATGATTTTTACATAAAAAGTGATTATTTTTAATTGTTTTTAAAGAATTTATAAAGCTAATATCTTGGTACGGTGGGTCAAAAAAAATTACATTAAATTTAATATAGTCATCTAAAACAAATTTATTAAAAAACTCAATAACGTCCCTTGATACAATTATTGAATTTTTCATTAAATTAATATTTTGAATATTTTTTTTTAAATTTAGTATTGCATCTAGATCCTTTTCAACAAATACCACTTTCGATGCATTTCTCGATAAACATTCTATGCCAAAGGATCCTGATCCCGCATAAAGATCAAGAACATTTAAATTTTTTAAATCAATATCAATAACTTTAGAGTGAAAAAGTATATTAAAAATATTTTCTCTTACACTATCTTTTAGAGGTCTTGTTTTAATATTTTTAGGAAAACTAATCTTTTTATTCTTAAATTTGCCACCAATAATTCTCATTTTTTTTTGATAGCTCTCCAGCCGATATCTTTTCTAAAAAAACCATTATTCCACTTTATTTTTTCAAGATTTGACAAAGAATTATTTCTTGCTTCATAGAGGTCGTTGCTAGAGGAAGTGACGTTTAATACTCTACCTCCCTTTGAAAAAATTTTTTCATTAATCTTGTATGTTCCCGCATGAAAAATTTGATTATTTTTATCTAAATGAACTTTTGATAAATTTTCAATTTCTTTATCCTTAATATAGTCTCCAGGATATCCTTTGGCACATAAAACAATTGTTATACATTTTTTATTATCCCATTCAATTTTCAATTTATTTAAATCATTATTTATTGCAGCTTCAACAATATTTAATAAATCTGTTTTTAATTTCATCATTAGTACTTGGCACTCTGGGTCACCCATTCTAATATTGTATTCAATTAAATAAGGCTCATCATTTTTAACCATTAAACCTGCATACAAAAAACCTTTATAAGGATTTCCTGAGTTCTTCATTGCCTGGATAGTTGGTTCAATAATTTTCTTTTTTATTTTAAATTCAAGATCTTTTGTTAAATTTCTTGCTGGGGAGTAAGCACCCATACCTCCAGTATTAGGTCCAGTATCACCCTCTCCAACTCTTTTATGATCCTGTGCAGAACCAAAAAAACTATATGAATTTTTATCAACTACAACAAAATAGCTTAATTCTTCTCCCTCTAAAAATTCTTCAATAACTACTTTTTTAGAAGATTTAAATTTACCTTCTAGAATTTTTTTAGTTTCTATTAATGCCTCATCCTTAGAGTTACAAATCAATACACCTTTTCCTGCTGCAAGACCATCAGCCTTTATAACAATAGGAATCTGAGATTCTTCTATGAATTTAGCAGCTTCTTCATATTTTTCAAAAATTCCAAAATTTGCAGTTGGAATATTATTTTTTTTACACAAGTTCTTCATAAAAGCTTTAGAACCTTCTAATTGAGCTGCGAATTTATTTGGTCCAAACACTTTTACTAATTTTTTTTCAAGAAAATCAGTTATACCATTTACAAGAGGTTCTTCTGGACCAATTATTACAATATCAACTACATTTTTTTTTATTATTTTATAAACTTCTTCAAAATTTGATATATCTTGACTTATATTTTCTGCAATTTTTTCTGTGCCAGCATTTCCAGGCATACAGAATAATTTACTCACTCTACTAGATTGTCTCAATTTATAGCAAATCGAATGCTCTCTGCCACCACTTCCTATAACCAACAAATTCATATAATATAAAATTTTAATTCAAATTAACATGAACGGAAATAAAGCTAAACTTAAATTTTACCCAAACAATTTTGAAATTGTTGAAAAAGGTGATTATGTTATCTGCGCAGTTTCTGGAAAAAAAATTCTACTCAAAGAACTAACTTATTGGAATGTTGAATTGCAGGAAGCCTATTTTTCACCCAAAGAAGTCAAAAAAAG
>CACFZK010000002.1 GCA_902570785.1 uncultured Pelagibacteraceae bacterium | reverse complement strand
ATAATTACCATTCATAAATTTGAGTTCTTTTACACCTTTTATAATTGTTTCTAGAATTGTTTCCGCTTTAGGACCTTGTAAAGCTATAAGAGATAAATCTTTTCTTAATTCGTATTTGCTTTCGGAATTTAGACATTTTGCAATTTCTTTAATATCGTTATCCTTGCAAGCTGCATTCAATATAATATTAAAACCATTTTCAACTCTTGTTATAATAAGATCATCTATAACTCCTCCTTCATCATTAATTAAAAAGGAATATTTAGACTGGTTCATCTTAATTTCTTTAAAATCTAATGGTATAATTTTTTCTAAACTAAGTTCTGTTGATCGACCTCCAGAGACAAAAAACTGACCCATATGTGATACATCAAAAAAACCTGCGGACTGTCTTGTATTTATATGTTCTTTAACTATGCCATCTTTATATTGGATAGGCATTTCATAACCAGCGAAAGGAACGAACTTAGCCCCTGAGTTTTTATGAAAATTATATAAAGCTGTTTTTTCCATTTTGTAATAACCCTTTTTTTCCCCATCTGTCTAAGAACCTGAGAGATTTACTCCTTCGGTGAGGCTATGCCTGCTTTCCAGAGTTATTACAATAACGGTCCTTTTGCCTGAGAGTTTCCAGGGAGGTTGCTCCTTCGGCGCTACATTTAAATAGTCTCTCCCGTTATGCTTTTTTATAACACAAAATTTTGATAAATTATACTTTTTTATAATCCAAGCTTTTCATGACTACGGCGGAAAGAATAATTATTCCCCCAATGAGTACACTTACTGGTGGTATTTCATTAAAAAATAGCCAAACCCATATTGGGGCAAATATAGATTCCATAAGCATTAACAAACCAACCATCACGGCCGGGGTTGTTCTAGAACCTATTGTGATAAAAATAAAACCAAAAGCTAATTGTGGAACTCCAAGTAAAAAAGATAACCAAATATCTTTTGTAGATATGACCATATCTTCAAGTAAAAATAAACCATAAAGGCAGCTCAATATACCTGCATAAAATATTGCGGGTATCATGTCTACTTTCGGATATTTTCGTATTATCAAAACTAAAACTGAAAAGTTAATTGGAATAGTCAAAGCGGCTAAATTTCCTTTTAAAGATCCGGTCCCAAGTGAGTCGCCAATCATCAATGTTACACCAATCATAGCCAATACAATTGCAACATATCCTCGTGGTGAAATTTTTTCTTTTAAAAAAATATAAGCTACTATCGGTAAAAAAACTGTTTGAGTACTAATAATAAAAACTACATTAGCAACGGTCGTTTCCATCATAGAATACATATAAGCAACAAAGTTAGTTGATAGAAACACTCCACCTATAAGACCAGGTAGTCCAGCTTCTTTAATTTTTTTAAATGTTTTTTTTCTATAAGTTAGCAAGATAAAAGCAATTAAAACCCAGAGAAAGAATATTGATCTATAAAAAAGAATTTGCCATATACTCGCGCTTTCGAAAGATCTTAGAATTAGCCCACCCCAACTTAAGCAAAATCCACCTGTAAGGATAAGTAAAGGGCCGGGTATTTTATAAATAAAATTCATTTAGAATTTTCTTACATATTCTCGAAAAGCTTTTTCTGCAACAGGCAAATCGACCAATTTGAATTTAATAATTGTACCAGGAGTTTTTTGAACTAATTTATCATAATCAGCTGTAATCACATTTGCAATTTTTGGATATCCGCCAATTGTTGGGTGATCTGAAAGAAGAATTATTGGTTTACCATCACCAGGAACTTGTATTGACCCTTTCGTGATCCCCTCTGATTTTATATTTTTATTGACTGTGTTTTCAATTTTTTGTCCTTCTAATCTCATTCCCATTCGATCAGTTAATTTTGTAACTTTATATTCCTTTGAAAAAAAATCTTCTTGGCTTTTTTTTGAGAAATAATGAATTTGTAATCCTTTCATAACTCGGATGATGTTATCTTTATCGAAGTCAAATTGAATTTTATTTGTTTTATCCACTTGATGAGGTTTATTAAAAAAAAATTTATCTCCAACCTTGAGTTTGTCACCATTGTTTGGACCAATTTTTGCTTTTACTAATGTTGATACACTGCCTTTGACCTCTTCTATTTTAAAACCACCAAAAATTGAAAAATAACCATAAACAGAATTAATTGTTGATAAAATATCAATCTTCTCTCCATTTGAAATTAGGAAACTTTCATTAGGCTTTCCTTTAATTATTTCGCCATTTTTTTTTATGATATTAAAATTAACTTTGCCTGAGATAGCTACCAGTACAGTTTCTCCCATAAGTTCTATTAATGGTCCTTGATACGCAAACTCTAAAGCCCCTTCAGATATTTTATTACCAACTAATTTATTTGAAATACAAAATGTTAATTGATCCATGCAGCCACTTGCGACAATTCCTAAATGCTGCAAACCAAATCTACCTAAATCTTGAAAAGTAGAATTAATACCTGGTCTTAAAACTTTAAAGTAATTGTTCATTTTTAAACGATCCAAACTCTTTTTTTGATATTGATTTAAATTTTACAGTGTCACCTGGTGATAAAATGCTTGTATCTTTTTTATTTATATTGAATAGTTCGAATGGGGTTCTTCCTATTATATTCCATCCACCAGGACTTTCGAAAGTATATATAGTACAAAATTTTTCAACTATTCCCACACATCCTTTGTTTATTTTTATACGCGGTGTATCTAACCTATCGTGGTAAAGACTTTTATTCAGATCTCCAAGAAAGGGTTGTCCAGGTACAAAACCAATCATGTAAACGAAAAAATTTGTTTCAAGATGTTTTGATACTATTTCTTTAAAATTTAATTTGGTTTTTGTCTCTAATCTTTTAATATCTAAAGCAAATTCTTCATCATAACATATTGGGATTTCAACAATTTTTTTATTTTCAGGCAAATTTATTTTTGAATAATCGCTACTTTTAATAAATTCTATTATTTCTTGTGATTTAATTTGTCCTAATTCAAAATTAATAATTAATTTATTGTATGATGGAGTGTAATTTAATATTCCTTTTAGCTTTCTTGTGTTTACTGACTGTTGAATGAAGTTAAAAAGTTTAATTACTTCTTTGTTTGTGCTTTTATTAACTTCATCACCAAAATCACAAGTGATGCCACAGTCTCCAATATTGGTTATTTTTTTTAACATAAATTGATATAATAGATATTATATAAAGGTTTAAAATATGGAAATTAATATTAATTGTGATCTTGGCGAAACTTCAAAGTTTTGTTCTACAGAAAATGACCCTTTGCTATTAGGCATTGTTAATTCAGCAAATATTGCCTGCGGTTATCATGCTGGTGATAGACCTACAATGAAAAGAACCGTAGAAATTTCAAAAAAAAATGGAGTAAGCATTGGTGCACATCCGTCTTTTAATGACCCAGAAAATTTTGGTAGAAAACCATTAAACCTGCCTCCTTTAGAGATAAAAAAATTGATAATTGATCAAATTAATATTTTAAACGAAATAGCCGAAACAGACTCTATGAAAGTAACCCACGTAAAACCACATGGAGCTTTAAATAATATGGCTTGTGAAGATTTTGAATTAGCAAATATTATTGCAAAATCAATTATTGAAGCAAATAAGGATTTGATCTTCCTTGTTCCAACTGGTTCTGAAATGGAAAAAGCAGGAAAAAAACTCAATATGAAAATAGCAGCTGAAATATTTGCAGATAGGAATTATGAAGATGATGGAAATTTAGTTTCAAGATCAAAACAGAATGCTCTAATTACAGACCCTGAAATTGCAAAAAAACATGTTATAAAAATGGTTAAATCCCAATCATTAAATTGTTTTTCAGGTAAACAAATCCCATGCGAAATTGATTCAATTTGTGTTCATGGAGATGGTAAAAGTGCAGTTGATACTGCAAATACAATTAAAAGTGGCTTAATAGAAAGTGGTGTGACGCTTAGACCTTTGGATAAATTAAAAAAATTTGCCTAAATACAATATGTTTAAGAGAATATTTATTATTTTAATCGCTGCATTTATTTTTGTGCAATACGTTGGTACATCACATGGCGCAAGCAGTGATAGCAGTAGTGATAACTATTTAGATCAATATAAAGATGCAAAAAAACTTATTTTAAAAGCTAAAAGTTTAGAAGAAAAAAATAAAGTTGATCGAGCTACTAAATTATATTCTAAGGCCTTAGGAAAATTAGAACAAGCATACAAAACCGATAGAAACAATCCAGATATTCTTAATTATCTTGGTTTTACTTTAAGAAAAACAGGTAAATTAAAAGAGGCAGAAAAATATTATTTAGCAGGTTTAAAAATTAAACCTGATCATAATGGGATTAATGAATATTTAGGTGAATTATACGTTAACACTAATAGAATGGATCTAGCTAAAGAACGGTTAGCAGTTCTTAAAAATTGTAGTTGTGAAGAGTATTCAGAGTTAAAAGAAATAATTGAAAAAAAATAAATGCATATTGTTGAAGTTCTAGGTAGAATTTTTATTTCCTCATTATTTATCGTTGAAGCAATTAGAAAGTTTTTTTCTCCTGATGAGGGAATGATCTATATGTCTGATTATGGAGTTCCAGAAATACTTTTTTACCCTTCTTTAATATTTGAGTTTGTGGTTCCTTTAATATTGATTGCGGGTTTTAAAACTAGATTCTTTGCTTCTCTTCTATTTTTATTTGTTTTGTCGGTAACAGTAATTTTTCACACAGATTTTAGTAATAATATGCAGATGATATCTTTCTTAAAAAATCTTGCAATTATGGGGGGTTTATTAATAATCATTTCAAACAAACCACAAATGTGTAGTATTGATTATTATTTAGAATCAAAAAAAGGTAATTAATTTTGCCAAAAGAAAAAGATATTTATAAATTATTCAAACCTCAATTAACCCCAAAAGAAATGTTAGAGCATGGCGTCTTTGGTGGATCGTACTTTAAAGATAAAGAAATGGAAGAATTTCCCAAATCTTGGTTTAAAAAAGCTAAACTAAGTAAAAATTTTGATGTTGAACTAAATAGATTCAAAATTAAATCAGGACTACCTCGAGAAGAATGGATTAAAAAGGGATGGATTTTTAAGGAAGATCCGCTTGGTTGGTTTCAATGGTATTGCAGGTATACAAATGGAAGAAGATTAAAAGGAATGGATGAAATTCAAATTCAAAGATGGCTTAATTTTACAAGACATGTAAAAGCAATTGTAAAAAATTGTGATAAGAATGATTTATCTTGTAGAAGAAGACAAAGGCAAGCCATACTTCAATGGGCTTACGATCCGTTTATTTAAGCGGTTGGATCATTTGTTCGGGAAGCCATAGAGCCAGTTGAGGAAAAGAAATTATTATAATTACAGCTAATATCATTAAAAGAAATAATGGGAAAGCACTTCTGGCTATAAAACCCATGTCCCTTTTTGCCATTCCTTGAAGTACAAATAAATTAAAACCAACGGGTGGTGTAATTTGAGCCATCTCAACAACTATAACTAAATAAATCCCAAACCAAATCATGTCAAAACCTGCTTGTCGTATCATTGGTTCGATTATAGCCATTGTTAAGACAACAGCAGATATTCCATCCAAAAACATTCCAAGAATAATGTAAAAAATTGTTAAAACTAAAAGTAACATGTATGGAGATAACTGGAGTGTATCTATAAAGACTGCTAAGTTTTTTGGTAACCCTGTAAATGCCATTGCTAACGTTAAAAAAGATGATCCAGCCAATATAAAAGCAATCATACAAGATGTTTTGGTTGCTCCTAACAATGATTTGCTAAAAGATTCTTTTGTTAAACTTTTCTGAAAAAAAGATAATACTAAAGCCCCTAAAACACCAAGTGAGGCTGCTTCGGTTGCTGTTGCAACACCTGCATAAATAGATCCAATAACTGCAAAAATTAAAAGTATTACAGGTAATAACTGACGTGATTGTTTTATTTTATCAATAAATGAAAAATCTTCGCTTATTATTGGCATTATTTTTTTATTTTTTAGAGACCACCCGACTACATACACCATAAACAAAAGAGCTAAACCAATTCCTGGTATAATGCCTGCAATAAAAAGTTTTGCGATAGATTCTTCAACAGTAACACCATAAATAATCAAAATAATTGATGGGGGAATTAAAAGACCCAGTGTCCCCGATCCAGCTAGAGTTCCTAATAAAAACTTTTCTGGATAATTTCTTTTTCTAAGTTCTGGTATAGACATTTTACCAACTGTGGCTACGGTGGCAGCTGATGATCCAGATATTGCAGCAAATATTGCACAACCTAAAATGTTAACATGTATTAAACCACCAGGTAATTTAGATAACCAGGGAGATAATCCTCTAAATAAATTTTCTGAAAGTTTGGTTCTAAATAAAATTTCTCCCATCCAAACAAAAAGAGGTAGAGCTGTTAAAGACCAAGAGGATGCCATACTCCACATAGTCGTGGCCATCGCGTCTCCAACTGGTCTTGAAGTAAACATGATCATTCCAATTGTAGAAACACCAATCATACTTATGCCAACCCAAATTCCAGATCCAAGAAAAAATAAAAGAACGCTGATAAAAAAGATTGTTAAATAAAGTTCAGTCATTAGATTTTTCAATAAATATTTTTACAAAGTTATGTGTTATACAAATAAAGAAAATAATGGAGCCTAGAGCTACACCGGTTTGTGGTATCCAAAGTAAAATTTCGTCTGCACCCTGACTCCTCTCAGCAAGCTCTATTGAAACGATCCACATCTTAATAAAATAAAAAGCTAAAAAGCCTGAAAAAAATGTGGATACTCCCAAACACCAGAAAGTCAAAAATTTTAATAATTTACCTTTAGCTTTTTCTAAAAATAAAGTAATTCGGATGTGAGCATTTTCATTGAATGTATATGCAAGAGCTAAAAATGATGCTGATGCTAAACTATAACCAGAGTATTCAGTTAAACCACGAATATAAAAACCAAAAATTCTTGAGGTTATTCCTAAAACAATAGTACCTAAAATTAAGATTAAAAAAATAGCTGCTAAGTATCCTGAGAATTTATAAAAAGAATTTAAAAATTTATCTAATTTTTGAAGCATAAAGGCCGTACCTTATTATACGGCCTTTTTGCCTAAATTAAATTTATTTATAAGCCGATAAAACAGCTTGTCCTCTTGAACCAGCTCTACCTGCCCATTCTTTGGCCATTGTAGCACCAGTTTTTTCAAAATGACTTTGTAAAGCTGCATTAACTTTTCCAACTACCATTCCAGCATCTGCTAAAGCTTTTTTATCTGCAACATTACCCTGCTTAGATAAGTTCCAGCCTTTTCTTTCAGCAACTGCTGCTTGGTTCATAACTATTTTTTTAGTTGCATCGTCTAGCTTGTTCCAAGCTTTTTTGTTTACAACAACCATGTTTTTTGGAAACCATGCTGCAATATCATAAAAATATTTAACACCGTTTTCCCAAATTTTACTATTTTTACCAGTTGTTGGTGACGTGATCATACTTTCAACCATGCCAGTAGAGAATGCTTGGCTGATCGCAACAGCTTCCAGTTTAGTTGGTTTCATACCAGTTAATTCTGCAATTCTAATTGTTGCAGAGTTATATGCTCTAAACTTAAGACCTTTAAGATCGCTTACAGAGTTAATTGCTTTTTTACTGTACAGACCTTGAGCTGGCCACGGAACTGCGTAAAGGAAAACTAGTCCTTTTTCATCAAGTCCTTTAACCAATTCAGGCTTCGAAGCTTTATAAAGTTTTTGAGCATCTTCGTAAGTTTGAGCTACAAAAGGAATAGAATCTACTTCTAATAATGGATCAAAACTTCCATGAGCAGACATAAATCTTTCACCGATTTGTGTTTGTCCCGTTTGTACAGCTCTTAAAATAGCTCCACCTTTAAATAAAGAACCACCTGGGTGAGTCTTAATTGTAAGTTTACCACCTGTCTTTTCAGTAACAGCATTTGCAAATTCTGTTGCGTTTGCTGAATGGAAATTGCCTGCTCCATATGCTAGAGCCATATTCCATGTCTCTGCTTGAGCAGCACCCATACTGATAAGTAAAGAGGTAAGTATTACACTTATTTTTTTAATTATTTTCATATGTCCCCCTATAATTAATAAAGAGGTATTTCACATTCATGCTTTGTAAATTGCAAGACCTTTTTTTGCATAACAGACCCATTTTGATTAAATATTTCTTTAAAGTTTGCTGATAAACTAATATAAGTACTATTTTAAATGGCTGACATAATACTCCTACCAAAAGTAATAATTTTTTTTCAGATAGTTTTTATAGACATTGTTATGGCTGCAGATAATGCAATTATAATTGGTTTAATTGCATCTTCTTTTGCTTCCAAGGATAGAAAGAGAATAATACTTCTTGGTGTTTTTGGAGCTTTTCTTTTTAGAGTAATTTTTGCTGCAATAACGGTTCAACTTTTACAGTATCCGATACTGAAAGTTGTGGGTGGTGCATTATTAATTTGGATTATTGTAAAGTTAATTAAAGATTTAGAAATTTTTGATGCTTTAAAAACTTCTAAACAACAAACACCTAAGCCAAAAAAACCACCATCATTTGCTTCAGCAGTTTATGCGATAGTAGTTGCTGATGTTACATTGAGTTTTGATAATGTTTTAGGAGTTGCAGCTGCTGCTAAAAATGAAACAGGATTATTAATCTTTGGATTATTATTATCAGTTCTTTTAGTTGGAACTGTAGCAACTTTTTTTGCAAATTATATTAAAAATCATAAATGGGTTGGTGTTCTTGGATTAGTGGTAATTCTTTTTGTGGCCGTTCAGTTAATTCTAGGTGGTACAAATGAAATTTACCCAGGAACAGTCCCAGAATTTATTTTGAAGGTTATTTAGACTTCAAGCTTATATAACTTTGCCAAGAAAAAATTAAAATTGTAAACGCCAAAATTATTGCTGTTAACGGCCTATCGTATAAAAAATTAAAAGATCCATCACTAATTAAAAGTGATCTTCTCAAATTTTCCTCCATCAATCCTCCTAAAACAAATGCTAATATCAATGGTGGCATTGGAAATTTATAAAGTCTCAACCCTGTTGCAACTACAGCAATACCTATCATTAAAAAAATATCAAAAGTATTGAATGACATTAAATAAATTCCAGTTACAGAGAAAAATAAAATCATTGGTATTAAAAATGTTCTTGGGACTGCAAGAATTCTTGCAATATAAGGTATTAAAGGCAAGTTAAGTATAAGAAGAATAACCATTCCTACGTACATTGACATTATAACTGACCAAAATATTTCAGGGTTTGTCATATAAAGTCTTGGTCCAGGTTGGATACCAAAGCCTAATAAAGCACCAAGCATAACTGCCGTTGTTCCACTCCCGGGTATGCCGAGAGTTAGTAATGGAACAAAAGAACCTGAACACGCAGCATTATTTGCTGTTTCTGGTGCTGCTAAACCATGAACACTACCCTTTCCAAATTTTTCTTTTTCTTCCTTATTGACAAAATTTCTTTCCATACCATAAGCTAAAAAAGACGCGATAGTTGAGCCTGCACCGGGAAGCACTCCAACTATAAAACCAATTACCGAAGACCTTGGAATGGTTTTTAATGTTTTTTTAGTCTCATCTTTATCAAGTTTTATAGATCCGAGTTCTTTAAGTGATATGGCTTTAGCGGCACTACTTGGGTCTGTTCCTCTTAAAATAATTGTTAAAGCTTCACTCATTGCAAATGTAGCCATAACTACTAAAACAAAACTTATTCCATCAGATAAATTCATATTATTAAAAGTAAATCTGGGTATATCAGATAGTGTATCTTGACCTACACATGCCAACATCAAACCTAACACCGCCATCATCATTGCTTTAAGAAATTGTCCTTTAGAAGAAAAAGCTGCAACAGCTGTTAAACCAAGTATCATTAGTGCAAAATAATCTGGTGATCTAAAAGATAAACTTATTTTCGATAGACTAGGTGCTGCAAATAATAAAAAAATTGCAGCAATTGTTCCTCCGGCAAATGAACTGTAAGCGGCAATCGCAAGTGCTTTTCCAGCTTTTCCCTGTTGCGCCATTGGATATCCATCAAAAGATGTTGCCACTGTTCCAGGAATTCCTGGAGCATTTATTAATATTGATGACGTAGATCCTCCAAAAACTGCTCCATAATAAACCCCTGCCATTAATATCAATCCTGTGGCAGGATCAAATCCATAGGTGATTGGTATCATTAAAGCAATTGCAGTCATTGGTCCAAGACCTGGGAGCATTCCTATTATTGTTCCAAAAAAGCACCCCATAACCACCATTAAAATATTTTTTAATGATAAAGCTGTATTTAAACCTATTAAAATGCCTTCAATCATCCAATTATCCCTAAATATTTTAGCAAAGGGTCTCTAAGATAAATGTTTAAGGCTCCATGAAGTAAAAACATAAATACAGCTACAAATGGGAAAGAAAAAATAAGCATTAGTTTCCATCTTCTCTCCCCTAGAAAATAATAAGATAGTAACAAGAAAATTGATGTAGATAAAAAGAACCCAACTTTTAATATAGTAAGCCCATAAAAAATCATAATAATAACTAAATAAATTACTTTTTTATAATCCAAAACGTTGTGATTTACCTTTTCCACTGATTTTTCAGGAAGAAGAATTTGTAATCCAGCAAAAAACATGCCTGAATAGCCAAGATAAATTGGAAAGGTTTTAGCGTTAAAAGGTGAGTTTACGTCGAATGCAAAGACTTGTATTTGATTAGCTGTATAAAGGTAAAAGGCCGATAAAACAAAGAAGAGCAGTGAAATAATTTTGACTGAACTTATTTTCACCGCTCCTCCTTTAAATCCTAATGGATTAGATTACTCCTAATTTTTTCATAAGAGCTGTCATTTCTTTAGTTTGTGTTTGTAAAAATTTAACAAACTTTTTGTCTGGATTATAAATATTAACCCAAGCGTTTCTCTTTCTAACAGCTTCCCATTCAGGAGTCTTTTGAACATCGCCTAACATTTTAGCAATTTCTTTTTTATCTGCACTGCTCATGCCAGGAGGTCCGAAAAATCCTCTCCAGTTTACAAACTGAACATCAAAACCTTGTTCTTTCAATGTTGGAACATCTGGTGCGTCTGATACTCTTTTAGGTGCTGTGATACCAATAATTCTAACTTGGTCTCTTGCTCCCATAACTTCTCCCAAACCAGTTGAAAGAATTTGAGTTTCTCCAGATAACAATCCTGCTAAAGCTTTTCCGCCAGCGTCATAAGGTATGTAAACTACTTTATTTGGATCAGCTCCTGCTTCTTGAAATGCAAGTGCTCCAATTAAATGGTCCATACTTCCTCTTACAGATCCACCAGCCATTTTCACAGATTTTGGATTAGCTTTGTAAGCTGCAACAACATCTTTGAAATTTTTAAAAGGTGAATTTTTTGCAACTGCGATTGCTCCATAGTCACCGATTACTCCAGCTATTGGCACAACATCTTTATAAGAAAGAACGCCGCTACCTTTAACATAGCCTTCGTGTCTAGTAATTGATCTTAAAACAAGTGGAGTTGATTGAACTAATACAGTTCCAGCAGGTTTAGTGTTAATTAAAAATGATAGAGCTTTTCCTCCACCACCACCTGACATATTCTCGAAAGATGCACTTTTAAGCATGCCAGACTTTGTTAATGCTTCTCCTGTTCCTCTAGCAGTTCCATCCCATCCACCGCCGGCTCCACCACCAATTATGAAGTGAAGTTTATCAATAGCAAATGATTGTGTTGAAAAAGATAGAAAGAAAGCAGATGCAAATAATAAACTAATAAGTTTTCTTATATTTAACATTTTTTTCTCCTATTTGATTTTTATATATTAGATTTTATTTAATTAACCGAGTCAAGTATCTCTTTAGCCAAAATAGTGTAACCTCTAGGTGTATAGTGATCCCATTTTGATCGAATTTTATTAAAAATTTCATTAATATTTTGTTCATTGTACTCATCTTCGACTTTCTTATTAAAATCTAAATATTGAATTTTATTTTCATTAAAAAAGTTCTTTAAAGATTGAACGTCTTCTACTAATAGTGATTTTAAAGTTTGTGTTTCCTCATTTTTTGGAAACATTATATTTGGATTAAGAGAATTTATAACTACTAAGAGTTTTTTATCATTTTTTTGTAAGTAATTATTTGTCTTATTAAAAACATTAATTACATCATCTAAATTTTCTGGACTCAAAAGATATTGAAATCTATCTTCAAAACTTATCACATCATCATCGATGTTTTTTATAAATCCTCTAATGATAGCCAAGTCTAAATGGTACAATCTAGCAAATTCTCTCAATTTTCTTTCTTTTCTTTTATTTAAATAATTAAAAATTTCATTCTCTCTAATACTATTTTTGGCAATTAAATCTTGGGTCTTACTATTTTTAATATAGCTTAATAAAATTGGTTCATTTTTCTCTAATGAAAGATCGTAAAAATCATTATCAGGAGTAAAAACCCAAACTAAAGTATCGTATTTAAAGTTCTGGTCGTACTCTATTAAAGTAGCATATTCCATAAGCGGGCCATTTCCATAAATACCAAGACCTATTGCTTTTTTTCCTAGTTCATTCATTTGTCCTATCAAATTAGTTCTATTATTAACACACTGACCATGAACATATGAGTCGCCTAAAACTAAAATATTAATTTCTTTATTATAATCATCATTATTAAATCCAAATTTGTCTGACTTATAAATAATCGGTTTATCATTTTTATCTAAGCACAATATTGTTTTTTTATTAGCGATACCTGATAAAGGAATAATTTTCTTATTTTTATTTAAAAATTTATACGGAGCAAAAGCTAGTACTACCTCTTCCATGCTTTGATTTTCTAATTTACTCTGATAATAAAACTTTGTTTTTTTGAATAGGGAACCTGAGTTAAATTGAAGAAATATCTCTAAAATATAAAGTAAAACATACAAAATTAAAAAGTTTGTAAAAATAATCTTAATTACTCTTGTAATTTTAGAAAATTCCAATTCTGCCCTTTTTTTTGGAAAAAAGTTTATTTTTGACCTGTACGTTTAATTTTGAAAGTTCCCCAGGTTTCATGCCTCTAAGCCTCTGAACATCTTTTATAAATCTATCTGCTTCTTTTTGATCAACAATTCCATTGGTTAATGTAATAAATTTATCTATATAGTTTGATCTAACAAAAGGTCTATTACCAGCTGGATGGGCGTCCGCAACAGATATCTCATCTTCGATTTTACTGCCATCCTTCATTTTAATGACCACCTTACCACCAAAACATTTTTTATTAGGATCGGGATCATGATATTTTTTTGTCCATTTTCTATCTTCAAATGTTTTTATTTTTCTCCACAATTCTACTGTGCTCTTTTTATTTGCTCTTGAAGGTGTATAAGAATTTACGTGGTGCCACTTTCCATCCTCTAAAGCCACTGCAAAAATATACATTATAGAGTGATCCAAAGTTTCTCTACTAGCTTTTGGATCCATTTTTTGTGGATCTTTTGCTCCAGTTCCAATTACATAATGAGTATGATGGCTAGTATGAATTTCAACAGATTTAATTCTTGAAATATTATCAACTCTTTCATTCATGCTTCTTGCTAAATCAATAAGAGCTTGCGATTGATATTCGGCTGAATGCTCTTTAGTATAAGTTTCTAAAATAGCTTTTTTTTCTTCATTAATATTTGGAAGTGGCACTGTATATTTGGCCTTTGGTCCTCCCAGAACGTAAGCGATCACACTATCTTCTCCCTCATAAATTGGACTTGGTGCTCCCTCCCCTCGCATACATCTATCAACTGCTTCAACTGCTAATTTTCCTGCATGTGCAGGTGCAAAAGCTTTCCAACTAGAAATTTCTCCTTTTCTTGATTGCCTTGTTGAAACCGTTGTATGAAGTGCTTGTTGTACAGATTGATAAATTGTATCTGTATTTAGTTTCAATAAAGACCCTAAACCAGCAGCAACACTAGGACCAAGATGAGCAATATGATCTATTTTATGTTCGTGTAAGCATATTCCTTTTACAAGATTAACTTGAACTTCATACCCAGTCAAAATCCCCCTAATTAAATCTTTTCCTGACAATTTTTTTTGTTGTGCTACTGCAAGAATCGGTGGAATATTATCACCAGGGTGACTGTAATCTGCAGCTAAAAAAGTATCATGGAAATCTAATTCTCTTACTGCAGTTCCATTTGCCCAAGCCGCCCATTCACAATCAAATTTTTTCTTTGAATTAATTCCAAAAACAGTAGATCCATTCTTTCTAGGATGAGCTAAAGCCATCTCTCTTGCAGATATGACAGGTTTTCTGTTGAAGGAAGCAATAGCAACAGATGCATTATCAATAATTCTGTTAATAACCATATCAATAGCATCCTCATTCAATTTGGCTTTATCTGATGCAATCTCAGCAATTTTCCAAGCTAACTGTTGTTTTTTTTTCAATTTTGAAGCTGAGGGATAAACTTTGACTTTAATATTTCTCATTTTAAATCTAACAATTGTTTTAAGTTTTTTACCTCATTTTTGGGTTTATAATCAAGTTTGTCAAATACACTATTATTTCTATTTACCCAAATTGAGTTATAACCATAATTTCCTGCGCCTGAAACATCCCAGGTATTTGCGCTTAAAAAGGTAATTTCTCCTTTGCTTACTTTATATTTATTTACAGGTATATCGTAAACTTTAGGGTCCGGTTTGTATATCTTTACTTCTTCAACAGAGAAAATATCATCAAATAAATTTTCTAAATCACTGCTTTTAACTAAATGATTTAATAGTTCGGGTGTTCCATTAGATAGAATAGCAAGTTTAAAGGATTTTTTTTTCAAGTTTTCTAAAACATTTTTAACTTCCGGGTAAGGTGAAAGCTCTTTATAAAGGCTTAATAAATCATTTCTTAGTGATTTATCTATTTGAAAAGTTTCCATTGATTTATCAAGGGAGTCTTCGGTAATTTGCCAGAAGTTTTTGTGTTTTTTCATCAAACTTCTTAGCCAAGTGTATTCTAATTGAGTGGTTCTCCAAAAATTTGCAAAGTTTTCCCACTTATTGCCGATTTTGTCTTTGCACTTTTCAGCTGCAGAATTGACATCAAATAAAGTGCCGTAAGCATCAAAAACAATAGCTTTTGAATTGATCATATATTAGTTGAGCATATTTCTTAAAACGTATTGGAGAATTCCACCGTTTTTGTAATATTCAATCTCATTTTCAGTATCTATTCTAGACAAGAGTTTTATAGTTTTGCTTGATCCATCATCATATTTAATTTCACAACTTACCTCTGCTCTGGGGTTTATTCCTTTTTCAATGTCAATAATTGTAAACAACTCAGTACCTTTAATATTTAATTTTTTTCTATCAAAACCTTCTTTAAATTGAAGAGGTAAAATTCCCATTCCCACTAGATTAGATCTATGAATTCTCTCGAAACTTTCAGCTATAACCGCTTTAACCCCTAATAGTTTAGTTCCTTTGGCAGCCCAATCTCTTGATGAACCTGTTCCATATTCTTTTCCTGCAATAACAACTAAACTGTTACCTCTTTTTTTATATTCCATAGCAGCATCATAAACACTCATCTGTTTTCCATCTGGTTGTAAAACTGTAAAACCACCTTCAGTACCAGGTGCCATCTCGTTTCTAATTCTAATATTCCCAAATGTACCTCTCAACATTACTTCGTGGTTTCCTCTTCTAGCTCCGTAAGAATTAAAATCTTTTTGTTGTACCTGATGTTCCATAAAATAATCACCCGTTGGACTATCTTTTTTAATGGATCCTGCAGGAGAGATATGGTCTGTAGTTACGGTGTCACCAAGTAATAAAAGTGGTCTAGCATCTTTAATTTTTTTAAATCCTTCAGGTTTGTCAGATAAATTATCAAAAAATGGCGGTCTTTTTACATAAGTAGAATTATCTTCCCAATTATAAATACTGCTTTGGTTTGTTTTAATTGAGCTCCATTCTTTTGGTCCCTCTGAAACATTTGAGTAGCGCTTTACAAACATGTCTGCATTTATAGATTTGAGTATTAGTTCCTCGATTTCCTTATTTGACGGCCAAATATCTTTTAGAAATACATCTTTTCCACTTTTGTCTTTACCTAGTGGCTCTTTATAAAGATCATGATGCATATTTCCTGCTAAAGCGTAAGCAACTACTAAAGGTGGTGAGGCTAAATAATTTGCTTTTACGTCTGGATTTATTCTGCCTTCAAAATTTCTATTTCCTGATAGAACCGAAACTGCATATAAGTTTTCTTTATGTATGGTGTCAGAGATTTCTTTATCTAGTGGTCCAGAATTTCCAATACAAGTTGTGCAACCATAACCTACTAGGTTAAAACCTAATTGATCTAAAAATTTATTTAGTCCAGCTTTTTCCAAATAGTCTGTAACTACCTGCGAACCTGGAGCTAATGAAGTTTTAACCCATGGTTTTACTTTTAAACCTTTTTCAACAGCTTTTTTTGCTAATAATCCTGCGCCGATCATCACGCTTGGGTTTGAGGTATTTGTACATGAAGTGATAGCGCCTATTACAATATCTCCATCTTTAATTTTAAAATCTTTATTTTTAACTTTGGCTTCTAACGGAACTTTTCTTTTGGTATTCTCTTTAAATGCTTTGTCAAAATCTTTAGAAGCACTTGTTAATAAAACTTTATCTTGCGGCCGCTTAGGTCCAGAAATACTTGGTACAACTGAATTTAGGTCTAAAGATATAGTATCGGTGAATTCTATTTTCTCATTTTGATCAGACCATAAACCCTGCTCTTTAGAATATTTTTCTACAAGTGCGATTGTGTTTTCATCTCTTCCAGAAAATTTTAAATATTTTATTGTTTCGTCATCTGTAGGAAAAAATCCACAAGTAGCTCCATACTCTGGTGCCATGTTTGCGATTGTAGCTCTATCTGCTAAAGAAAGATTTTTTAATCCACTTCCAAAAAATTCTACAAATTTGCCTACAACACCTTTTTTTCTTAACATTTGAACTATTGTTAAAACTAAATCACTTGCAGTTGTTCCCTCTGTAAGTTTTCCATTAATTTCAAAACCAATTACTTCAGGTATTAACATTGAAATTGGTTGGCCCAACATAGCTGCTTCAGCTTCTATACCACCAACACCCCAGCCAAGAACTGACAAACCATTTACCATTGTGGTGTGGCTGTCTGTTCCAACTAAAGTATCTGGATAAGCAAACAATTCTCCGTTTGTCTCTGAAGACCAAACAACTTTAGACAAATATTCTAAATTAACCTGGTGACAAATACCTGTTCCAGGTGGGACTACTCTGAAATTGTTAAATGCACTTTGTCCCCATTTTAAAAAAGAATATCTTTCACCATTTCTGTCAAATTCTCTTTGAACATTTTTTGAAAATGAATCTTTTTTTGCATAATTGTCTACCATTACAGAATGATCAATAACCAAGTCGACAGTTGATAGCGGATTAATTTTCTTTGGATCTTTATTTTTAGATTTTACAGCATCTCTCATTGCTGCTAAATCTGCAACAGCTGGAATGCCTGTGTAATCTTGTAATAAAATTCTTGCTGGTCTGTAAGCTATTTCTTGTTTTGAGCTTTTGGTTTTTAACCATTCGGCAATTGCTTCAATTTGTTTTTTGTTAACAGTTATATCGTCTTCAAATCTAAGCAAATTTTCTAATAAAACTTTAATTGATTTAGGTAATTTATTAATATTTTTTAAACCATTCTTTTCAGCTTTTGCTAGGTTAAAAAAATTATATTTTTTCCCTGATACTGTCAGTTTGTCTAATGATTGGAATGAATTTTTACTTTTAAATTCCATGCCCTATACATAGAACAAAATTACGCAAACGATAAGCAAAAAAGACATTGTATAGTTAAAATTCGTTATAAATTTTTTACTTGTGGCAAATTTTCTCAAATATTTTCCAATTAAACACCATGTTGTAATGCTTCCAATCGCCATAAAGAAATAAACTGTAGTAACTATTATCGAATCTCTTAAATAATTGAATTGAACATCTACAAATGTTGAAACAGTTATCATGGCTACTACAACACCTTTGGGGTTTATAAATTGAAAAAAAAATGTTTCAAAAAAACCTACTGGTTGTTTAACTTTTGACTTATTTGTTTCACTTGAAAATGCAATTTTATAAGCCAGATAGACTAAAAAAAAGCTTCCTAAAATTTTTATAATTAACTGTAATATTTCAAATTTTTGAAAGACAACTATTAAGCCAGCCTCCATACAAATTAACATAGCTGTCCAACCAAAAATAACACCTAACATTAAAGGTGTAGTTTTTTTAAAACCAAAATTAAATCCGGAATGGGATGCCATTATATTATTTGGGCCTGGTGTGAAAGACGTTGCTATTGCAAATAAAATTAAAGTGAAAAACTGTGGATACATTTTTAAGCTATATCTAAACCATTCTCGGTTTTTTGTGATGGATGAACTAAAACTACTTTTCCATCTTTTTCTATAGCTCCCAAGATTAAAACCTCAGATACAACACCTGCAATATTTTTTTTTGGAAAATTACAAACTCCGATAACTTGTTTTCCAACTAAATTTTCAGAATTATAATAGTGTGTTATTTGTGCTGATGATTTTTTTATTCCAATTTTTGAGCCAAAATCAACCTCTAAAACTAAAGAAGGTTTTCTTGCTTTAATATTTTTTGAAACCTTTAATACAGTTCCAACTGAAATTTGAACCTTTTGGTAATCCTCAAATGTGATTTCGTTTTTCATATTTAATTTTTATTTTGTCTATATATAATGAGGTAACGCCTTATTCTACAAGGTAAATAAATGAAATTTTGGCATTGAAAAGTGTGTTCTAAAGGTCAATAATATTTAAAATTAATAATACTAATAGAGGGGTAATATGAAAAAAGTATTTATTGCTGCAATTATGTATTTGTCTGTCTTGACTACAAATACTTTTGCAGAGGTTAAAATGGGTATAATTTTAGGATTCACTGGTCCAATTGAATCTTTAACTCCAGCTATGGCAGCTTCAGCAGAATTAGCTTTTAAAGAAGCTTCTGATTCAGGTGCGTTACTTGGCGGAGAAACAATTAAACCGATAAGAGCAGACTCAACTTGTGTTGATTCAGCTGCGGCTACTACTGCTGCTGAGGGATTAGTTTCACAAGGTGTTGCTGCAATTATGGGAGCGGACTGCTCTGGTGTTACTGGAGCTATAGCAAGTAATGTGGCAGTTTCTAATGGTATAGTTATGATATCACCATCAGCAACTTCTCCTGGATTAACTACTTTAGATGATAAAGGTTTGTTTTTCAGAACAGCTCCGTCTGATGCACGTGGTGGACAGATATTAGCTGACATTACTAAAGATAGAAAAATTAAAAGCGTAGCAATTACTTATACAAACAATGACTACGGTAAAGGATTAGCTGATGTTTACTCAGCAGCCGTAAAAGCTCATGGTATTAAAGTAACAACTGTTAACGCTCATGAAGATGGAAAAGCTGACTACAGTTCTGAAGTGTCAACACTAGCTTCTGCTGGTGGAGATGCTGTAGCTGTAATTGGTTATCTTGACCAAGGTGGTAAGGGAATAATCCAGGGATCACTTGACTCTGGTGCTTTTGATACATTTATTTTATCAGATGGTATGATTGGTGATTCACTTACAGATACTTTTGGTAAAAGCTTAAATAAATCTTTTGGTTCTCTTCCAGGATCAATGGGCAAAGGAGCAGGAGTATTTACAAAAGTTGCTAGTGCAGCTGGAATAGATTCTTCGGGTCCATATACTGGAGAGTCTTATGATGCTGCAGCCTTAATAGTGCTTGCGATGCAAGCTGGAGGTTCAACAGATCGTGGTTCAATTGCAAAAAATGTAATGTCTGTTGCGAATGCACCTGGTACTAAGATTTATCCTGGTGAGCTTAAAAAAGGCTTAGATCTTTTGGCTAAAGGTAAAGCAATAGATTACGAAGGAGCAACTGCGGTTAAATTTACAGATGTTGGAGAACACGTTGGTAACTTCATAGAAAAAGAAGTTAAAGGCGGTAAATTTAAAAATAAAAAACAAAGATAAAAATTAATTTAAAAGCCCCAGTGGTTTTAGCCGCTGGGGCTTTTTTTATACTCTTTTAATTTTTTCTGGTAGAATACCTTTTGGTCTGTACCTCATTATTAATAATAACCCGATACCCATCATTAAAAATCTAAAATATGGAATACTATTAATAAGATGAACTTTAAAAGCATTGGTTTCTTCTAATCCACTTGTTAATAAATTTATTAAAAATAATGCAATTGGAGCAGCTTCAATCCATAAAAACCAAACAGCGAAACCTCCCAGGATTGCTCCAAAGTTGTTACCACTTCCACCAACAATAACCATCACCCAAATTAAAAATGTGTATCTCATTGGTCTATAGCTTCCTGGAGTGAATAAGCCATCGTATGTTACCATCATAGCTCCTGCAATTCCTACAATTGCAGATCCAAGAACAAAGATTAATAAGTGTTGCTTAACAACATTTTTTCCCATTGCATTTGCTGCTTCTTCATTATCTCGAATAGCTCTCATCATTCTTCCCCATGGTGAGTAAAGAGCTTTTTGTGTTACAATTAAAAGAATAATTACTACAACTGTAAAAAGTCCCGCGAAACATAATTTTACAAAAACAGTTGAGGATTCGATAACTAACTGTTTTAAAGCTTGTTGTTTTTCTAAATTATTTGAAATTAAGTTTAAACTTCCTTGATGAAATTTCTGAACTAAATTAATAAACCATTCTTTACCTTGTAAATCTATTTCATATGGAACTGGTCTTTTCAATCCAATTACATTTTTTACACCACGTGATAACCAATCCTCGTGTTTAATTACTGCAATTACAATTTCTGAAATTAATAATGTTGCTATTGCCAAGTAATCTGCTCTTAGTCCTAGTGCAATTTTTCCAATAATGTATGCTAAACCTCCAGCAAAAAAAGCACCTACTATCCATGAAAAAAGTATTGGCAATCCCATGCCGCCCAAAAAACCTGTAGTTGCTGGATTTACAGCCTCAATCGACTCTATAGCTGGTGCTGATATTAATCTTAAAAGAATTAAACCAGTTATTATTACTGCTACAATAGTATAACTCCTATTTTTTGATTTACTAAATTTTTTCAAAATTAGTCGAATAACAAATATCATTGAAAAGATTATAAAGGCACATAACAACATATTTAAACCACCGACTTTCCATGCCTCTTCTACGGGAGGGGCCGAAACTAAAACTGCAGCTAAACCTCCAAGAGCTGTGTATCCCATTATTCCAAAGTTTATTAATCCAGCATATCCCCATTGGATATTAGCTCCTATTGTCATAACCGCAGAAATTAAACATAAACATAAGATTGATAATGCCATGCTCCATGACTGAAGAAAGCCAACCAAAATGATTAGACTTAACATTATTGAGTATGCAGCGATTACGTCTAAATTTTTTCTCATAAGACTTTACCTTTAAAAATACCTGACGGTCTAAATAATAAAACTATAACTAAAATTGAGAAAGATACTGCAAACTTATAGTCAGTGGATAGTAATTGTAAAAGTCCGTCTGGCTCTAAACTTTCTGGTAAAAGATATACAAAAAACTTTTTATATGCATATGTTAAAAGTATTTCTGAAAACGCAATAACATAGCCACCCAAGAATGCACCGAATGGATTTCCGATACCTCCTACAATAGCAGCAGCAAATATTGGAAGCATGTTATTAAAATATGTAAATGGCTTAAAGCTTTTATCTAGTCCGTAAAGGGCACCGCCAACTGTTGCTAAAATTGCTGCAATTACCCAGGTGATCATAACTACTCTTTTAGGATCTATTCCTGACAAAAGAGCCAAATCTTCATTGTCTGAATAAGCTCTCATACTTTTTCCAGTTTTTGTTTTATTCAAAAACCAAAATAAAATTGAAACAACAATTATTGTAACAAACAAAGTAATAACTTGCGTTGATTTAATTGCAAGTCCCTCGTTTAATCCTGTCATTTCTTTAAACTCGTTTGCCTTTATAATAAATTTTTCTCCATCAAAAAATCTTCTATCAAAAGGTCCGATAATAATTCTTACTATTGCTTGGGTAACGAACATGGTTCCTATACTAACCATAGCAAGCATAACAGGAGGACTTTTTTTCATTCTATAATAACTAAAAACTAATTTATCCTTTAGAAGCACGTAAAAAATTGTAACTATAATTCCAAATGGTATGGCGATTAAAGCGGTTGGTAAAAAACCTAGACTTATTCCTAAAGATTGAAAGTACCAAGTAAATAGAATTGTGAACATTGTGCCAAAAGACATTAAATCTCCAGCAGTAAAGTATGCAAATCTTAAAATTCCATAAATTAATGAAACAAAAATAGCTCCAAGTGCTAATTGTGAACCATAAGCTAATGCGGGTACAAATAGATAATTTAAAAGTAGAATTATTGCATTTAAAAAATCCATTTTAGGCCCCTAAGAAAGAGCTTCTTACTCTTGGATCATTTAATAATTCTTTGCCGGTTCCAGAATATCTATTCTCACCAGTAACTAAAACGTAACCTCTATCTGATATACTTAATGCCTGTTTGGCATTTTGTTCGACCATTAATATTGCAACATTTGTTTTTTTAACTTTCAAAATGTGATCAAACAACTCATCCATTACTATAGGCGAAACTCCCGCTGTTGGTTCATCCAGCATTAAAACAGATGGCTTAATCATTAAAGCTCTTCCAAGGGCAACTTGTTGTCTTTGTCCTCCAGAAAGTTCACCAACTAACTGAGTTTTTTTTTCGCTTAAAATTGGAAAAAGATCATAAATTCTATCCAAAATTTCTTGAATATTTTCATCTCTTAAGAAAGCTCCCATCTCCAAATTTTCTCTGACTGTTAATCCTGCAAATACATTCCGATTTTGAGGAACAAATGCTATTCCTAGTTTTACTCTATCTTGAGGATTTAAACCGGATATGTCTTTGCCATCTATAGTTACCCTTCCTGATTTGAGTTTTAACAAACCCAACATAGCTTTCATTGCTGTTGATTTTCCTGCTCCGTTTGGACCAAGAATTGAAACTATTTCTCCTTTATTTACATTAACAGAGCATGAAGAAATAATATCTGGGCCAGATCCATACCCGCCAGTCATTTTTATACCTTCAAAGAATGCCATTAATTTTTATCCTGTGATTTTGAACCTCTTCCCAAATAACTCTCAATAACTTTTTCATTAGATTTTACTTCATCGGGAGTGCCTTCAAATAATACGGAACCCTCAGCTAAAACAATTACAGGATTACAAAGTCTACTAATAAATTCCATATCGTGTTCAATCATACAAAATGTATAACCTTGTTCTTTATTTAATCTTAATATTGCACTACCTATATCTTTTAAAAGAGTTCTATTTACACCAGCACCAACCTCATCTAATAAAACAAGCTTAGCATCCACCATCATAGTTCTGCCTAGTTCTAATAATTTTTTTTGTCCTCCTGATAAATTGCCTGCTAATTCATTTGAAAGATGTTTTAAATTTAAAAAATCAATTACCTTAAGTGCTTTTTCTTTAACTTTTTTCTCTTCTTCTTTTACAAGATTTGTTTTAAATAAAGCATTTACTAAATTTTCACCTGATTGATTGCCTGGAACCATCATTAGATTTTCAAGAACAGTGAGATTTGTAAACTCGTGTGCAATTTGAAAAGTTCTTAAAACCCCTTTTGAAAACAATTCATATGAGGGGAGATTGGTAATATCTTCATTATTAAACAAAACTGAACCATGGGACGATTTAAGATTTCCTGCGATTAAATTAAACAATGTAGTTTTTCCTGATCCGTTTGGCCCTATGATACCAGTAATAGAACCTTTTTTAATTTTTAAAGAACAATTTGATATTGCCTTCAATCCTCCAAAAGATTTAGAAAGGTTTTTGACCTGCAGAATATTAGAATCTGACTGCATAGAGAATTATACTTTGTTTAATCTTTTAAGAACACTATTCAGAGATTTTGAGTAACGTCGATAAAAACCGGCCTTTTTTAAATACTTTAACGCGTGCTCATTTAATCCTCGTGGTGTTTGTGAAGATTTAACTAAGTATTTCAAATCTTTTTTTGAATTTATTAATGCATCCTCAGATAAAGCAACAAAAAGTGATGTAATGTATTTTTGAGCTTCATTCCTTTTGACTCCTCTTTTTGCTAACCAATCAGATAATAATTTTAATAATTCATAAAAAGCCGCCATCATTGAAGATGTAACCCAAAAATTTTTAGATAACCTTTCATTTTTAATTTCAATGACAGTTCCTAATTTACTAAAAAACCCTTTAACCTGCTTATCTGGAGGACAAATAGGTATTGGTCCTAAATTATTAGAAATTGGAGGAAGCGGTATGGCTCTTACTATTTTAATATTTTTACCAATATATTTTTTAAGCTGGGGTATATTGATTGTAGAAATAAAACTTACTATTTTTTGATTTTTTTTAAAATTAAGTTTATTTAATATTTTACTTCCAACTTTTGGGGTTATTGCTAAAAAAACCCAGCTTGATTTATTTATTAATTGTTGATTATCTTTAGCAATAGTTACTTTTTTAAATCTTTTGCTAAGTTTTTTTGCTATAATTTTATTGCGTTGGGAGATAAAAATTTTTTTGATTTTTAACTTAGATTTAAAAATACCTAAAATAATTGAATATGTAATGTGTCCTGTTCCTATAAAGCCTATGTTCATCAATAATGCAGAATAACCAAGCAATACCATTTAATAAAGAAAATTTTAAACAAATTTTATCCAAACAATTTGCTTGGGTAATAGTTGTATCAGTGCCAGGAGCCTTAATTGCTGAGTATTTTAACGTTCCATTAGCATGGTTTTTGGGTCCGATGCTCGTTACCTCAGTTGTAACCTTGGGTGGAGTAAAAACAAAAATGCCTAAACTTGTTTTAAGCACAATTTTAATTTTTTTAGGACTTTATATAGGCAATTACATTGACAAAAGTTTATTCTCACAAATTCACCAATGGATTTGGACCTCTTCGATTATGCTTGGATACATTGTTATAAGTGTTTTTTTAGTTTCAAAATATTTACAAAAATTTTCAGGCTACGAAAAAAAAACATCTATTTTTTCAGCGGCTCCTGGGGCTTTAGGTCCTTTATTGATTTTAGCTGAAGATGAGAAATCAGATCTTAGTCAAGTTGCAACAGCTCATTTAATAAGATTAATAATTATTATTACAGTCTTTCCTTTTATCGTAAATAGTTTGTATACAACGGATAATTCAACAGTTGTTGAAACAATTAATACAAATCAAAATATTACAGATTTATTGATACTTCTTGTATTATCAATAATTTTGATTATTTTTTTTGATAAACTAAAAATTCCTGCAGCTTTATTAGCTGGGACTTTAATAGCAAGTGGTTTTTTACAGATCACAGATGTGGCATCATATAAATTACCAGATAATATTGTTAATTATTGTTTATTGATACTTGGAGCATCCGTTGGATGTAGATTTGCTAATAAAACTTTTAAAGAAATAGCAAAAAATACAGCACATAGTTTTATAGCTACCACGTTATTAGTTTTGTTAGGTTTAATAGCTGCTTTCATAGCAAGTCTCGTAATTGATAAGAATTTTTTCACGTTATTACTTTCTTATTGTCCAGGAGGAATTTATGAGGTCGCAGTAATAGCTATCTTTTTTGATTTAGATCCTGAATTTGTTTCATTCCATCATATCATCAGACTATTAATGATATTGTTTGTTGTTCCTGTAATTTTGAAAATAATGGGCAAAAAAAAACCCGCTTAAAATAAAGCGGGTTTAATTTTTTTTAAATTTTATTTCTTAGAAATGATAAGATAACTTAAGTTGTGTAGTATCTAAATCAGCACTAACTTTGTTATTTGTAGTTACACCAGTTCTAGCAACAGAAGATGTTATGCTTACGTCGTCATAATCAGTGTAAGCAGCTTCAAATCTTAGGTTGTCAGTCATTTGAAGACCAAAACCATACTGAATACCATCAATATTTACGTTACCGTATTTTGATCCTGTTCCTAAACTTTCATTAGTATTTACATCTACTGATGCATGTCCTAAGTGAACATAGAAACTATCACTAATATAGTAGTTTGCGTAAAGAGTTAAGTGGTCAGTAACTTCAGCTGAAGCGGTTTGTACTCTTTTAGTTGTTGTTTCAGCAGCTGTGCCTGTTACAGATGTTTCTGTATCTGTTCTAGTGTGTGTAGCATCACTAACATCTGCATCAAATGGAATATAGTCAACTCCAAATGCTAATTTTCCAAACTGTGCTTCAACAAAAACTGATGCAATTCCAAACGTGTTACTTACAGATGCTGGAGTTGTTTCAGCTGTTTGAGAGCCTGTTTCAGTTTCAGAACCTTCAGCTTGCAAGTTAACAATTGCTCCAGAAACACCTAGTGTGTAATCTGCTGCAAAAGCTTTTGTAAACGAAAGTGCAGATATAAATAATACCGCTAAGAAATTTATTGCAATTTTTTTCATAAAATCTCTCTCTTTATTTATTAATTAATTAATTGAACGATTCTTACAAGATTTAACGTTTTTAGTACAATGTTTAATACAGTTATGAAGACAATCTCTGATTGTGCTTAAAAAGTCTTTATTTTATGGGTATTTTTTGTTGTAAAAATAACACACAATTAAACTTTTTTTACTCAAAATCTCTTAAAAAAAGTTCATTTTTTCCCAAAAACTCCCCTAATTCTTAAAAGCTCTCTTGATAAATTGGTATCTTGTTTAAATGGTTTTCTTCCGTGAAGCCAAAAATAGTTGTTTGAAAAAATTGTGGAACCTGGTTTTAAGGGAAAAGCTAACTTATTTTTACTTTGCTCTAAAGCATCTGATAATTTTTGTAAAAAAAGACCCTGCTCCATATTCTTAGGTTCTGGAAACTGATCAATATATGAAATGGTGGGTTTGCCATCTTTATCTTTGGAAAATACAGGGTGCTCTACTTTATAATCAATATTCTTACTTTTTGGTGAACCCCATACAAAGTTTTGTTTACCAACGGGATCTTCGCTTAATTCTTTGCAATACTCCCAATCATCAAGATGAAGTAGTACACTTTCTCCACCAAAAGTATTTATTTCTTCCATTTTGGTCATTAATACCCAGTCAGTTTTTTCTTTTACAAAAGTTCCGTCTGTATGAAGATCTAAGTTTCTGTAAGCTTTTCTTAAATAAGAATCGCTAGAGTCAGAGTGTTTTACATGAAATCTTGCATAGTATTTATCGGTCATTGAATCGAAGTTAGGAAGACCAACTAAATAAGCAAATGCTGTTGAAAGTTTTACAAGAAAATCTTTATCAAATTTTGAATTATTTATATTTGGTTCAATAATTGTAGTACCTGAATTTCTATCTTTTAAAATTTGGTTTAAATTTTTGCTTAATTTTCCAGAAAAAACATCATCAACACTTTTGGCTAAAGAAAATCTAGAGAATGGTTTGTACTCTAAAGACTGTACACTATGTTTATTAAATGGGAATATTAATTTATCTAATTCAGATTCTTGAATTTGAACTACTTTAATTCGTTTTGATATTGAATGATCTTTTATTTCTAAACTCATTTTATTCTTGATGCTATATAATCTAAAATTACAGGATTATAATATTGAAAGCAAAGTCCTATATCCATGCTGTGACCTTTTTTTACAGGTTCTGACCAATCGTCTCCTTTTCGAATACATTTTTGTCCATTAATTTTAAAATTTTCAGAAATTACTATTCTATTTACACTCGGGATTTCATCTAGCCAATCAGATAGCAATCCTTCATATTTATCCTTGGGATGAGTAAATGCTAAAAGCGGGGTTTTGAGGTTATTTTTAATTTCATCATTCATCTTTTGTCTTAAATCGTGAGGTCCTGGATTTTTTTTTCTAAATTTCTCCATAGCTTTATCAACACCTAATTTTTTTACTTTGTAATTATTAGATAATTTTCCAAAGCATGCTTGCATATAAGATATGCCACCGCCTACTTTGTCTGGATGTCTAGTCATAAACAACAAAGTGGTTAAACCCCCGCAAGAATGTCCTGTAATAAAAACCTGTTTCCTTGGAACACCTGCTTTTACAAATTTTTCTATTAGCTCTAAATTTAATTCTACCCTTTTATCTAACATATGTTTGCCTTTATAAACTTGTGGTTTTGGTTTTAAGTTCCACCAATTTTTTTCTTGTGACATATCCCCCCTAAGGTGATCGCTGCAAAGATTGTAAACCATTATTTTTTTTCCATTAACTTCTTGATCTATTAGGGAAGCATGATTCCTTAGCATAGATACCCACGAACAACCTGAGACAAAATCATTTTTATTTTGACCGTGATTGTAAATAACAATTATTTTATTTTTGGGATCATCAATGTTGAAATCATTTTTTACAGGATGAATATTTTTTTTTGAGATAAAACCACTTTTTGTTACTTTATCGTTAGGTCCAGCATAAAGAGGTGTAAGCAAAATAGAAAAAATTGTAACTAATAATATTTTTTTCATACTAATTTAATTAAAACAGTTAAAAGTATAGCAGATAGCACTGTGGGGTAGACAAGGTTTCTTTTAGTGATAAAAAATACGACTACACACACAAAAACTACAATAAATCTTAATAAATTGCTGGCATCTCCTAAGTCTCCTGCGGGAAAAACTACCACTTTAGAAATCAAGGCTGCTAGTGTTGAGTAAGCTATACAATCAAACAATCTGAAGATCTTAGAATTCTCATCAATTCTTTCTGAAAACAAAACTCCTAAAGATCTAGATAAATAAGTAGCAATAGACGTCACCGCTATAACCAAAATAATGTTAGATGATAAATCAGTCATTTATTTCTCCTGCAAAAAATGCAATTAAGCCAGCAACTACGCCTCCGTACAAAATACACCATTCTGGTGATACCAAATAAAAAAGAGGTCCAAGAATAGTTCCTAAAATAACAGAAGTTCCTATAGCGATATTTTTCATTGTGCCAAGCAACATGCAAAAAAAATAAATAGGATTTACAATAGCAAGACCAATCATCATATCTTTACTTAAATAGTCAGAAACCAAGTATCCTAAAATAGTGGAAAAAATTGCAATTGACCAAGTTGCAGTTCCGATGCCCATCCAAAAATCTATTCGATTATCCAAATTGATTTTTCTATAATCTTTTTTCATTATCAACCAGGAAGAAACAGCTAAAAAATGACACGAAACATAATATTTCCACTTTGGTTGCTTTTTACTTTTTAATAATGGAAACATCGAAACCGCCATTGGAAATAAACGAGCATTTACTAACCAAACACCAATAAAAATATTAACAAGCGATGCGCCAACTAAAAAAGACTCGGCCATTACTAATTGTCCAGGTAATGCATAAGTAAAGAATGTAGAAAAGAAACTTTGTTGGAAATTAAAACCAATATTTTTTAAAAGAGCTCCTATTGCTAGAAAACTACACCCTAAAGCAATTGCCGGGCTATCAACCGATCGAACTGAGTATAAACCTTTTAAGAAATATCCTGATTTTCTCATTAACCGCCGAGGAATAATCTTCCTACGTCAGGATTTTTTAATAAATCATTCCCTTCACCAACAATAGCTGTTTGGCCAGAAACTAAAACATAACCAATATCTGCAAATTCAAGACCTTTTTTTGCATTTTGCTCAACCATGATGATGGTTTTCTTCTCATTTTTTTGAAGATCATCTAAAATTTCAAAAACCATTTCTATGTATCTTGGCTCTAGGCCTATCGAAGGTTCATCTACTAAAAGTATTGAAGGGCGCATTACTAAAGCTCTTGAAATCTCAAGAAGTCTTCTTTCACCGCCTGATAAAACTTTTGCCGGTTGATTTTTTCTTTTATTTAATCTTTCATATTTTTGTAAAACTTTCTGTGCTTCTTGGTAAGATTCCTCTGTTTTATCTTTAATGTATCCTCCCATTAATAAGTTTTCTTCCACTGTCATATCTGGAAATACGGAATTATCTTGAAGAATGTAGGCTATACCTACACTTTTTAATTTCTCAGCAGGAGTAAGATTTGTGATTTCTTTTCCATCTATTTCTATTTGACCAGAAAAAATATTCGTAAAACCATAAATAGAGTGAAGTATTGTAGACTTACCAGCACCATTCGGCCCGATTAGACATAAAGACTGGGCTTTATCTACAAGTAAATTGAAATTATGAAGTATCTCCATTTTTCCATAACCAGCAGATAAATTTTTAATTTGTAAATGTAAGTTTGATCCTGAAAGTTTTTGTAAATCTTTAACCTCTGGAGCTTTTCCTAAAACTTCATATTGATTTGCCATTATTGCGCTCCTAAATAAGCATCTACAACTCGCTTATCGCTTTTTATTTGTTGAGGAGAACCTTCCGCCAAAAGTTTACCATGAGCCAAGCAAAAAATACTTTGAGCTAAACTCATTATAACTTTCATATTATGCTCTATTACTAAGAGAGTAATTCCGTAGTCTTTATTAATTTTTATTAATCTATCTATTATTCCATTAATTAACGTTGGATTAATTCCAGCTGTAGGTTCATCTAATAATAGCATTTTTGGCTCATTCATTAATGCCATTGCTAATTCTAAAAGTTTTTGCTGACCAAATGATAAATCTCCTGCCCTTAAATTTCTTTTTTGATAGAGACCTACAAAGTTTAAAAGATTTTCCGCTTTTTCAGTAAGTTCAGCAGGTATTTTTGCAAATATAAAACCTGAGTCACTAGCCTTATGGCTAATTAACATATTTTCTACGCAATTAAGTTTAGAATAAATTCTTGTTTGTTGAAATGTTCTTAATAATCCCAGTTTAGCTACAGCAGGAACTGGCATTTCTGAAACTTCGGTATTATTAAAAACAATAGACCCTTGATCAATTGGATGAGTTCCAACGATTGAATTAAATAACGTTGTTTTGCCAGAACCATTTGGTCCAATTAAGCCAACTATTGATCCTTCCTTCACGGTAACAGAGATATCTACATTAGCTTTCACCCCTCCAAAAGATTTGCTTACATTTTTTACTTCTAAAAGACTCATTTTAATTCCACCTGTGATTTACGATCTTTTTCATCTATAACCTCTCCAAATCTTTCAGGATATTTTTCTCTTAACCAACCCATTAATCCTTCTGGGAAATAAATTACGATTACAACTATCAAAACTCCTAAGGCAACATATTGCCAACCTAATATAAAAGTCCAAAGACCTTCTTTGAAGAAATGGAATAAAGTTGCACCAATAATTGGTCCCCATAAAGTTCCTTTTCCACCAAGTATTGCCATAAGAACCATGAATACTCCCATCTCTCTTCCATCAAATGCAACATCCGTTGAGTCTATATATCCAATTAATCCACCCATAATTCCACCAGCTAGACCACAGAAAAATGCAGATACCATCCAACCAACAATTTTATACTTCATTGTCTGAATACCCATTGCTTCTGCTTTATCTTCGTTATCTCTTATCGCATTTAAAATTAATCTAAATCTAGAACCATAAATATATTTTACAAAAATAAATGCTAAAACTAATACAATAAAACTTGTAAAGTAGAAAAATTTTCCTCTTGCTTCAGGATCAACTATTTCTGCAGGAAAAGGTGGTGTAGTAAAACCTTGCCCAGCTCCAATAATTTCTATCCCTCCAGCAATTTCACCTGCAGCAATCCCTAAACCTAAAGTACAAATAGCAAAGTAATGACCTCTTAAACCTAAAATAGCATAACCTATGGCGCCAGCGACTAATGCTGGGACAATAGCTGCAACTAATAAACCAACACCTATTCCTTGAAAATATTGTGCTGTTGTATGCACGAATGTTTTTTCTCCACCGCTCTCTGTCCATTCTGCTAATGGAAAAAACATACCTACTTGAACTGATGCAGTTAGATACATTCCAAGACCGTAGAAAAGGATATTTCCAAAACTATTGTAGCCCATTTCTCCACCCTGTAAATTCCAAGTCATCGCCAGAACGATCAAGACACATAGATATGTAAGCTGAACTTTAAAAGCAGAAAATAAATAGGGCGCAGCTAAACCTAGGATAATTAGACCAGAATATAAAATTAAATCTTTTTGTTTCATTTTTAATGATGACCTTCTTTGAAGTTTTTATAATGGTTATAAGTGCACCAAGTTCTTTTCTTAGATACTTTTTGTAATTTTTTATGAGAATATCTATCTCTCCATTTATAATCAGGGTTAGGCGCAATACCTCTTCCAACTTCTGCAGCCATAGCACATTTTAATTCCACTGGATTAAAAGGTGTATCTGAAGTTGGTGTTAAAAAAACCAAGTCTTTCATATCTGGGCAGGTAGGATCTCCGTGATCATATATGCTACCTAATTTGTACTTATCACCACTCTCAGGTCCTCCAACGATTGTATTTCTAATATGACTACCTCCGTAATTTCCTTTGTTACACTGCCAGGCAAAACCAGCCACGTGAGCTAATTCGTGCAGTGTCATAATACTTCTTTTTGCTTTTACACCAATATATTTACTTTTTAAAAATATGTATCCATGATGAACGGATCCTTGGCCACCATCTTGATGACCAACATCAGCCCATGTAAAATAAAGTTTATTTGGATCATTAAATCCATTTTTAGAAAGAAAAGCATCTGGATAATTCATTCCATAATTACCTCTATATTCTTTATCAAAACGAACAAAAGAGATATCTAGTTTTCCATCTTTTCTCGTATCATATCTAAATTTTTGTTTTCCCTTTGTCATTTCAAAAAATTTTTCATTAATTTCCATAAGTTCGGCTTCCATTTTACCATTAATATCCCACTCCCTGTCTTTGCTATCTTTATTTAACAAGTATATGAAATGAACTTGAGGATCTTTTGTTACATCTGGCTGATCTTTAAAAAATCTGCCTGGTTTTTCATCAGCAAACGCATTTGAAACCATCAGCAAAGTTAAAAATAAAATAATTTTTCTCATTTTAAATACTCTCTTTTCTTTGAAAGTTTGAATCTTCTGTAAACTAGTATGAAAACTAGCAGCATAAATACTGCACCAATTCTAAATTCTGTTCCTAAAATATAATCTGCAAACTCTTCGAATAATCCTAATCCCATTCCTGAAATTGCTACCGCCGGTAAATTTCCAAGACCTGCTACAATAACTATCATGAAGGATCTAACTGTATAAGGAAGTCCTACATATGGATGAAGAGTAAGAGTGATTGAAATAAGAGCCCCTGCAATACCACACAACGCAGCATTAATTCCAAAAGTTGCAGCATAAACTTTTTCAGTATCTACACCAAGAATTTTTGCAGCTCTGGCATTTTGCGCTGTAGCTCTTATAGCTCGTCCTAGTCTAGATTTTTTCATGTAAATAACCAAAGCTACTGCATATAAAAGGCTTATAAAAGCAGAGAATATTTTTGAATTTGGTAGAGTAACTGAATTATCAAATAACATTGTTGTTCCATATTCAGACTGTGCAACGACTACGTCTGCACCAAAAATAAAATTCATTAGTTGTTGAAATACAATTGCGATACCGAAAGTTGCTAAAATTGAAATAAATAAGTCTCGGTCTACAACTTTGTTAATTACTAATTTATAAAGCGCCCAGCCAACAAAATACATTATAATTGGAGAAACAATAACTCCCCAAGCTGGATGAATTCCGGCGAGATACATAGTATAAGCGATGTATCCACCCAAAATTACTAAATCACCTTGTGCAATATTTATTATATTCATGACCCCCCATTGAAGTGCCATACCGTAGGCGATTAATGCGAATAAAATTCCCAATAGAATTCCGTCCAAAGAAGCTTGGACCATTAACATTGGAACTTGAAAAATTAAAAAATCCATAAAAAACTTATCTTTAAAAAAAATGCCCCCTAAATGTTAGGGGGCATTTAATAATATTAATTAGATATTAACTTCTTTCAGACCAAGGTGGAATTGGGTGAAAGAATTTGTCTGAAGCCCATTTTGTTGGAGCAACAACTTTATTCTCACACGTATCACCTTTACATCTTACTTGGAACAAGATCATTGGTTTAGCAACGTTTTGACCGCCAGGACCAAATTTAATGTTTCCATAGAAAGTTTGCATATCTGTAGCTTTTAGAGCGTCTCTTACTTTATCTCTGTCAAAAGAATTTGCTCTTTCGAACGCATCTTTAAACACTAGTAAAGCGGCAGATGACTCAGCTGATTGGTAAGGCGGAGCATAACCAAATTCTTTTTTAAAGTCTTTGTCATACTTCTTGCCACCACCAAAGAATTTATCTTTGTAGCTTAAGTTTTTATGCCATTGAGAAGCACACAATGCGTATTCTGATTTCTTTCCATGTTGTTTAGAAAGTTTTGCAGCATCACAGTGTGTCATAGCTAACATAGGAACATCAACTTTCATTTCAGCAATTTGTCTAATTGCAGTTAATGCACCTTTAGTATGTCCAGATACAACAAGTACATCAGGCTTAGTTGCTTTAACTTTAGCCAATGTAGCAGCCATATCGTTTAGCTCTTTTGGTAATTTGTCGTCGATAATGATTTTAGATCCAGTTCTTTTTGCTGCATCCAAGATACCAAGTCTCACGTCTTGTGAGAAAGCATCTTGTTCAAATGCTTGTGCAATTTTTACTGGTTTGCCACCATTTTTTTCGACTGCAAGATCGATCGCTACTTCAAGGTATTGGTTAGCAGGTGATAACACTGCGAACAAATATTTATATCCTTTTGTAAATAAAGATCTTGATGCACCATTTGCTTCAACCATAGGAATTTTATATTTCTCGGTTACTGGTGCAATAGCCTTCGTTAAACCTGAACTATATGGTCCAAGCATATAATGAACGCCATCTTGCTTAATTAATCTTTCAGCTAACTGTGCAGCTCTTTTAGGATTTGACTCATCGTCGTAATAGATGATCTCAAATTTATAACTTTTTCCCCCAACTTTTACGCCACCCATTTTATTTATTCGGTCAACAGCCATGTTGTAACCGTTTTGAGTGTGAACACCGTTAGAAGAATATTTTCCTGTAAGAGATATCGCAGAACCTAACACGATCATATCCCCTTCAACTTTTGCAAAAGAAGAAGTGACACTTGATAGTGTTAAAGTTAAAGCTGAGATTAATGTAATAAATAGTTTTGCTATTTTATTCATTTTTTCTCCTTATTAATTAATTAATTATGATTTATTAAAGCAACTTTTGACTTTTTAGACAACAGGTTAAAATGAAAAAATTAAGTTCTGAATGCAACAAATATCGCTATGATTATTAATACACACGCGGAGATTGTATTTAGTAATCTTGGATTGCCTTTTAACCATACCGCAATTTTTCGGGCGGCAAGTCCGTACGTCATTAAACTTAAAAAATCTAAAGACATCCAAGTAAAAATTAAAATTAAAAACTGAGAGACTACATTTCCCTCAAAATTAATGAATGTAATAAATATCGTTCCAAAAAATACTAATGCTTTAGGGCTTAGACCGGCGACTAAAAAACCATCCCTATACATGGCAAAGTTACTTTTAATAGTTTTGTTTTTTTTGTTTGCTTGCTTAATTTTTAAAGCATATGTCTCGTAGGCAAGATATAATATATAAGAAATACCTGCCCACTTGAAAAATACATATATGTCTGGATTGTCTATTAACAAACTGCCAATTACAAAAGTGGTTAAGGATGCTTGAACAAAATTAGCTGATATATCGCCGAGAGCTGTCCAAACAGATTTTTTCAAGCCATAATTTATCGTATTTGTGACAATAATTACTCTGGGAGGTCCAGGTGTAATAAAATAAAATAATATTAATTGTAGATAAAGAATATAATTTTCAGGAAACATTAAAAATACTATATATTTTTTCATGAAGAAAAGAAGCTTAATTCCAGAAACAAGAGTAAAAAACCCAGAACCTAAAAAGTATAATGAAGATTGGATAATTTGGGCAGGTTGGGCAGACCGTATTACATTTGAGGAAATAGAAAAGAAAACAGGAAAAAATGAATCTCAAGTAATAAAAATAATGAGAAGAAACTTGAAACCTAGTTCATTTAGGTTGTGGAGGAAAAGAGTTCACAAGACGAGTATTAAACATAGGAAAAAATTTAAACTTGAAAGAAAGAAAATGAGAGAAAAAGTTAGAATAAGTGATATATATTAATTATGAAAAAAGTTGTGATGTATACTGGAAATCCTTGCCCATATTGCGTTTATGCAAGAGCATTACTTGATTCAAAAAAAATTCCTTACCAAGAAATAAATGTCTGGGAAGATGAAAGTAAAAGAGCAGAAATGTTAAAAAAAAGTGGTGGAAGAACGTCAGTACCTCAAATTTTTATAGGTGATCATCATGTAGGCGGAAATGACGAATTACAAGCAGCTAACAAAAGTGGTGAGTTAGATAAATTATTAGCCTAAATTTCCAAGTATCGGTATAGCCTCCAATATAAAATAACCCAAAGTCTGCAACTTATTTGTAAGAATTAATATTCCAGTAATTAATAAAATTACTCCTCCAATAACAGAAACAATTTTAATATTTTTTCTAAAATTTTTAGAAAATGCAAGAAATTTGGATATACCATAACCAGATAAGATAAAAGGTATTGCTAAACCTAAAGAATAAAAGCTTAATAATAAAATTCCTTTTCCAATATTACTTTCAACAGCAGCAAGGGTTAGTATTGATCCAAGAACTGGTCCAATACATGGTGTCCAACCAAAACCGAAAGCTGCGCCTACAAGAACTGGAAAAAATAAATTATTTGAATAGTTTTTTGTCTGAAATCTTTTTTCTTGGTTTAAAAAATTTAGGTTTAAAATGCCAATCAATTGAAGAGAAAAAATTATTATTATAATTCCTGCAATTATTCTTAGAGTATTAGAGTTTTCTAACAATATATTTCCGATTAAAGATGCCGTAGCACCAAAACTAATAAATACGAGTGAGAACCCCAGAGAAAATAAAACTGTTTTTAAAATAATTTTTTTTTGTTTTTCGACTATATCGCCAAGACTTTCTCCAGAAATATAAGAAATGTAACCAGGTATTAAAGGCAAAACACACGGAGATAAGAAACTAATAAAACCTGCACCAAAAGCTAAGAAAGATTTAATTAACATAATAAAATGATACTATTAATATAATGATTATAAAATATTTTAGCTTTCTGCTAGGACTTATTTGGTCCTACTCATTTATTAGAACACAGTCTATTTTTAGCAATAAAACTGCTCTTTTATTTAAATTATTTATTTCAAAAGTCTCTTGGATAACTTTTATTTTAGCTTGTTATTTTGGTTATAAAAATTTTACAATTAAATCTACTTTGATTGGGATTGTTATAGCAATAGTCTTTGTGCACACTATGTTTTATTTATCAGGTAGATATTTAGAAAAAAAATTTGGCGAGAACAAATTAAAAAAAACAAAAACTATTTTAGAGTATGCGCTTGTATTTTTTATTGTTTATTATGTTATTTTTTAATTTCTACTGAAAAGATTTGAAGAAAATATTTACAAATTTTGATGTTTCGTTTGGTGACATAATTTTATTCTTTAAGCCAACAAAAAAACCAAATTCATGAACGTAATTAGCATTTGGAAAATCACTGCTTTTTTGTGCAAATTTATATTTTTTAACAGCAGGTTGTTTTAAAAAATTACCGCTTATAATAGGTCTATTTTCAATGCCCATTTTATCAAGCTTTATTAAAATTGACTTTCTCTTTTTTTTAAATTTTTTGTCCATTAGCATGGTGAGACCAAACCATGAGGGATCTACATTTTTAGTTTTCTCTAAAAATCTAACTTGATTATTCCATCTTTTATCTGTGATAATTTTATTAATAATTTTATTTTTATTGATTTTTCTTACTTTTATAAAATTATTTAAAGACTTAAATTGACTTAATCCTATAGCAGCCTGTATGTCAGTTGGTCTTAAATTGTAGCCTGAATTTACGAAAAAAAAGCTTTTATTAATATCTTTAAATTTTTTTTCTAGTTTTCTCTGATTTGATAAGTCCTTTGACCAACCATGAGATCTAAGAGCTTTTATAATATCCTCATCCTCTTTAGTTTTGCAACATATCATGCCGCCCTCAACTGAGGATATTTGATGAGAAAAATAAAAAGAAAAAGTTGAAAAATCACCAAACGTTCCTAAAAATTTATTTTTATATTTAGCCCCAATACTTTCGCAAGTATCTTCTACTAGAATAATTTTATTTTTTTTCAATATTTTGTTTAATTTTTCCATATTGGTCGAATTGCCAAGTACGTGGATAAGCATTAAAGCCTTAGTTTTTTTAGTAATTTTTTTTTCTAAATCTTTAAGGTCGATATTGAAAGTATATTTATCAACATCAACAAAAACTGGTTTTAAACCACTTTGAATAATTGGCCAAAAGGAAGTTGGCCAACATATTGAAGGAACTAATACATGGTCTCCTTTTTTTAATCTTTTTTTTCTATAAGGATTTATCAAACATTGAAAGGCCAATAAATTTGCTGACGAACCTGAGTTTACCATTAAAGAAAAGGGCATTTTCATTTTTTGTGAAAATATTTTTTCAAATTTTTTTGTAACTTTGGACATTGTCACATTTCTGCTTAAAATGACCTTTATACCCTCTATCAAGTCTTTGCTTCTAAAAGTGGAGTCTTTTAATGGAAAGTGATGTTTGGATTTTTTAATCTCTTTTACTTTTAAAGCTTTATTTAATTCAAATGTTAATCCCATTTTTTTACTTTTAATTGATTTATACATTAATCATTTTAGATTCATAGATAAATTAATTTATGTAATTTTAGACTTTAAAGTAGGTACTAGTAAAAATTAATTGGTATGTTAATTATTGAATAAATGGATTTTAATTTAAAAAAATAAATTTTTCGATACTGTAAAATATAAAGATTATAAATCAAATAAATTGGTAGAAAAAAGTATCAAAATATTTGAGGAAAAATTTAAAGATTATTTATACGGAATTGAAAGAAAAATTAAAGATAATAAAAAAATCACTTTCCTACATTCTGGCCATCTAGGCGATCTTATTTATGCCCTTCCGGTTATAAAGGAATTATCAAAAAGTCATGAGTGTCATTTTTATATTCAGGCAAATAAGAAACTAAATGTAAATTACTTTAAGCATCCAGCCAAAGGAGTTTTTATTGACGAAAGAATGCTAAAACTTTTTCTGCCTTTAATGAAAGCGCAGAAATTTATTCATAAATGTGAAAAATACAATGGAGAAGAAATAGATATAAATTTTGATATTTTTAGAGAATTACCTGTAAACATACACTTTAACTCTCCAAGATGGTATTTTCATATTTCGGGGGTACAAGTAGACTTGAAAGATCCCTATATGGATGTTGAGCCACACGAAAAAATAAAAAATAGGATAGTCGTACATAGAACTTTTAGACACAGGAACCAGTTCATAAATTACAAATTTTTAAGTGATTATAAAAATTTAATTTTTATTGGAACAAATGATGAGTATTTGGATTTAAAAAAAGATGTAAAGAATCTAGAAATTTATGAATGTAAAGATTATTTAGATATGGCTAGAGTTATTAAGTCATCGAAATTTTTTATTGGAAATCAATCAGTTGCTTATCCTATGGCTGAAGCAATGAAAGTTCCAAGAATTCTTGAGGCCGAACCTAACTTTCCAGTGGTACAACCTATTGGTCAGGATGCATTCGATTTTTATTACCAGCCACATTTTGAGAAATGGTTTAATTATCTTGATAAAAAATTTAGTTAATTATTTTGTTAAAATATAATTTTCTCTTAATCGTTCAACAACTTTAAATTTATTTTTCTTTAAAAAATTTAATATTTTCTTTTTTCTTTTTCTTTGAATTTGGTTGTAGGCAAGTAGTTCGATACAGATAACTTTTATATTTAATTTATTTAAGTTAATTGTGGACATCACTTCTAATTCTAAACCTTCAATATCAATATTTAAAAAATCAATATGCTTTATATCAAATTTTTTTAATATTTTATCTAATCTATTTGTTTTAATAGTTTTTGTTTTAAGCTTATTTAGACCAAAATTCTTTTTCATCCATGAAACGTGATTATCACTTAATGTATTTTGTGAGCTTAAATCATGATGATAATATAAATTTGCTCTTTTAATTTTGTTTGATAAAGCAGCACAAATATTAATATCTTTGGGTCTTTTGAAATTAAATAGTTCAATTGTGATCGGATTTAAATCTATATTCAAACCATTCCATCCTAAACTGTACATTTTTCTTGTGTTGCTATATTTTGTTGGATGAAAACATCCCAAATCAACATAAGTACCTCTGTAATTGCTTTCAAATAAATTTAAAATATTCTTTTCTTCATCAAATTGCGAACCACCAAAAAGGTATTTAAAATTTCTTATATAAATATTGTAAAAAAAATAAATAGATTTTAAAAATGGGAATTTTTTTGCAATTTTTAGTGACTTTGATTGTGATGATGACATGCTTGAAGATTAGGTTTTAGGTTTAAATATTAGGCACAATCCATTGTTACAAAACCTTTTTCCGGTAGGTTTTGGACCATCTTCAAAAATATGACCGTGATGACCGCCGCATTTTTTGCAGTGATACTCCGTTCTTTCGTAACCAATATGTGTATCAGTTTTAGTTTCGAAAACTTCTGGTAAAGATGAAAAAAAAGATGGCCATCCTGAACCACTTTCATATTTCATTTCTGAGCTAAATAATTTGGTACCACAGCCTGCGCAATGATAATCTCCTTTTCTTTTTTCTTGATTTAAATGGCTAGAGCCCGGCGGTTCTGTACCTTCGTTTTTTAGTATGTAATTTTGTTCAGGTGTTAAGTTACTATTCCAATTATTTTTCATAATTATTTCTTATTTTATATCATTTTTTTAAACTTAAAATGGACCAAATTGTTATTGACTTCTTTAGGTTAAATCTAATATAATTTGATCTTTAGCGCTGATTTAATACAAATTGCGAGCGCTTTATAAAATCCGCTAAAGCGATAATCTTTCGAGACCACCGCTTTAGTCGGTGGTTTTTTTTTACAAGTTAGTAAATTAAAGCCGGGCATTTGAACTGTATTGTACGCCTGACTTTCGTCGAAGTACTAAAAAAGGAGAAAAAAAAATGAGTGAAAAAATAAAAAATCCAGAAACAATAGGTCTTCATGGTGGTGAATATAGAAGTGATCCTGCTACAACTGCGGTAGCTGTTCCTATTTATCAAACAACATCCTACCAATTTAAAGATGCTAAAACAGCGGCAAATTTATTTGGACTTAAAGAGGCTGGAAATATTTATACGAGAATTAATAATCCTACTTGCGATATACTTGAGAAAAGAGTTGCAGCACTTGAGGGTGGACTAGCTGCAGTTGCAGTTGGTTCTGGACAAGCAGCTTCTGCTTTCTGTGTACAGAATGTATGTCAAGCAGGTGATAATATTGTTTCGTCTACTGATTTATATGGAGGAACTGTTAATTTGTTTAAAAATACTTTAAGTATGCAGGGTATCGAAGTTAGATTTGCTGATCCAAAGGATCCAAAAAACTTTGAGAAGCTTACTGATGAAAAGACAAGAGCATATTACGGTGAGTCTTGTCCTAATCCATACTTAAGAGTGTTTCCAATTAAAGAAGTTGCTGATATTGGAAAAAAACATGGGATACCTTTAATTATAGATAACACTGCTGCACCAGTAATTTGTAAGCCGCTTGAACATGGCGCAACTATAGTTATGCACTCACTTACAAAATATATTGGAGGACATGGTACTTCCATTGGTGGAATAATTGTTGACGGAGGAACATTTGACTGGGTAAAAAATGCCAAGAGACAACCTTTGTTCAACACACCCGATCCAAGTTACAATGGTGCTATTTGGGGAAGAGATGTTCCAAAAATGACAGGAGCTAATGTAGCTTTTGCAGTAAGAGCACGAGTTGTTCTTTTAAGAGACCTTGGTGCTCCACTATCTCCTTTCAATGCATTCCAAATTATTCAAGGCTTAGAAACCGTAGCACTAAGAATGAAACAGCACTGCGCAAACGCAGAAAAAGTTGTTAAATTTCTAGAGTCGGAGAAAAAAGTTAAGAATGTGATTTATCCAACAAATCATCAGGGAGAAATTAGAGATAGAGCCAAAAGATACATGAAAGGTGGTTATGGATCTTTAGTTGGTATGGATCTGGGTAGTTTAGAAGCTGGAGCTAAATTTATTGATAATTTAAAACTTCTTTACCACGTTGCCAACATTGGTGATGCAAGAAGTTTAGCCATACACCCAGCATCTACAACCCACAGTCAGCTAAATGAGAAACAACTAGCTGAAGCTGGTGTCACGCCTGGATATGTTAGACTTTCAATTGGAATAGAACATCCGGACGATATTATTGCTGACATTAAACAAGCATTAGCTGCATAATAAAAAATTTGTTAATACGTCAAGTAGCCCACTTGACGTATTAATACTTTTCTTTAAAAATCAATAATGCGTAATGTTATTAAATTAACACTAATAATCTTCTTTCTAAATATTTGCATAGCAAAATCTGAAATAGTAAAACCAAAAAGCAAAATCGTACCAGCTGAAGTAATAAAAATTCAACTCCAAAGCCTAAAAAAAAATGATACACCATACAAAGATGTAGGGATTGAACAAACTTGGGAATTTGCCCACCCTGTTAATCAAATATTTACTGGACCATTGGATAGATTCAAGCAGATGATAAAAGGTGAAAATTATAATATGCTTTTAAATCACATAAGTCATGAAATTTCTGAAGTTTATAAAGATGAGAATAAAGCTGTTTTTAAAGTCGTTATTTTAGATCAAAACAAAAAATTTTTTCAATTCAGGTGGCAGGTTGAAAAATTTTTAGAAAGTGGCCCATTACAAAATTGTTGGCTTACAACTGTGGTTTCTCAACCTATTCCTTTAGGATCTTCAACTTAAATATAGTGGATGAATTCAGTTTTTTTTGTTAATTTTCTGTTGTGAAAAAAAAATATTCCATCTTTAATATAATCAAGAACTCCTTTTCAAATAATGAAAATTGGAAAAAAATGTGGCGTAGTCCTGAACCAAGAAAATTCTACGACATTATAATTGTTGGTGGAGGTGGCCATGGGTTAGGAACAGCCTATTATTTAGCAAAAGAACATGGATTAAAAAATATCGCAGTTATAGAAAAAGGTTGGCTTGGAGGTGGTAATACTGGTCGTAATACAACAATTATTAGATCAAATTATCTGTGGGATGAAAGTGCGCATCTTTACGACCATTCTTTAAAATTGTGGGAAAATTTATCAACAGAATTAAATTATAATGTGATGTTCAGTCAAAGAGGAGTATTAAACCTGGCCCATAACGAACATGATATAAAAGAAATAAAAAGAAGAGTGAGTGCAAATCAACTAAACGGAATTGACTCTCACTGGGCAGACCCTAAAGAAATTAAAAAACTTGTACCAATAATGAATATTAATAATTGTAGGTATCCAGTTCTTGGAGCTTCTTTTCAGCCTAGAGGTGGTGTTGCTCGTCATGATGCGGTTGCATGGGGATACGCAATGAGAGCTGATGAGTTGGGTGTAGATGTAATTCAAAATTGTGAAGTAAAAAAAATTAGAACAAAAAATGGAAAGGTTCACGGTGTAGAAACTACTAAAGGAATTATAAGAGCAAAAAGAGTTGGGGTAGTTGCGTCTGGTCACACAGGTGTTTTGGCTGAAACAGCAGGTGTGCGTTTACCACTTCAAAGTAAACCTCTTCAAGCATTAGTTTCTGAACCTATTAAACCGGTTATAAACACAGTAGTGATGTCTAACGCAGTTCATGCTTATGTGAGTCAATCTGACAAAGGTGAATTAGTTATCGGTGCAGGTACTGATGGTTACAATTCATTCACACAAAGAGGTGGTTATAATATTATTGAAGATACAATTAGATCAATCATTGAGCTCTATCCAATTTTTGGAAAAATGAAAATGTTACGTCAATGGGGTGGGATCGTTGATATTTGTCCAGATGCTAGTCCAATAATCAGTAAATGTGAAATTGAAGGATTGTATTTTAATTGTGGATGGGGAACTGGTGGATTTAAAGCGACACCTGGAAGTGCAAATCTATTTGCGCATACAATAGCAAAAGATAAAGCTCATTCAATAAATGCGCCTTTCAGTTTGGAACGGTTTGTGAGTGGAAGATTGGTTGATGAACATGGGGCTGCGGCTGTAGCACATTAAAAATGCTTCTAATTAAATGTCCATACTGTGGAGAAAGAGATCAATCAGAATTTACAAATGGTGGCGAAGCACACGTCACAAGACCAAAAAATCCAGAACTTGAAACTGACAGAGGATGGGCTGAATATGTTTTTATAAGATCGAATCCAAAAGGAATTTATTATGAACGTTGGGTTCACTCACACGGATGTAAAAAATGGTTTAATGCAGTTAGAAACACATCGACTGATGAAATATTATTAAGTTATAAAATTGGAGAAACACCACCTCCAATTAAAAAATTTCAAAATAGACTTAAATCACCATCGGGAGAACCAGATGTTGGATCTGGAAATTTTGCGGTGAAAAAACCATGAAAAAAATTAAAATACTTTTTTTTAATTACATTTTTTTTCTCTTTATTCTCTACAAATATAAACGCAGAAAAATCTAATAAAATAGAAACTGATACAGTTATAAGTGATGAAGTTTCTAATGAATTAGAAAAGCTTTTGGAACTTTATAAAGATGGCGTAATCACTGGATATGAATATGAAAAGGCAAAAAAGAAAATACTTAATTAGTAAATATGACTGATAATAAAATTTATTTTAAATTTGATGGAAAGAAATATGGTGGGAACAAGGGAGATACAATTGCCTCTGCTTTATTACGAAATAATGTAAAACTTGTTGGAAGAAGCTTTAAATATCATAGGCCAAGAGGAATTTATACCTGTGGAATAGAAGAGCCAAACGCTTTGGTACAGATAATAAATGAACATAATGAGCCAAATGTAAGAGCTACAGTAAAAAAAATTTATGAGGGAATGGTCGTTAAAAGCCAAAACCGTTGGCCGTCGCTCAAAAGAGACTTTGGTTCTGTTAATAATCTTTTATCTCCAATATTTTCAGCAGGTTTTTATTATAAAACATTCATGGGACCGAAAGGTTTTTGGAAAAATCTTTATGAACCATTGATAAGAAGAACAGCTGGTTTGGGCAAACCTCCACGTGAATTTAAATCAAAAAGCACACACCTTCATCATAATGTAGATATTTTGATAGTTGGCGGCGGTTTATCTGGTTTACTCGCGGCAAAAAAATTAGCAGGAACAAATAAAGATGTATTACTTATTGAAAGAGAAAATGAGCTTGGAGGCATATTAAAAAATTCAAACAAAGTTAAATCAATTAATGATCAAGAAGCTCTTGAATGGCTAGAAAAAACAGAAAGACTATTAAAAAATTCAGCCAATATAAAAATTTTAAAAAATACAACAGTGACCACTTATAATTACAGTAATCATCTTACTGCAATTGAAGACAGGTTAGTTGGGATTGAGCCTGATAATAAAAAACCTGAGTTAATTCTTCATAAAATTAGAACTGAAAATACTATTTTAGCGAATGGGCATATCGAAAGATTTTTATCTTTTAGAAATAATGATTTGCCTGGTGTAATGCTCGCTGCATCTTTTGAAAAATATGTTCAGAGATACGGTGTTGTTCCTGATAATAATCCTGTTATTTTCACAAATAATTCCTCAACGTTTAGTTTATTAAAATTATTAATAGATCGTAATTGTATGCCTAAGGCATACGTAGATGTAAGAGATGTAAAGAAAATTGAAAGAGAGACATTAGATTTATTAGAAGCTCATAATATTCCTTTCTACCCAAAATCAGAAGTTGAAGGCTGTGATGGAAATAATGAAATTAAAAAGATTAGTTTAAGAACCAAAAAAAATAAAATAATAAAAATCAAAGCTTCAATGCTATGTGTTTCTGGTGGTATCAATCCTGATATACATCTTTTTACACAATCAAAAGGATTGGTAAAATGGGACGAAAAAATCTTAACCTTCAAGCCAGAAAAATCTTTTCAAAAGACAATTACGTTAGGCTCAGTGAGTGGAAATTTTATTTTTAAAAAAATTATTGATGAAGTTAGTCAAAAGCTAAATTTTATTGATGGTGCAAATGACCTTGATCTCAAAATAGAGGTCAATGGCTCTGAGGAATTTAACATTAAAGAAATATGGGAAACGAAAAACAACAAAAAATCATTGTGGTCTAAATCTTTTATTGATTTGCAAAATGATGTGACAACAAAAGATTTAACGCAAGCGATTAAGGAAGGTTTTGATCGTATTGAGCACTTAAAACGTTTTACTACAAACAGCATGGGAACTGACCAAGGAAAAATTAGTAGCATAAATGCATTAGGTATAGTTTCAAAATTATTAAAGAAAAGTGTTTCCGAAGTTGGAACAACAACTTATAGACCGCCATATAACCCTGTAAGTTTTTCAGCAATCGCGGGAAGAAGCACTTATGAGTTTTATGACCCTGAAAGAAAAACTCCAATTCACCCTTGGCATTTAAAACATAATGCAGTTTTTGAGGATGTGGGTCAGTGGAAAAGACCCTGGTATTACAAAAAATTTGAAAATGAAACCATGAATGAAGCTGTACAAAGGGAGTCGAAACAAGTGAGAGAGTCAGCTGGAATTTTGGATGGAAGTACACTTGGTAAAATTGAAATTAAAGGTAAAGATGCATTAGAATTTGTAAACATGATGTACACAAATAGTTTTACAAAAATGAGTCCAATGAGTGCAAAATACGCATTAATGCTTGGCGAAGATGGTATGGTTAAAGATGATGGTATTGTCTGCAAAATAAATGACAATCATTTTATTACTACGACTACATCAGGCGGAGCTGCAAATGTTTTATCTCACATGGAAGAATTCGCGCAGACAGAATGGCCAAATTTAAATGTTTATTTAAATTCAATTACCGAACAATTTGCTACTTTTAATATTAGCGGTCCTAAATCAAGGATTATATTAAGCAGAGTTTTTAATAATATTGATTTTAGCAATCATAAATTTCCTTATATGACTTTTAATACTTTTGATTATCTAAATTATAAAGTAAGAATTCTAAGAGCCAGTTTCACGGGTGAAAAGGGTTATGAAATTTATGTCCCTCCAAAATATGCTTTAACTCTTTGGGAAAGAATTTTTTATTACAGCAGAGATGTTGATTTGGTTCCGTATGGAACAGAAACTATGCATCTATTAAGAGCTGAAAAGGGATATATAATTGTTGGTCAGGAAACAGATGGAACAGTTACTCCCTTAGATTTAAATTTAAATTGGATGATTGGTAAGAAAAAAAAGGATTTTATCGGTAAAAGATCTTTAACAAGGTCAGATATTATTAAAGGTGATAGGAAGCAATTAGTTGGTCTGATCCCATTAGATAAATCATACGGCATTGAAGAAGGACAGCACGTTATAGAGGATAAAAATATTCCATCACAAATAGATAAACCAATTAAAATGTTGGGACATGTTACTTCGAGTTATTTTAGTCCAACTTTAAATCATTCAATCGCAATGGCACTAATAAAAGGTGGTAACAGAAAAATTGGTAGTCAAATATACGTTTCAACTTCAAATATGAATGTTATACCTGTTGAAGTAGTGAAGCCTAATTTTTTAGATCCTGAGAACAAAAGGCTACTATCATGACAAGAACTTTTTCTGGAGATGGAATTTATATTGCCCAAAGAGACTTTCAACAAATTCTTTTAAGAGGAAAAGGTGACGGTCGATTTGCAGAAACTGTGAACGGAGAAATATCTCTCTTGCCGCCTAAAGACAATCTCAGAATGATAAGTAATGAGAATTTTCTTTTTGCAAAACAGTCTTTTGATCAGTGGAGTTTAATTTGCCTAAAAAATAAAGATGACGAAGAATTGTCAAAAATTATAAATACTATGAATTCCAATGATGAACTATTGGCTTCTGATTGTTCTTACGGGCAGGTTTATTTTGAATTTAGTGGCGATAAAATGAAAGATTATTTAAATAAGCTAACACATTTTGATTTTCGTTCAAAAAAATTTCCTCCTCTTACAATCGCACAGACATTAATAGCAAGAATTGACTGCACAATTTACAATCTTGAGGATAAATATTTAATTACATGTAATAAATCTTATGAGGATTATTTCAAAAAAAGATTACAGGACACAATAGACTTATAATGAGCAAACAAAAAAACGTATTAGGAGAAACTTTAGAAAGCTGTTCTACAGATCCTATGACAGGATGGTTTAGGGATGGTTGTTGTAATACAGACAAAAATGACCGTGGACTTCATACTGTTTGTGTAAAGGTTAATGATGAATTTTTGAAATGGTGTAAGCAAGCGGGCAATGATTTGATTACTCCTCATCCTGAATTTGGTTTTCCTGGACTTAAAGATGGAGATAAGTGGTGTGTTTGTGCTAGCTGGTACGCAAGAGCGCTTGAAGCAGGAAAAGGTTGTCCAATATATTTAAAAGCAACTCATGAAAAAACTTTAGAGTTGGTTCCAATTGAAAAGTTAAAAGAATTTGCTGCAGATCTTTCTTAGATCTACATATCGATTATCATTGTATCTTTAGATCCGCCACCTTGTGAACTATTTACAATCGTACTTCCTTTTTTTAATGCCACCCTTGTTAATCCACCTGTAGTAACCCAAGTTGATTTTCCGCTTAAAATAAATGGTCTTAAATCCAAATGTCTCGGTTCAATACTATTTTCTGTGATTGTTGGTGTTGTTGAAAGAATTTCTAGAGGTTGTGCTATATAATTTCTAGGGTTTTTTAAAATATTTTTTTTCATTGCCTCTCTGTTTTTTTTTGAAGCATGTGGTCCAATTAAAATACCATTGCCACCGGAACCATTTGTTGGTTTTACAACAAACTTAGAAATATTTTCTATTACATGTTCTCTATGGATTTTTTCACTACAAAGTAAAGTTTCAACTTGTTGTATTTTCGGTTGCTCACCTAAATAATAAACTATCATTTTATCAACGTAAGAATAAATTGCTTTATCATCGGCTATTCCTGTTCCTGGTGCATTTAAAATTCCTACGTTACCTTTTCTCCAAGCTTTAAATAATCCTGGAACTCCAATTAAAGATCCTTTGTAAAAGGCCTTAGGGTCTAAAAATGTGTCATCAAGTCTTCTGTAGATACAATCAACTTTTAATTTTCCTCTAACAGTTTTCATGTAAACAACATCTTTCTCAACAAATAAATCTTTACCTTCTACGAGAGCTATACCCATTTGTTCCGATAAAAATCTGTGTTCAAAATATGCAGAGTTGGCTCTTCCTGGAGTTAAAACACACATGTGAGGATCTTTAGTTTTTTTTGGAATACACTCAAGCATGCAGTTGTAAAGTTTGTTTGGGTATTGATGAATATCTGAAACTTTATATCTAGTAAATAATTCAGGGAATACATCACGCATAACCATTCTATTTTCAAGCATATATGAAATCCCTGAAGGAACTCTTAAATTGTCCTCTAAGACCAAAAAGTCTCCTTTGATATTTCTAATTAAATCTATACCAGAAATATTTGACCACGCTTTATGTTTTGGTGAAAAACCATCACACTCTTTTAAATAATAAGGAGAGTTAAAAACTAGTTCTCTTGGAATAACGTTATCTTTAAATATCTTTTTATCATTATAGACATCGTCAATGAAAAGATTAAGAGCCTTGACTCTTTGTAATAACCCTTTTGATACTTTAGACCAATCTTTTTTTGGAATAATTCTTGGGATTATATCGAGCGGCCACTTTTTTTCTTGAGCCTTTTGTCCAGAAGAATAAACACGAAAATTAATTCCCCTCGCACTTATTGTGCTTGCACAATTTCTCTCAATCTCTTGAAGTTTTTTACTACCTATTCTTTCGAGTATATTCGAGATTACCTTAGCTTGTTTTCTAAGCTTATTATCTTCACCTAGATATTCATCATAGGTGGTGTCAGAATCATATTTATCCCATAGTGACGCCATTAACATTCCTTCATTGTTTACAATTTAACGTTACAAGCAATTGCATTAATTAGATAGCTGACATGTAATAATTAATTTGAATGTTTAACATTTTTTAATTAAGTATTCTATCATGACATATTGTATCGGAATAAAAACTAAAGAGGGTTTAGTATTTGCCTCCGACTCAAGAACAAATGCTGGTATGGATAATGTGAATATCTATTCTAAGATGTTCACTCATGATGTAGATGATAGAACGATATTCATAGTAACTTCAGGGAATTTAGGTACATCTCAAGCGGTCTATAAATCTATAGAAAAAGATTTAAAAAGCAAAAATGGTCCGAATCTTAATACATGTAAAGATTTCGAGCAGATCGCGACTTATTTGGGTAAATTAAACATTAAACATTCATCGCCAGATGGGGTTAACACAGACATTCTTACTCTTGGAGCAACGTTTATTGTTGGCGGTCAAATTAAAGGTCAACCTCAAGAAATTTATCTAGTTTATCCGCAGGGAAATTTTATTAGACCAGCTGATAGCAAACCATATTTAGTAATTGGCGAGGTTAAATATGGAAAACCAATTCTTGACAGAGTAATAACGCCGAGTGTGAAAATAGGTGATGCTTCAAGATGTGCTTTAATTTCAATGGACTCCACTTTAAAAAGTGATTTGACTGTGGGACCTCCGATAGATTTTGCTATTTACAAAAAAGATACAAACAAAGTTACCTCCTTAAAATGTTTAAATACTACAGACGAAGACTACGCCAAAGTCTGTAATCAATGGTCTGATAAAGTTGTTAAACTATTCGATACATTTCCAAGATTTGATTGGGAAATATAATAGCCCTACTCTCCAAATTTAATTTATGAAAACTGCATTAATATTTGGTTCATCAGGTTTAATTGGAAACGAGTTATTTAAAACTATTCTTTTAAATAATTCTTACGATAAGATTAAAGTTTTTGTTCGCTCTATACCTGAAGTCAATAATCCAAAAGTAGAAATTATTAAGACTGATTTTTCCAATCTAGAACAATATAAAGATAAAATAATTGGAGATGATTGTTTTTTTTGTATTGGCACCACTAAAAAAGATACACCTAATAAGGATGAATACAGAAGAGTTGAATATAATATTCCAGTTGATGTTGCGAAAATAGCAAAAACAAACTCAGTGAAATCTTTTTATTACGTCTCATCTATTGGTGCTAATCCAAATGCATCAAGTAATTATTTAAAAAATAAAGGCCAAGTGGAAGAGCAATTGAAAAATTTAAACTTTTCAAAGCTTGCTATCATCAGACCATCCTTATTAATTGGTAATAGAAAGTCATTTAGATTAGGTGAGGTAATCTTTACACCTGTTATGAATACTTTAACTCTATTTGCTTTTGGAAGTTTAAAAAAATATAAACCTATAAAGATTCATAATGTCGTTAAAGCAATGTTGTACATCTCAAAAAATGTTTCGGAAAAAATAGTCTTCGAGTCAGATGAGCTTGAGGGAATAGCTAAATCTAATTAATATCTAAAAATATAACGTCTTGTATTTAAACCGTAAAAGATAATTGCCAAGCTAATTATAACTCCTCCAATAATTGTATTATTACTTGGAACCTCATTAATCCCTAATAAAGGAAGCCAAACCCAAAAAATTCCACCCAAAATTTCTGTGAGCGATAGAAGAGTTAGATCAGCAGCTGGTAGATATTTTGATTTTGCTGAATATAAAATAAGTGCTGAACAAACTATAAATCCATGTAGTGACGAGAGTGAAGTGTTTTTTAAAGTCATAAAAATATTACTGTCATTAAAAATCAAAACTAACAAAGAAACACCGGCTGCAAATAATCCTGCTATAGATACAGTTGTTAGTTTTGGAGTATTTTTTTTATATCTTAGAGTAACTGTAAATATTGCAAACCCTAAAGAAGATATTAATCCATTAACAAGACCAAACAGTGTCCCAGTTTGAATACTATCAAAACACATAAATATTATTCCAGCTGCTGCAATTGTTATGGCTATCAAAGTGGTTTTAGATATTTTTTCGTTTAAAACAATATAAGCAACTATTGCCGCTATAAAAGGTAATGCACCTAACATCAAAAGAGTAACTGCGGCTGAGGTTGTTGTTAATGAGAGAATAAAAGTTATATTAGCAACACCAAGACTTATTCCTCCAATTAATCCTGATGTGCCTATTTTATTATAATTATTAATAAAGTTTGTGCCTTCGACTAAAAATAAATAAAGATTTAAAATTAAAAAAATTGCTAACCCTCTTATTAAAGAATACTGCCATGGAACAAGTTCAGCATTGTCCATATTTCTTATCACTAATGGACCGAAAGACCAGATTAACCCAGCTAATAAAACAAAAAACATAGCTGAGCTAATTTTATTTTTTGACATTACATATTACCGTACTTAGGTCCGCCGCCGCCTTCAGGGGCGACCCAGGTAATATTCTGAGAAGGTTCTTTAATATCGCAAGTTTTACAGTGAATACAGTTTTGTGAATTTATTACAAATTTTTCTTGTTGAATTTCATAAACGCCCACTGGGCAGTATCTTTGAGCAGGTTCATCGTACTTACTTAAAGTATAACTCACCGGCAAATTAGGATCTTTTAATTTAAGGTGTACAGGTTGATTATCTGTGTGATTAGTACCTGTCAAATAAACTGAACTTGTTTTATCAAAAGTAAGTTTTCCGTCAGGTTTTGGATAATCTATTTTAGGCATTTGAGCTGAAGGTTTTAACGCCTCATGATCAGCATGCTTGTGTTTAAGAGTAAATGGTAATTTACCCCTGAATAATATTTGGTCGATACCTGTAAAAATAATCCCTAATAATAAACCCCAACTAAAACTTGGTTTAACATTTCTTGCTGCATGTAACTCTTGGTAAACCCAACTTTTTTTAAATAATTCTTCATAATAAGATAATGTTCTTTTATTTTTAAAATGCTCAATAATAGTTTCTGCTGCAATCATTCCGCTCTTCATTGCGGTATGTGTTCCTTTAATCTTAGGCATATTTAAAGTTCCTGCATCGCACCCAACCAATAAAGCACCAGGCATGTGCATTTTAGGTAAACTTTGAAGACCACCTTCAATTAAGGCTCTAGCTCCGAATGAAATTCTTTTTCCACCTTCTAGCATTTTTCTAATTGCCTTATGGGTTTTAAATCTTTGAAACTCATCAAAAGGTGATAGGTGTGGGTTTTGGTAATCAAGACCAATCACGTAACCAATATAAATTTGTTTTTTTTCAGCGTGATAAATAAAACTTCCACCATATGTTTTGCTATCTAAAGGCCAGCCAGCTGTATGCATAACCAAACCTTCCTGATGCTGTTCATCGCTTACTTCCCATATTTCTTTTAAACCAATTCCGTATTGTTGAGGATTTTTTCCCTCATCAAGATTAAATTTTTTAATTAATTCTTTTCCTAAATGCCCTCTACAACCTTCAGAAAAAATAGTAACCTTAGCATGCAATTCCATTCCCTCTTGATAACCATCTTTTTTATTTCCATCTTTATCTAAACCCATATCTAGAGTTGCTACTCCTTTTATAGATCCATCTTCGTTATAAAGTACTTCGCTTGCTGGAAATCCAGGGAAAATTTCAACTCCCAATTTTTCAGCCTGCTCTGCCAACCAACGACATAAATTTGCAAGACTTACAATATAATTATTATGATTTTTTTGAACTGCTGGTAAAAGCCAAGTTGGCCAACTTAATGAGGAATTTTTTCCTAAAAATAAAAACTTTTCTTTTGAGACTTTCGTTTTAATTGGTGCTCCTTGCTCTCTCCATTTTGGCAATAATTCATCGAGAGCTCTTGTTTCTAAAACATTTCCACTTAAAATATGAGCACCTACTTCAGATCCTTTTTCTAAAATACATACATTTAGTTTGGGATCTAATTGTTTTAATTTAATTGCCGTAGATAAACCCGCTGGACCAGCTCCTACTATTACTACATCATATTCTGTTGCTTCTCGCGCCATGACGAGACTATATCAAACTAATTATTTTTGGATAGTATTGAGTTTGTTTAACTCGGAAAGGAACTCGGGAAGGGCTTTGAATAAGTCTGCTTCTAAACCATAATCAGCGATACTGAATATTGGAGCTTCACCATCTTTGTTAATTGCGACAATTATTTTGCTCTCTTTCATTCCAGCCAGGTGTTGAATCGCTCCTGAAATTCCAACTGCAATATATAAATCTGGCACAACAACTTTTCCTGTTTGACCAACTTGATGATCATTGCTTATGTAACCTGCATCAACAGCTGCACGTGATGCACCAACTGCTGCGTTTAATTTATCAGCAATATCAGTTATGAGTTTAAAATTTTCTCCACTTTCTAGCCCTCGTCCACCAGACACTACTATTCTAGCAGTTCCAAGTTCAGGTCTTTCTGATTTTGTTTCTTCTCTTTTGACAAACTTTGAAAAATTAGGAACATCAGCTGCCTCTACTTTTTCAACTTGTGCAGAACCTCCTGTTTTAGGTGCAGGTTCAAAAGAAGTTGGTCTAATTGTTACACATCTTTTTTTGTCATTACTTTTTACAGTCGCAAAAGCGTTACCTGCATAAATTGGTCTTACAAATGTATCAGGCGAATTAACTTTTATTACATCACTTACTTGAGAAGTGTCTAATACAGCAGCAACTCTTGGCATAAAGTTTTTTCCAAATGTATTCGCTGATGCAACAATATGATCATATTTATCGGCATTCTTAGTTACCAAAGGTGCTAAATTTTCTGGTAAATAGTTTTGATAATTAGGTGAATCACAGAGTAAAACTTTTTTAACTAAAGGAACTGCAGCAACTTCTTTTGCAACACTTTCACATCCGCTGCCAGCAACCAATACATGTACCTCGGCATCGATTTTTGATGCAGCACTTAATGCATTTAAAGTAAATGGTTTGAGATTTTTATTATTATGCTCTGCTATTAATAATACTGACATTAAATTACCTTCGCCTCATTTTTAAGTTTACTTACTAATTCTGCTACATTTGCAACTTTAATTCCTGCTTTTCTTTTTGGTGGTTCCTCTACTTTTAATTGCTGAACTCTATTTGCAATATCTACGCCTAAATCTTTAGCAGCTATTTGTTCAATTGGTTTTTTTTTAGCTTTCATAATATTTGGTAAAGAGGCATATCGAGGTTCATTAAGTCTTAGATCGCAAGTAACCACTGCTGGTAGATTTACCTCAACTGTTTCTAAACCTTCGTCAATTTCTCTTACAATTTCCATGCTTTTATCTTTTAAAGTTACTTTTGAACTAAAAGTTGCTTGAGGCCAATTCAACATCGCTGCAAGCATTTGGCCTGTTTGATTACAATCATCATCGATTGCTTGCTTACCTAAAAAAACCATATCTGGTTTTTCTTTCTCAACTACTTTTTTTAAGATTTTCGCTATACCTAGTGGTTCAATATAACTATCTGCTTTAACGTGAATTCCTCTATCAGCACCCACTGCTAAAGCTTTACGAACTGTTTCTTGTGCTTTTTCTTCACCAATTGTTATTGCTACAATCTCTTTTACTTTTCCAGACTCTTTTAATTTAACTGACTCTTCAGTTGCATTATCATCTGGTGGATTAGTTGACATTTTTACATTGTCTGTATGAACTCCAGAGCCGTCCTCTTTGACTCTTATCTGAACGTTGTAATCAATAACTCTTTTAACAGCGACTAATATTTTCATTTGGTGCCTGTAGATTTTATGTTTCCTGATATTGTCATGCTCATTTTTCCAGATTTATGCGATACTATCTTTGTAAAACCTTTTTTTGGGCAATATGTATAGCTATTATCATCAATCATTTTCCCATCTAATTTAGCTTTTGACCATCTAAATGTTAAGCATTTTTTTTCATTACCGATTTTTTTTATTGTGATAGTCTTCTTATAATCTCTGCTTTTATTATTATAAAAATAAGTAGATATAAATTCTCTTTTCTCACCCTCTTTCCAATTTCCTAAAGGAAATTTACAGCCATTTTTTATATAAACTAATCCTCTTTTTTCATATCTACTATCCATTACTCTTCCTAAACACTGACCGTTATTTGTTTTTGTAAATAATTGGATCTTTGAACCTCTTTTTCTCTCGTAAACTTGGTATACTTCACCAGTTCTTTTATTTTTCCAATCCATAGGGCCAGTGACTTTGAGTTTACCGCTGTGTTGTCTTTCCTTTGCAGTAAATAATTCTAATGGAATAGATCTTTCGTTTGCAAAAGATATTTTTGGTAAAGCCAATATTAGGCAGATTAATATTAACTTTTTCATTATGCTCTTAGTAATTTATTTTCAGAATCGTAGGGAGAGTCTTCAATAATAGAAACTTCATGCATTTTACCTAGAATATCTATTTTAAGTTTTTGCCCAACTTTTGCATATTCAGGTTTGACCATTCCTAAAGCGATCGATTTTTTTAATCTGAAACCATAATCTCCGCCTGTTGCTCTTCCTATTACGGATCCATTTTCGTAAATTGGATTGTTCCCAAGTACATCGGCATCTGAAACTCCGTGAATTTCCATAGTTACCAATTTATTTGAAAAACCTTTTGCTCTCCATTGATCCAGTGCCGCACGTCCAATAAAATCTCCTTTATTAGGATGAATAAATCTATCTAAACCTGACTCGTATGGAGCATATTCAATTGAAAGTTCTGTTCCAACAAGTTTGTAGGATTTTTCAACTCTTAGACTATTCATTGCTCTGATACCATATGGTTTAAGATTAAATTCTTTTCCAGCTTCCATAAGTTTATCAAAAATATGATTTTGGTATTCAATTGGATGATGTAATTCCCAACCAAGTTCGCCAACAAAATTTACCCTCATAGCATTACAAGGTGCTAAACCAATGTTAATATTTTGTGCACTCAGCCATTTAAATTTTTCATTTGAAAAATCTGTTTTAGATACTTTTTGCATTAGTTGTCTTGCTTTTGGACCTGATACAACAAGCACTCCCATACTGTTAGTTAAGTTTTCATATTGTACCGTTCCGTCTTTAGGCATCCATTTATGGATCCAATCATGATCTAATCTTTGGTAAGCACCAGCCGAAACAAGATAAAAACTATCTACAGCCTCTCTCATTATTGTAAATTCAGAATGCACCCCGCCTTTTGTATTAAGTGCGTGACATAAATTAATTCTGCCAATTTTTTTAGGAAGTTTGTTTGCTACTAGTTTGTCTAAAAATTCTTCAGCTCCCGGCCCTTTTATTCTGCACTTGCCAAATGCAGACATGTCTAATAGTCCTACATTTTCTTTTACGTTCTTGCATTCTTTCTCGACACTTTTAAACCAATTTGATCTTCTAAATGACCAATCATCCTCTTGTTTCTCTCCATCAGTTGCAAAAAAGTTTGCCCTTTCCCATCCAAACTTTTGGCCAAATACAGCACCGAGTTTTTTTAATCGATCATAACAAGGCGCTTGCCTTAATGGTCTTCCAGCTTCTCTTTCTTCGTCTGGATAGTGAACTGTAAAAACATTTGCATAGGCTTCTTCGTTTTTTTCCATTAAATAAGATTTAGTTACATAAGATCCAAATCTTCGTGGATCAACACCAAGCATATCAATTGTTGGCTCACCGTCTATTATCCACTCGGCTAATTGCCAACCCGCTCCGCCTGCTGCTGTAATTCCAAAACTATGTCCGTCGTTAATCCAAAAGTTTTTAAGTCCCCACGCAGGTCCAACTAATGGACTTCCGTCGGGTGTATAACAAATTGCACCGTTATAAACTTTTTTAACTCCAACCTCACCAAATGCAGGAACTCTTTTTATTGCACCTTCAATGTGTGGTGCTAATCTATCTAAATCTTCTTGAAATAATTCATATTCACTATCTTTTGATGGGCCGTCTACATAACAACAAGGTGCGCCTTTTTCATAAGGACCTAGAATAAATCCGCCCGCTTCTTCTCTCATGTACCATGAATTGTCACTATCTCTTAAAACCCCCATCTCTGGTTTTTTTTCTTTTTGTCTTTTTTGAACTTCTGGGTGAGGTTCTGTAACAATGTATTGGTGCTCAACAGGTATTGCCGGGATTTCAATACCAACCATTTGTCCTGTTTGTCTTGCAAAGTTTCCACTACAAGAGACAACATGTTCACAAGAAATCGCTCCTTTATCTGTTTCTACAGTCCAGCCATCTTTTGTTTGTTTAATTCCTGTAACTGTTGTGTTTCTATAAATTTCTGCTCCATGATTTCTTGCGCCTGTAGCTAATGCTTGAGTAAGATCCGCTGGCTGAATATATCCATCTTCTGGATGTTGTATTGCTCCAACTAAGCCTTCGATATTACACAAAGGCCAAATTTCTTTTACCTGCTCTGGTTTTAAAAATTTTACTTTTACGCCAATTGTTTTCGCAACACCAGCATACTGGTGATACTCATCCATTCTATCATTTGTTTGTGCCAACCGAATATTTGATACGACACTAAAACCAACTTTCTTCCCTGTTTCTTTTTCTAAAGATTTATATAATTGAACCGCATATCTATGAAGTTGTCCTACTGAATAACTCATATTAAAAAGAGGTAAAAGACCAGCAGCATGCCAAGTTGATCCAGAAGTAAGTTCTTTTCTTTCAACTAAAACAACATCGGACCAACCTTTTTTAGCTAAATGGTAAAGTGTGCTAACCCCTACTGCGCCTCCACCTACTACAACAACTTTGGCTTTTGATTTCATTTTTAAAGAATATGATAACTATAAAGATATTTAAACGATTAAAATAGACTATTTTGCCTTAGACCAGTATGAATATCTAGGTTTGTTTGCAGGAAATGCTTCTTGATTTTTTACATTTTTAATCTCTTTTAGATGCAATACCCATTTTGTTTTAGTAGCGTCTTTTTTGTCAACTAGTGTATTTTTTACATAAATTGATTTTTCTACTACCTCTTTCTCAATTAGATCAATTTTTTTTGCTATCTTATTTTTTTCACGTTTAAATATGTGTTCAATTGGGTATTTTCCAGTTTGATTTTTTACACCATAACTTATTCCACTTGATATAGCTGATTGAGCTATTCTACCTTGGGACACACCTGCCGCAGGTCCTAACATGTGAGAAAGGGAAGTCTGGTAGCAACCCATAAGAAGAAATGTTGATAGAATCAAAAAAGCTATACGTTTCATGTGTAGTTGACTTAGCACATGTTTAGTTTTTTAAAAGTTTATCTTTGATGCTGTGAATAAAATGTTTGGGTAAAGGAAAACCTGGGGTTGAATTTAAATTTTAGTTTTTAGCTTGTAGATTTTTCCCGTTAAGTTTTTTTTGCATCTGATTAACTCTGGTTTTTAGCATTGCACATAGAGACTCGTTTGTTTTACAAGGATTAATCTTAGCTTTAGTTTGTGCAATTTTTCTATTATGACTATCGCTCAGGATGTGTTCAGTTGCCGTTTTACCTGTTTGTTTTTTTACCGCATAATTAAATGAACTGCTTAAAGCAGACTCAGTAACTTTTCCAGAAGCTACTCCTGTTGCAGGACCAACCATATTTAATGAGCTGGAGTAACAACCAGTTAAAAATAAACCAAAAAAAAATAAAACAAGTATTCTTTTCATCTCTTCCTCTCAAAAACGAATCAAACACAAAACTGTGGATAAATATACTTAAATTACGATCAAAAATACAACTTATAGTTACCTTAATTATAACCGTCTTTTTGGCTTTCCTGTAAGACAAGCATCAAGGTTTTCAATCATTTGACCAAAAAAAATAGAATAGTTTTCCTCAGTTACATAACCAAGGTGGGGTAGTAACAATGCATTGGGTAAAAATCTAAGTTTATGATCTTGAGGCAGTGGTTCGATATCGTAAACGTCCAGTCCTGCTCCGGCAATAACATCGTCTTCTAGGGCTTTAACCAAATCTTTTTCGTTAATTATTGGACCTCTAGATGTATTAATTAAGAATGAGGACTTTTTCATCTGTTTAAATTCTTTCTCTGAAATTAAATTTTTGTATCTATCTCCTAAGACTACATGTAATGAAATGATGTCTGATTGTTTGAATAATTCGTCTTTACTTATTGGCAGTACTCCAAGTTTATTAGCGTTAGAAAGATCAAGATTTTCACTCCAAGCAACAACTTGCATTCCAAAAGCTTTGCCAATTTTTGCTACTTGAGATCCTATTTTTCCCAATCCAATTATTCCTAAGATTTTTCCTTTAAGCTCAAGACCAATAGTAGTCTGCCAATATCCTTGAAACATATTGTCTACTTCCTGTTTCATGTTTCTCATTAAACCAAGAATTAAAGCCCAAGTTATTTCAGCAGTCGGATTAGAATTAATTTCGGTTCCACAAACAATAATATTTCTTTTCTTGGCCTCTTCCAAATCTATAGCTTTATTTCTCATACCACTTGTCATTATATATTTTAAGTTTTTCAAGCCAGATATTAATGATTTAGATATTTTTGTTCTTTCTCTCATGGCAAATATTGCATCAAAATTTTCTAATTCTAGAATTGCTTCATCTTCATTTTGGAAAGGATTTGTAAAGATTTTAAAAGAATATTTTTTTTTGTGTTTCTCTATATCAACAAATTCTTTAAAAACATTCTGATAATCATCTAATACAGCGACGTTTATCATTAACTGAACCTTAAAGAATTATAAGGAGATAAATCTAGATTAGTTTTTTCATTTGCTAAAATCCCAGAAACAATTTTTCCTGTTATTGCTCCAAGAGTCCAGCCAAGATGATGATGGCCAAAAGCATAAATAATATTTTGGTTATTTTTTGAAGGACCAATCACTGGTAAAAAATCTGGTAGAGTTGGTCTGAACCCTAACCATTCATCATTGTGATGTCCTAGTTGTGGCAGAAGTTCTTTGGCACAATTAACAATATATTGAATTCGTTTTTTTGATAATGGATTTTTTAGTCCACCTAACTCTACTGTGCCAACAGCTCGGAGGCCTTGGTTCATAGGTGTTAAACCGAAACCTCTATCTAAAAAAATAACAGGTCTACTCAATAAATTTTCCATACCTTTAAAATGAACATGATAACCCCTTTCTGTATCAAGTGGAATTTTTTCTCCTAATTGATCTGTGAATTTTTTTGAGAATGCACCGCAGGCAATAACTGATTTTTCAAACTCATAATCTTTTTCATCGGTTTTAATAATTGTTTTATTTGTTCCTGTTTGGTTAACAGATTTAACATCTTGTTTAATAAATTTTCCTCCACGCTTTAAAAAAAGTTCAAATATTTTTTTTGTTATACCCCCGGGGTCTTTCGCGTGGTATGCATAATCATAAAAGCATCCGCCTGAAAAAACCGGTTTTAAGTTAGGTTCCAAATCTAGAATTTCTTTTACAGTTAATATTTTTTGTTCTACGCCTAAATCCTTTCTTATTTTAATCTCCATCTCCCTGCTTTTAAGATTTTTATTTGTCCAAACATAAATAATACCCTTCTGTTCGACTAAATTTGTTATATCTATTTCTTGAAAAATTTCTTGATAAGCATCCATTGAAAGACATAAAATTTGGTTCATGTACTTTGCGGTATGCAACATGGATTTTTGATTACAATTTTTCAAATACTGAAAAATCCATGGAAGCATTTTTGGAATATAATTCCATTTGAGTGCCAAAGGTCCTGAGGAAGTGAGAAGCATTTTAGGAACATCATATAAAATATCTGGTCTATTCAATTGCACAACAGCATATGGCGAAAAGTGACCCGCATTCCCATATGAGGCCATAGAACCTGGATCGTTTTGATCAAATATTGTGGTAGGAATATTTTTTTTAAGCAATTGAAGACCTGTACAAACTCCTTGGATACCAGCTCCAACAATTCCCACTGATGAACATGTTTTATCTGACATAAATCTATTTTAAATCAAAAGCTTAGTGATTTAACTGTGATAGATTGTACTGCTTTTATTTAGTTGCTAGCAACTATTTTAGGACGACCTTTTTTAGATTTTTCTTTTTCTTTTGAACCGCTTGTCTCAATCGTATCTAGTTTGAATTCATTTTGAGCAGCTTCCATGCTTGTGCTTTCAGTTTTCTTCAAATATCCATTTATATCTGCGCCCTCTTCGGTTCTCAAAGTCTCACTAAACAAAATATCTCCTTTGACAACTCCTGAACTACCAATCACTATTGATTTAGCTAAAATTTTTCCTTCAAGATGTCCGTAAATTTCAACTTTATCTGCTTCAACTGGTCCAATTATTGAACCCGTCTCTTTTATAATTAAATCATTTGCAAAAACTGGCCCTTTAATTAATCCAGCAATATCTATCGCTCCTGAAGTTCTTAGAGTGCCCTCCAAAGAGAATGCTTCGCTCACTTGCGATCTGCCACTATCATTTAGCGGTCTTGGTGTATCTTTTTTCTTTGATCCAAACATTTTATAATTTTACTAATTTCAGCAAATTATTATTTAAAAAGCAACTAATTAATTGATTGATCTTTATGGATTTTACAACTCATGGCTATCCCTAAACCCAGCATCATAGCCATCATTGAAGACCCTCCATAAGATAATATAGGCAAAGGTGCGCCCACAATGGGTATTAAGCCTAGAACCATGCACATATTTACGGCCACATAAATGAAAAAGGCTGTAGCGAAACTGTAGCAATAAAGTTTAGAAAAAGTGTCTCTAACCATATTTCCAATTGAAACGATCCTCATGGTCATTACTACATATAGTGCTAAAACTATTGAAGAACCAAAAAAACCAAACTCTTCAGAAAATAGGGTGAATATAAAATCAGTATGTTTCTCAGGTAAGTAATCGAGATAACTTTGAGACCCGTTTAGAAAACCTTTACCAAAAAAACCTCCAGATCCTATTGCAATCTTAGATTGTGTAATTTGATAGCCAGCACCTAATGGATCCCTGCTCGGATCTAAAAAAGTTAAAATTCTTGATTTTTGATAAGGTTTTAGAAAAGAAATTGCTATTGGAGTTAATGAAACCAAAATTAAACCAAAGTAAGTAAAATATTTCATTTTAACACCTGCTAACCAAATGACAATGAAGCCACCAACTCCAATCAGAAAAGCAGTTCCAAGATCAGGTTGGGTTACGACTAGTATAAAAGGTATTATTAAAGCGACAAGAGGCTTAAATAGAAATCCAATTCTATTTACATCTCCCGATGAAATTCTGTGATAATAATTAGCTAAAAATAGTATCAAACCAATTTTCATTAATTCTGAGGGCTGTAAGTTTAAAAAATACAAATCTAACCATCTTTGAGAGCCTGATGATGTTAAGCCAAAATATTTTACTAATATCAATAGAATTAGAATTCCAATATATATGGGAATGCTAGTGGAATACCAAAAACTTATTTTAAAAAATGAAACTACAAAAAATAACAAGAAAAATACAAAAAACCTAACAATATGACTTTTGGTGTGATAAGCAAATTCACCGCCGTCGGTAGAGTACATTGCAAAAAAACTAATTAAACCCAAAAATATAATACAACTCAGCAAAACGAAGTCCATTGCAAACAATTTATCTCTGACACTTAAGTGTGACTGAATACTGCCCTGCTTAAACATTAAGTTATCTCTCCATTAGCCTGTGACTCCCGCAAAGGATGTCTATCTAAAACTTTTTTAATAATTTTTTTAGCAATTGGAGCTGCACTTTTGCTACCAGAACCACCATGCTCGATTACAACACTTATTGCATACCTTGGGTCTTTGTAAGGGGCGAACGCAACAAACAAAGCATGATCTCTATCTTCGTAAGGCAAATCCTCATTTTTGATTTCAAGTTCTCTTTGTCTCGCGGTAAATCTTTTTACCTGTGATGTTCCAGTTTTTCCAGCAAATATAAAACCTTTTTTTGTTATTCTTGATCCATATGAGGTCCCCCCAGGTTCATTAGTTGCACCATACAAAGCATCAATAACAAATTTAATATTTTCAGGATTTCTAAATAAACTTTTATACTTAAATTTTGAGATAAAATCATAAAGACTTACAACATCATCAGCAAATAATTTTCTATCCTCAATAAATTGATTTAGATCGCTAAATTTTTTACTTTCTTCATCATTCAAAATAATTCTTGGTTTTATTTTATATCCTCCATTTGCAATTTGAGCGGTCATCAAACATAATTGCATTGGTGAAGATTGCCAATATCCTTGTCCAATACCAGCATGCAGTGTTTCTCCTAGATACCAATTTTTCCCAATGAACTTTTTCTTCCAAGATGTATTTGGTACAACTCCAGTTCTCTCTTCTATGAAGCCATCTAAAACTTTTTCACCTAAGCCAAATTTTTTTGCAGTTTCTGATAATCTGTCTATTCCTAGTTTTCTTGCTACTTCATAAAAATATACGTCACATGATTGTTTAAGGCCTTCCCTCATATCCATAAAACCGTGTCCTTTTTTTTTCCAACAGTGAAATTTTTCGCCATAAAGTTCTATTGAACCATTGCATTGAATTACAGTTTTTGGATTAAAAACATCATTTTCTAACGCGCTTATAACAGCTAAACTTTTTATTGTGGAACCAGGTGGATAAAGACCGGCTATAGATTTATTGATGAGTGGTTTGTCTCTGTGTTTAATTAGTTTGTTCCAATTTTCATTATTTATTCCATGAACAAATTGGTTTGGATCAAAAACAGGAGATGAAACCATAGCAACGATGTCACCTTTGTAAATATCCATTACACAAACCGAACCAGATTTATCTTTAAGTAAATTAGATGCTAGATCTTGAACCTCTTGATCTAAAGTTGTTTTAAAATTCTTTCCAGCTTTTCCAGGGTCTATTGAAATTTCTTTTATTCTTTTTCCGTAAGCATTAACTTCGTACCTTTTATAACCAACATCACCTAAAACTTGATTATCTAATTTACTTTCAAGTCCGGTTTTTCCAACTCTTGTACTTGTGGTAATTTTATCTTTTAAATATTCTTTATTTTGTAAATCTTTTTTGCTTGCTTTAGAAACATAACCAATAACATGAGCCGAAGAAGGTTCGGTATAAAGTCTTGCAACTGATACGATTGGTTCTGCGCCTTGTAATTCGTGTAAAAATAAATTTATCCTTGAAAATTCTGACCATGTTAAGTTATCAGATATTATTACAGGATCCCAGGGTTTCTGCGATGTTATTTTTCTTCGAATTTTAAATATTTTTTTGTCTGTCAAATTCAAAATATTCTTCAATCTAAAAAGTAAAGTTTCTATATTTTCTGAATTTTCAGGGATAATATGTAATTGATAAACTTGTTTATTCGAAGCTATCTGTCTTCCATAATAATCATTTATTGTTCCTCTAGGTGGTGAAAATTTCCACTCTCTAAATCTATTTTTATCAGATAAAGTTTTGTATTTTTTGCTCTCATTAATTTGTAGTGATATGAGTCTTCCAAGAATACCAAATACAACAACAGCCTTTGCTGCAGAAATTATAAACATTCTTCTACCTATTAATTTTGATTTACTTTCGCCGGTTGAATTAATCATAAACCCTCAATGAAATACCTCTTTTATATAATTCAAAAATAGACCAAAAGGCTGGATATAATATGAATGTAAATAAAGAGTTATAGAAAAAATCAGTATAATTTACACCAACATCTGAGAAATTTTTAATTAAAATAAATGTAATGAAATTACCTCCCATAATTGCAATTACAAATGTAAACCAATCAGATATTAGAGTACTCCTAACAGTTGCTGCTCTTATATAGGCAGCTACAAGAGATACAAATAAGTAGGAAAGTGGACTTATTCCAAGATTTAGGCTCAACACCACATCATTCACAAGTCCACATAAAAATATAAACCCATATCCAAGTATAGATGGGTCTCTTAATACCCAATAATAAATTATTATAAATTGAAGATTAAAAGAGAATATTTTCCAGTAATAAAACTGGGTTTGAAACTCTGAAATACTTACATAAATCAATATAATTAATGGTAATGATCTTAATAAACTATCCTTGAAGCCTTTTACATTTATAGCCATTTACTTAGCCTCTTCATCATTTGATTTATCTAAAATAACATTCACGTAAAGAATCTGGTTAGGGTCGCTAAAAAGTTTTACTTTAACCCTGCTTTCATCAACTTCGTTATTTATGACTTTTCCAATTGAAATTCCTGGAAATAAAACACCATCTTTGCCAGACGTATAAACTGTAAGATCATCTATGTTTTGGAAACCGTCAGGAAGATATTCTAATGTAGGGTTTTTTTGGCCAATGCCAGATAGAATGGCCTGTTCTCCTGATGGAGAAATTACTGCAGGAATTTTACTATTCAGATCATTTAATAATAAAATTCTTGATGAAATGTAATTAACTTCTACTGTTCTTCCAACCAAATTTCCTTTGCTCAATACTGGCATTCCAAGTTTTATTCCAACATTTGATCCTTTGTTTATTATAACGGAGTTTAAGTACGGACTATTTTTATCTAACATTATCTTCGCACCAACTGTTGAATAGGCAGTTGTTTTGTCTAATTCTAAAACCTCTTGTAGCTTATTATTTTCTGTTTGAAGATAAAGAGTATCAAATCTATCTTTTTCGAGTACCTCAATTTTTTTTTTTAATTCCTCATTTTCTTTATAAATATTTAAATGCGTTGATAAAAAATTTTTTGAGGCAGATGCAAATGATATTGGTGAGGAAGATATGGCAGATAAACGATATACCCCATCATTTATAACTCCTCGTAAGACTTTAACAGGTTTAAGTTCTAAATTATCTAGAGTAAAAATTAAAATAGATGCTAAAATAAGTGCGAAAAGAGAAAATTTTTGCTTTGCTCCTCTCTGCAGCAAGGCAGAGCGAATAGCTATTCCAAAATCATCTCTGCTTGTTGCCATTGCTTAAATATCAATAAATTAATACTCCGATAGCATTGTTGAGAATAATTCTTCTTGTTCCAATGCTTTACCAGTCCCTACAGCTACACAAGATAATGGGTCGTCAGCTATTTGAACAGGCAATCCTGTTTCCTTTGATATGAGTTTATCAATATTTTTTAGTAAAGCTCCACCACCTGTAAGAATTAAACCCATGTCAACTAAGTCTGCTGATAACTCTGGTGGAGTGTTCTCTAATGCAGTTTTTATACCAGCCATCATTACATCTAAAACTGGTTTAAGTGCTTGAGCAGTATCTTCCTCTCTTAATGTTATTTCTCTGGGCGTCCCAGATCTAAGATCTCTTCCTTTCATAAGATAAGTATTTCCTGCCGTCGCGATAGCTGTACCAATTTCTTTTTTAATTTTTTCAGCACTTGCTTCACCAATTAATAAATTAAATTTTTGTCTCATGTAAGTAATGATAGCTTGGTCCATTGCGTCACCAGCAACTCTCAATGACTCAGAGTATACAACGCCACCTAAAGACATTACTGCTATCTCGGTAGTTCCACCACCTATGTCTACTACCATTGAACCTGTTGCTTCTGAGATTGGAAGACCAGCACCAATTGCTGCGGCTATTGGTTCTTCAATTAATTGTACTTTCCTAGCTCCTGCTGCAAGAGCAGAGTCTTGAATGGCTTTTCTCTCAACCGGTGTCGATCCTGTAGGCACACATACTAAAATTCTAGGATTTGCAAATGCATTTTTTTTGTGAACCTTTTTAATAAAATGTTTTATCATTTCCTCAGTGACTACAAAGTCTGCAATAACCCCGTCTTTTAAGGGTCTAACAGCTGAAATATTTCCAGGAGTTCTTCCAAGCATGGTTTTTGCTTCATCACCAACCGCTAAAACTGATTTTTTCCCTTTTTCTTCTATGATTGCGACCACCGAAGGTTCATTTAACACTACCCCTTTTCCTTTTACTACAACAAGTGTATTTGCGGTACCTAAGTCGATAGCCATATCTTGTGACCACATTTTAGAAATTTTATTTAAACCAAACATTTTATTATATACCTTTCATTCTTTCTTGCTCGAACTCTTCAGGAGCAGTTTTTTCTCTTTTTATGATCATCTTATTTAACGCATTTAAATAAGCATTGGCAGAAGCAACAAGAGTATCTGTGTCGGCAGCTTGACCAACAGTTGTTTTACCTTTTTCTTCAATCCTTACACTCACAGTTGCTTGAGCGTCAGTTCCTTCAGTTACAGCATGAACTTGGTATAATTGTAGTTTTACATCATGCGGATATAATTTTTTAATACATTTAAAAATTGCATCAACTGGACCGTCTCCTGTTTCGTTAGCTTTTTTAAGCTCACCATAAACTTCCAGCGTCATCTCTGCTTTTTGAGGTTCTCCAGTTCCTGCAAATACTTTCAAGGATTTTAAATTAATTACATTGCTTTCTTTAATTAAACTGTCATCTACTAACGCAATAATGTCTTCATCATAAACATGTTTTTTCTTGTCAGCTAAAATTTTGAACTTTCCAAATGCAGTTTGAATTACATCGTCTGTCACCCCTGCATATCCAAGATCGCTTAATTTATCTTTAAAAGCATGTCTTCCAGAGTGTTTTCCCATTACTAAAGAAGTTTTCTTAACCCCTACGCTCTCAGGCGTCATTATCTCATATGTATTTCTATTTTTAAGCATTCCATCTTGGTGGATACCTGACTCGTGAGCAAAAGCATTTTTTCCAACAATAGCTTTATTAAATTGAACTGGAAAACCAGTTGCATTTGAAACAGTTTTGGATGCTTTACTTATTAATTTTGTATTTATTCCAGTTTTGAATGGCATTAGATCACTTCTAGTTTTCATCGCCATAACAATTTCCTCTAATGCTGCATTTCCTGCTCTTTCACCAATACCATTGATTGTACACTCTACTTGTCTTGCTCCAGCTGAAACTCCTGCAAGAGAGTTTGCTACTGCTAGGCCTAAATCGTTGTGGCAATGAACCGATAAAATTGCTTTATCAATATTTGGAACTTTATTTTTTAAAGTTTCAATAATCTTTTTAAATTCTGAGGGGACGGTATAACCAACTGTATCAGGTATATTTATAGTTTTGGCGCCACATTTAATTGCTAGTTCGACTGTCTTACACATAAAATCCATGTCGGTTCTTGTACCATCCTCGCAAGACCATTCTACATCGTCAGTAAATTTTCTAGCGTAAGTAACGTGCTCTTTAATTGAATCAATTACTTGTTCAGGTGTTTTATTCAATTTGTGTTTCATGTGAAGTGAACTTGTTGAAATAAAAGTATGTATTCTAAATCTTTTGGCAGATTTTAATGCTTCGTGACAAGCATCAATATCTTTTTTTGTATGTCTTGCAAGACCAGCAGGAACTGATTTTTTTAAAATTTTACTTATAGCTGTAACAGCTTCAAAGTCTCCTGGAGATGCAATTGGGAAACCAGCCTCTATTATATCGATACCAAGTTCATCAAATACTCTAGATATTTGAATTTTTTCCTCAAGACTCATTGATGCGCCAGGAGATTGTTCGCCGTCCCGCATGGTCGTATCAAATATTATAATTCTGTTTTTATCTTCCATTTTGTCTATTTTTTGATGATAAATATAATACAATTAAAACGTTAATTTGCAAAATATTTATTAAAAAATTTGGAAATTTTGGCCAGATTGGGTTAATTCTTGGCTTTGTCTACCAATTTATTTTTTCCAATCCAAGGCATTAGATCCCGAAGTTTTTTTCCAACCTTTTCAATAGGATGTTTTGCCAGTTCCTCTCTCATTTTTAAAAAGTTTTTCTGACCACCTTTACACTCGTCCATCCATTGTTTTGTAAATTTTCCTGACTGAATATCTTTTAAAACTTCTTTCATTTTCTCTTTAGTTTTTGAGTCAACAATTTTTTTACCAGAAACATATTCTCCGTATTCTGCTGTGTTTGATATTGAATAATTCATATTTGCTATTCCACCTTCATAAATAAGATCTACAATTAATTTGACTTCATGTAGAGTTTCGAAATAAGCCATTTCAGGTGGATAACCAGCTTCTGTTAGAGTTTCGAAACCATTTTTAATTAGCTCTACTAATCCACCACATAAAACCGTTTGTTCACCAAATAAATCTGTTTCACATTCATCTTTAAATGTTGTCTCTATAATTCCTGATCTTCCGCCACCAACTGCACAAGCATAGGACATTGCTAGATCTCTAGCTTTGCCTGAACTATCTTTGTGAACCGCCATAAGACATGGAACTCCTCCGCCTCTTTGATATTCGCTTCTTACTAGGTGTCCTGGTCCTTTTGGTGCTACCATGAAAACATCTAAATCTTTTCTAGAATTAATTAAATTAAAATGAATATTTAAACCGTGAGCAAATGCCAAACTTGTCCCTTCTCTCATTCTTTGTTCAATATGATTTTTATAAATTGATGCCTGAAGTTCGTCAGGAGTAAGAACCATAACTACATCAGCCCAAGCTGCGGCATCTGAGAGAGACATAACTTTAAGACCCTCACTTTCTGCTTTTTTAATACTTGACGATCCTTCACGAAGTGCAACAACAACATTTTTTACACCACTATCTTTTAAATTAAGAGCATGTGCGTGTCCTTGGCTACCATATCCAAAAATTGCAACTTTTTTATCTTTGATTAAATTTGCGTCTGCATCTTTTTCATAAAACATTTTCATTTTTATTTCCCTCTATTATTTAAATATTTCAGCACCTCTTGTCATTGCAACAGCACCTGTTCTCGAGGTACTTACTAATCCAAGCGGGCTTAGTGTCTCGATTAGTTTATCAATCTCCCTTCTTAAAGCAGTTACTTGAATAACAAAAGAGTTTTTTGATTTGTCTAATACAAAAGAGTTGTATTTTTTACAAGCTTTTTGGGCTTTTTCTCTATTTTTTTTGGATGAAACAATTTTAAATAATGCTAATTCTTTAAACAAAATATTTGGATCATTCCTTTTAAAATCTGCAACTTTATGAACCGGTATAAGTTTTTTTAATTGAAGTTTAATTTGTTCTATTACAGAAGGAGTTCCTGATGTTACGATAGTAATTCTTGAGATGTGTTTTTTCTTATCAACTTCAGCTACTGCAAGTGACTCGATATTGTAACCTCTGCCTGAAAATAATCCGGCTACTCTTGCTAAAACACCTGCTTCATTATCAACCCAAACAACAATTATATGATGTTCAGATTTTCCAAGTTTACCAGGTTCGCTGTAAGCTGATTTTGATTTAGACATTATACTAAAGTCTTACCTTCATCTGATACTTCTTCTTTTTCGTCTTCAGGACCAAGTAACATTTGATTATGTGGTTTTCCAGAAGGTATCATTGGAAAACAATTCTCAGCTGGATCTACTCTACAGTCAAATATAACTGGTTCTTTTGTATTGATCATCTCATTTATTTTTTCATCTAACTCATCTGGCTTTGTTGCTTGAATTCCTACACAACCATATGCCTGTGCTAATTTAACAAAATCTGGTAAAGCCGCAGTATAACTTTCAGAATAATTTTTTTCATGTAGAAGTTCCTGCCACTGTCTAACCATCCCCATGTACTGATTATTTAAAATAAATATTTTAATTGGTAGTTTATATTGCACAGCTGTAGACATTTCTTGCATAGTCATCAAAACAGATGCTTCCCCAGCAATGTCAATAACCAGTTTATCTGGGTGAGCAATCTGAACACCTACAGCGGCTGGCAAACCGTATCCCATTGTGCCAAGTCCACCTGAGGTCATCCATCTATTTGGTTTATTAAATTTATAATGCTGAGCAGCCCACATTTGGTGCTGACCTACTTCAGTTGTGATGTAAGTATCTTGATTTTTAGATAACTCGTAAAGTCTCTGTACTGCATATTGTGGTTTGATAACTTCTTTACTATTTTTAAAGCTTAAAGATTTTTTTTGTCTCCATTTATCTATATCTTTCCACCATTTTGAAATATTTTGTTTATTAGAGTTTAAAAAGTCTTTGTGCTTTTCTTTTATTCTTTTGTTTAAAGCTTTTAAAAAGCTTCCAACATCACTTACAACCGCTAGATCTACTTTAATATTTTTCCCAATCGATGATGGATCAATATCTACATGAATTTTTTTTGATTTTGGTGAAAACTCATCTACTTTTCCAGTTATTCTGTCATCGAACCTCGCTCCAATATTTATCATTAGATCACAACTATACATAGAATTGTTTGCCTCATATGTTCCGTGCATTCCAAGCATTCCTAAGAACAAAGGATCGTCACCTGGGTAAGCCCCAAGACCTTGCAAAGTAGATGTTATTGGAAAACCAGTTAATGAAACAAGTTCCCTTAATGATTTGCTTGCATCTGGACCTGAATTAATTACTCCACCCCCAGTATAAAAAATTGGTTTTGAAGATTTTTTCATTAAATTAATAACGTTGTCTAAATCACTTGAGCTTATTTTTCCATTCGAACTAGATTTTCCATTTAATTTTTTCTTATTTGAACTTTTTAAAACAAAATTTGTTTTTTTAAATTGAATATCTTTTGGTATGTCTACTAGAACTGGTCCAGGCCTACCGGTTGTTGCAACTTCAAATGCTAAATCCATTATTTTTGCCAAATCATTTACATCTTTAACCAACCAATTATGTTTTGTGCACGGTCTAGTAATTCCAGTCGTGTCACATTCTTGAAATGCATCTGTTCCAATTAAATGAGTTGGGACTTGACCACTTATGCAAACTAATGGGACTGAATCCATATAAGCATCTGTAAGAGCAGTTACGGCGTTTGTTGCTCCGGGTCCAGAAGTGACTAATAAAACTCCTGGCTTTCCAGATGAACGTGCGTATCCTTCTGCTGCATGTCCTGCACCTTGTTCGTGCCGAGCTAAAATATGTTTTATTGTTTTGTGGTTTTTAAGCTCGTCATAAATAGGAAGTACCGCACCACCAGGGTAGCCAAATATATGTTCGACTTTATGATGTTCTAAAACTTTAAAAACAATCTCTGCACCTGAAAATAATTTACCCATAAATGTAATCTATCTTAGGTAAATTTTGGGTCAAGTTTTAGATAAATAACTTAGAATTTTTTTTCTTAAATCAAGATAATTGATATCACCAAATACGTTCCAATCCTTCATCTGGCCTCTTTGCCAGGTATATTGCCTTTTAGCATATTGCCTAGTTTTGATAAGCACTCTTTCTTTAAGCTCTTTAATATTAATGGATTTTTTTTGATATAAACCAATTTCATAAATACCGATGATGGAGTTTGCTGAAATGTGAGATGCATGTTCTAAAAAAATTTTTTTATATTTACGAACTTCCTGTAAGGCACCTTTTTTTAACATTTGATTAAATCTCTTTTTAATTTTATTTTCTAAGTCTTTTTTTGGAGGTGAAAGACATAGCTTTATAAAATCCTTAGACTTAAAATATTTTTTATTTTCTTTATTTTGCCATTCTTTAAGAGTTAAGCCTGTACCCTCGTAAACTGAAATAGCCCTAGAAACACGTTGAATATCATTTCTGTTTATACCTTCAAAAATTTTTGGATTTTTTTTGTGATATTGATTTACCATCAAATATCTTTCACTAGGAATTAAATGAGAAAAATCTAATTTTTTTACTTTTGGTATTTGAACCAGACCTTCTGTCAAAGCCCTAAAGTAAAGGCCAGTACCACCGACAATAATTGGAACTTTTTTTCTTTTTTGAATTTTTTTTATTTCTTTAGATGCTAATTTATACCACTCACCTACAGAAAAATTTTTCTTGGCTGATATGAAACCATAAAAATGATGTTTAATTTTATTTTTATCTGGTCTTGAGGAAAGAATTTTAATTTCTTTATATACCTGCATGCTATCTGCATTTAAAATTTCACCGTTATGTTTATTGGCTATATCAATAGCAAGTTTAGATTTTCCAGATGCAGTAGGACCAAATAATAGTATGATTTTTTTATTCAAACTATTGTTTTTTAAATTCTTTTGCTGACTCCATTCTACCTAAAGTCAATTTTAAAGTGATTGTTTTTTTTTCTCTCCAAACTTTAAGTGCAACTCGTTTGTTTGGTGGAGTATTTGCTACTACCTTTGGTAAGTTACGCATTGTTTTTATCTTTTGGCCGTCAAATTCAAGAACTATATCTCCACTTTTCATTCCTCCCTTTTCAGCGGGACTTCCTTCTGAGACTCCTCCAATAAAAGCACCTCGAGGTTCACCAAGATTTGCTACTGAGGCAATTTCTTTTGTAACCTCTTGAATTCTTACTCCCAACCAACCTCTTTTAGTTTCACCAAATTTTATTAATTGGTCAATAATCGTTGATGCATAGTTCGCGGGTATAGCAAAACCAATTCCACTGCTTGCTCCAGAGGGACTTATGATTGCAGTATTTATTCCAATTACATCTCCGTCTAGATTAAATAAAGGTCCTCCAGAATTACCTTGGTTGATTGATGCATCAGTTTGAATAAAATCATCATATCTTGTTAAATTTATATCTCTGTTTCGTGCAGATATTATTCCAGAAGTTACTGTTCCACCTAGTCCGAAAGGATTTCCAATAGCAACTACCCAATCACCAACTCTTGATTTGTCTGAATTTCCAAACTCAACAGTTTTAAAAACATCTGATGTATCGATTTTTAAAACTGCTATATCAGAATAAGGATCAGACCCTATTACCTTTGCTTGATATTCTTTATTATTAACTCTCACTATAATATCTTCTGCGTTTGCAATGACGTGGTTATTAGTAATCACAGTACCATTTTTTTTAATTATAAATCCTGATCCAAGAGAAGTGGCTTTTCTTTCTGTTGGTTTATCGAATTCTTTAAACATTTCGCCAAATGGTGAACCTGGAGGAAATTGAAATGGAAATGGATTTGCTTGAGTTTTTATTGTTTGGGTTGTTGAAATATTAACTACTGATGGCATTAGTTCATCAGCTAAATCTGCAAATGACGAAGGAGGATTTTTTGCATGTCCTTCAATATTTAAAATTAAAAAGAAAAATACAAACAATGCAGAGAATTTTTTATAATTTAACTTCATTATTTTTTTATATACCAAATTATAATAAAACCAATTATTGCAAATATAAAACCAAATTTTCTTAAAGTATCTGGCGATATATTCTGTATTAATTTGGACATATTAATGATTTTGTTTGGGAAAACTGCGCATAAAATACCTTCAATTAGCAAAACTAAGCCAAAAGCAATAATAAATTCTTTCATGCCTTGGCTACTGTTTTTTGCTTTTTATAACTCCAGTATTTCCAAAAAATTTAAAGAAATCACTATCTGGTGATAAAATTAGAGATGTGTCACCACCGATTAGCGCTTTTTCGTATGATTGCATAGCTCGGTAAAATCCAAAAAACTCTGGGTCTTTTCCAAAAGCCTGCGCAAAAATTCTATTTCTTTTACCATCTCCTTCACCTTTCATGATCTCTGACTGTTTGTTAGCATTTGCCAGAATTACGGTTACTTCTTTGTCGGCGGTTGAAGTTATTTTTGCGGCCATCTCTGCTCCTTGAGCTCTGAATTCTTTTGCCTCTCTTTGTCTTTCTGTCTGCATTCGTGCGTAAATTGCTTCACTGTTAGCAGGTGGTAAATCAGCCCTCTTTATTCTTACATCAACAATAGTAATTCCGAAATTTTGTGCTTCTGTATTTACATCGTTTTGAATTGTTCCCATGTGGACTGCTCTATCAGTTGATAAAAGTGTTGCTAGTTCTTGGGTACCTAACACACTTCTAATTCTTGAATTTATAATTGTTGCCAATCTTGATCTTGCTACTCTCTCGTTTCCAACCGATATATAGAATTTTAACGGGTCAACAATTTTAAATCTAGCAAAGGCATCAACAATTAATCTTTTTTGGTCTGCTGCAATTACTTCTTCCGGTGGATTGTCTAAGTTTAATACTCTACGATCTAAATATACTACGTTTTGTATGAAAGGGATTTTATAATTTAATCCTGGTTTTGTAATTATCTTTTTTGGGTCACCAAATTGTAAAACAATTGCTTGGTTAATTTCTTGAACCACAAATAAAGCTTGATAAGCAACAACGCCTAAAACAACTAATGCACCTATTAAAATTTTTTTCATTGTTGTGCTTTCTTTTTAATTTCAGGAAGTGGTAAATAAGGAACTACACCTGAACCTGAGTTTTTATCAATTATTACTTTATCAATATCAGCTAAAACTTTTTCCATTGTTTCTAAATACATTCTTTCTTGGGTTACTTGTTTCGCATCTTTATACTCATTATATATCGCTAAAAACCTACTGGCCTCACCCTCTGCTTTTGCTACAACTTCTTTTTTGTAAGCTTCCGCTTGTTGCAGAACTTTTTCAGCTTCCCCTCGAGCTCTAGGTATAACGTCGTTAGCATACGCTTCTGCCTCATTCTTTGATCTTTCCCTGTCAGCTCTTGCTGCTTGAACATCTCTAAAAGCATCAATTACTTGATCAGGTGGATCTGCTTTTTGTGTTTGTACTTGTGTAACTTGAATTCCTGAACCATATTCATCTAAAATTCCTTGTGTAATTTCTTGTACCTCAGTTTCTATTTTTGATCTTCCTTCAGTTAAAATTGATTGAATTTGGCTTTTTGCAATAACTTCTCTCATAGCTGTTTCTGAAGCTGCTTTTACAGTCTCTAATGGACTTTGAATATTAAAGAGAAATTTTCCTGCATCTTTTATAACCCAAAAAACTGAATAGTCTATGTCTACAATATTTTCATCACCTGTTAACATTAAACTTTCTTCTGAAACATCTCCAACGCCAGATGATCTTCCGCTATCACTTTCTGATCTAAAACCTACGTCTATACGATTTACTTTTGTTACTTTTGGAGTGAGAACTCTCTCAATAGGATACGGTATATGATAATTTAAACCAGGTTGAGTTGTTGTTACAAATTTTCCAAATCTTAAAACTACGCCTTGCTCGTCTGGCAATACTCGATAAAGACCGCTCAGAGCCCATAGTACTAATAAAACTATAATTCCTAAATAAATTGGTTTATTGCCTCCTTTTCCACCTGGAAAAATTCTGCCAACTGAACCTTGTGCTTTTCTAATTAAATCATCAATGTTTGGAGGTTGTCGTCTTTGTCCTGATCCGTTTCCATCACCTCTGCCTTGTCCACCACCGCCAGATGATCCCCATGGTGAATCATTTTTAAATATATTATCGTCTTTTTTAGACATGACACTTTATATAGTGACTTTTTGAATAAAAACAAGTTATGATGAAGCGATATAATGTCTAAGAACAAAGCAGAAAGTAGCAAAAAACCCAAAGAAAAACCTGCTCCGAAAGAATTCAAAAAAAATCCAATAAAAGGCACCAATTTTACAATAATGGTCTCCAGTGCCAAAGGAGGAGTTGGTAAATCAACTTTTGCAATAAATTTAACTTTTGCACTTAAAAAATTAGGTAAAAAAGTTGGCTTACTAGATGCTGACATTTATGGCCCATCTCTTCCAAAGGTTATAGGTCTTAATGAAAAACCAAAGAGTGATGGAAAGTTGTTATTCCCACTGGAAAAATATGGAGCACAATTTATGTCTTTAGGTTTTTTAGTTGACGAGAAAACTCCAATGATATGGAGGGGTCCTATGGTTATTAGTGCAATCAAGACTTTAACTGAAAAAGTAGCTTGGAAAGATTTAGATTTTTTAATTATTGATATGCCTCCAGGAACTGGAGATACTCAACTTACTTTCGCACAAGATATTAAAGTAGATGGTTCAATAATAGTTTCCACTCCACAGGAACTAGCTTTAATGGATGTACAAAGGGGCATTCAAATGTTCGATAAAACTAAAATAAAAATTCTTGGTTTAGTTGATAATATGAGTTTTTTTAAAGGTGATGATGGAAAAAAATACAATATATTTGGAGAAGGAGGGGTTGAAAAAACTGCAAAACAATTCAACAAAAAATTTCTTGGTCAAATACCTATAAGCACAGAACTAAGAGTGTCTGCTGATCTTGGTTTACCACTTACTTATAAGGAACCAGACCATCAAATATCCAAAATATTTTTAGATATAGGAAAAAAGATCATGCAAGATGTTGAGTAAAACCAAAGGATTGCATTAATTCATTCCATTCTCTTTTAGATAAACCTGAACTAGTAATGTCACATTTTTCACCCTTGATCATTTTTTGAATTACCACTTTTCCTTTTGCTGAAATTTCCATACCCCCAACTCTATAATCAATAAAAGCGTCATAAGTTATAGGTACCCACTTTTTAACAGACTTCATCATAACGTTTGCGTATTCTCTAATTTCATATTGTGCGTGACTATCTGCACGTAAAGCTAAAAAATTAAGTAAATTTAATAAATCAGTTTTCCAATACCATTGTGTATAAGAATTTAAAGTCAAATTCATTCTTGCCAATTCTCTTGCTAAACCTTTTTTATTATCATCAATAATACTTCCATCATATTTTTCATTAAGCATTTCTTCATAATGTTTATAATTTCTTTCAGCATCTTCCTTTAATATTTTTAAAATACTATCTGCTTGTGTTCCGTTTATTAAATCACCTCTACCTTGCCTATTATTTGTAGATTGAGCAGCTAGATTTTCTTTTGAGGGAACGTAAAATTCTTTATCCATAATAGAATATCTTGCAGAATATTCGTTCACATTTGCAGTTCTATGTCTAATCCATTGTCTTGCGATAAAAATTGGAAGTTTAATATGATATTTAATTTCACACATCTCAAAAGGAGTGCTGTGTCGATGTCTCATTAAATATTTTATCAAACCATTATCTGTCGAAACTTTTTTAGTACCTTTGCCATATGAAACTCTTGCAGACTGAACTATAGAAGTATCATCCCCCATATAATCTACTACTCTTACAAAACCATGGTCTAAAACTGGCATTGCCTCATAAAGAATTTTTTCCAATTCTGGAGACGTGACTCTTTTGGTAACGTTTTTTTGAGATTGTTGGTCTAAAATTTCTTTTTTTTGTTCTTTTGTGAGCTTCATTTGAAATATTTATTGAATCTTTTTTTTTTGATTTTATATTATATCTGTTGGTTTTCCAACTATGACGATAAACGAGTTTCGTAATAAACATTGCGGACGTGGGGGCAGTACCCACCACCTCCACCATTTACAACTTATGGGGGTGAATCAGAATCGACGAGTGTCTAAAAGCTATTCTTTCGTTCGAGATGGTTCCGACGTAACGGGCTAATTATAAATGCAAATAATAAATTTGCACTTGCTGCTTAATTAACTTGTTAATTAAGTAAACGGGGTCCGGGGCACCTGGCAACAGAACGCCCCTTTAAATCTCTGATTCTTCTTTAATACCAACAATTAAAAATTTTGTGACGCACTATGGACGCAGTGATTAAAAATTATTTGTATCTACACGCATAGCCAACGGATGCGATCACTTCTGTATTATAACCTCTCAAATTAATAAATGTGACTGACTCTTTTGGATTACCTTCATTAGCTAATTCTGCGAGATTTCTGTTAGATTTTCTAAATGGTTCTAATAAATAATCTTTGCTGATTTGTTTAACAATTTTTTTATCTTTTGTATAAACATATGCTTTGGTTATTATAATTGGTTTATCATTTTTGCTCGCATAATCTATTAATATATATGATTTTGTTTTGTCTCCATATCTCCAAACAAAATTTATATCATCTGTGCAATCAGCAAAGCTAACGTTAAAACTTAATAGGCTGAAAATCGTTATTAGAAAAAAATTTTTAATCACTGCAGCTAATTTGATAAGTTTCGTTATTAAAATTGTTATATTTTCGGTAACCAAGTTCTCTCAAATACGAATAACAATTATTATAGGCACGATCATAACTTCCCCTGTGTTTTCTCTCATTAAAATAAAATTTAATAGATCTTTGAGCACATTTTGAACCAAAACTCGCATCTAATAAATCATAGATACAACCTATAACGTATGGATCTCCGAACATAATTCCAGTTTTATAGTGATCAGCTTTAGCGTTGCCGCTCCACAACAAACCCAGAACCACGATCGCTAAAAGTTTTTTCATTTTTTCTTTCTTCTTTTTCTCTTCCTTCTTTTTGTTGATGGCATAAAAAATGGTCGATTATCTAATTGATCCCTTAAACTTTTATTTTCATCTTCTAATTCTTTTTTTTGTTCTATAAAACCCATAAATGCAAAAAAACCAAATAAACCCATTAAGATAAAAAACAAATTTTGGTCTTCGTTAAGAACCCCAGCGATGGTCGAAAATATTAAACCTAAGATTAGGATGAAAAATGGAGAAATACCGTACGTCATTTACCTTTACAAGTCCTCTCTATAAAAAGTGCACTTCTACCATCTTTTTTTAAAGCTCTTTTGCAATCCTGATACGGTGAAAAATATTGATAAACTATGATAATTAAAATTATTCCTGCGCCGATTTTTATTAATTTTTTGTTGGCTAAAAAACTTTTGTTAACGACTTTACCTGTTTTGAAAGCAGCTTTTTTAATTTCATCAGAACCATCATCTTTACCAGTGATCCCCTTTTTGTTTCTGTAATATCTCAGAATTAGCCAAATACCAGCTACAACAATTATTAGTGGAATGAACTGTTCAATTTCTTGACTCATGATCTCATTCTACCCTGACGCAATTTCTGACGCAATACCGACGCAGTGAAGAACCAGTTTTGGGCTTTAGGTTGTAAAATAATTATTATATAACAAGGATTAACGAAATGAGGTCCGGGGCACCTGGCAACAGAACGCCCCTAAAAATTAGATAACTTTTTATTTCCAACAAAAATCTGAAAGTTATTTACTATGTACCTACTATGTACTTTAAGATGGTTCTTTTAATCCTTTAGAATTAAAAGTTGTTTTAATTTTTTTTGATTTTTCGAGTTCTCCATAAGGTGTGTAAAATCTATCACCTACTTTTATTTTTGAGATTATATTATTACCTTTTTTATCTAATACTTCTTCAATTAAAATCATATGCTTAGATTTTGTAGATACAACTATCCAATTTTTATCATGTCTGGAAACTATTCCTGACATATATGGGTGATTTGAACTATCTCCTCCATGAAGATGAACTTTTTTTAAATACAATTTTCCAAAATTTCCATTATTTAAGAAAGTAGAAGCGCCTTTATAAGGTTCATCAAATGCATTAATAAAATTATACAAATCATAAGAATCCATATCCCAGTTTATTAAACCGTCGGTTTCGGTGTTTAATCTTGGATTATACCTGCCTAGATAATTAATTTGAGGTTTTAAATCAAATTTTTTTCCATTTATAATTTTTTTTAAAAATTTTGTGTAAAAATCTATAAATTTTTCTAGTCTGTATTTTTCAAAGTCAATTGGAATTTGACAATATTTTGGAAATAAAGATAAATTATTATCAATAATAGGACCAGCATCTATTCCTTCATTTACTAAATGTACAAGTTGATTGTCTATTCTATCTTCTCTCATAATTTTCCATGAATAACCTCCGCCCCCAGAGTCTAAAGGTAATCTTGCTCCATGAAAATTTACTAAGTTATTTGAAAAAAAATTTTGAATTGTATCTTTTTTAAAAATATATCTAGCGCCAATACTAACAAAAATTGTATTTTTAACCTTGATATTTTTATTAATAAATTTTTTAAATTTATCATCTAACGTATCAAATATTTTGTAGTCAATTTTTTTATCTATTAGTTTTGATTGGTGAGAACTGGTAATTATTAAAGTGTCTAATTTAAGTGAATTATTTACTTTAATTAGCTCAGAAAAAACATTACTTTGACCAAGAAATACTACTGAATTTAGGTTTTCAATAAAAAAGTAATTATTATCAATCACAATTCCTTTAAATATTAATTTTTAAATTTATATTAATAACTATTTACATCAATTTTCAAATCATTACAAAGAAATGACCAAAAGTTTATGTACCCTATTATGTACCTATTCAAAAAGTGTTATATTCTGTTATAAGTTGAATTGGGACGGACAACAGAACGCCCCTTATTAAATTTGATAATTTATGAATTGTATATTGTGTAATGAGACTGACTCGGTATTTGACGAATACAAGTTTAATGTTGAAAGTGATGTAGAGTTTTTTGGAAATTTAAAAATCAATTATTGCAGAAAATGTGATCTTGGATACGCTTCCCCTATGCCAAATACGGACAAATTAAATTATTTTTACAAACATATTTATAGAGCAAAAGGAAGACCAGATGAAATTAAGAGTAATTATAATTCTGATATTTATTATTTTAGAAATTTGAGCTACTTAAATTACTTAAGTACATTTATAAATTTAGACAATATAAAAAATATTTTCGATTTTGGTTCAGGAGTTGGAGATCTAGGGTTTTTGATTAAATCAAAATTTCAAAATATCAGTTTAAGTTCGTTAGAATTAGATCAAAATTGCAAGAGGATATTAAATAGTAGAAAATACAAAGTTTATGATGATTTTAATAGTATATCAGAAAAATTTGATTTGATTATTTCGTCCCTTACTCTGCAACAGCTATCAGACCTAAATATATTCAATAGCTTGAAGAAGATTTCACATAAAGATACTTATGTTTTTATAGATGTGCCTAACAATAATTTTGATAAAAAATTTTTTAACAGACCTTATGATTCGCCTAGACTTATTTTTTTTACAAAAAAAAGTGTAGAAAAAATCTCAAATATCTTTAATTTTAATATAATTAATCTAAGTTATGCATCATATTCTATTGATAAAGCATATAAATATTCGAAACAAAGTAAAAATAGCTTCTCTAATTGGAAAAAAGATAATATTAACTTTAAACAAAAAATTAAAAGCTTAATAAAAATTTTTCTACCAAGTATATTCTTAAAATTTCTCACTTTTATCAGAGAAGAAAAGAATAAAGAGGAGAATATCGATAATTTTGTTTTACAAAAAGAAAATTCATGGACATTAAGAAGTATTTTTAAATGGAAATAGGTTGCGTAAACTAAGTGGTTAAACTGATAAAAAAATCAAGATGAAGCTAATTATTTTTTTAATATGGAATTACCAATTGTCAATCACCCTGAATATGTTGCAAAAATAAAAGAAAATAGTATTTTTCCAATAAAAAAATTTACTGCTTTAGCAAATTATCTTTTAGAAAAAAAAGTAGTAAATAAATTCTTTATTCCAAAAGAGTGCTCTATTGAGACTTTAAGTAAATCACATTCAACTAAATATATTAATGATATTAAAAATAAAACTCTAGATAAAAAGTCTGAAATTAAAATTGGTTTTCCAATAAATGATAGTGTAATAAAAAGATCTTTTTTAGCAACTGGGGGCACTGTTTTAGCGAGTAAGTTAGCATTAGATTTTAAACTTGCATGTAATACTGCAGGCGGTAGTCATCATGCTTCCTATAATTACGGAGCGGGTTACTGTGTTTTTAATGATGTGGCAGTGGCTGCAAATTACTTAAAGTATCGGAAGAAAATTAAAAATATTTTAATTTTAGACCTCGACGTTCACCAAGGGAATGGAAACTCTGAGATTTTTAAAAATGATAGAAATATATTTACATTTAGTATGCATTGCAAAACTAATTATCCAGCAAAAAAATCAAAGAGTGATCTGGATGTAGAACTTGAAGAAAAGCTAGAGGATAAAGATTATCTTGAAATATTAAAAAATAACCTGTTTATACTTAATAAAATGAACTTTGATTTTGTTTTTTATATAGCTGGAGTTGACGTTCATCATCAAGATAAGCTTGGAAAATTAAAATTGACAGATGATGGTATAAACCAAAGAGATAAGGCAGTTGTTGAAAATTTCTTTTCAAATAAAATACCTCTGTGTGGTGTTCTTGGGGGCGGATATAATAAAGACTTCAATAAACTTGTAGAATTACATTCAATGTTACATAGAAATTGTTCTAAGTTATTGTGATATTTAAATATAAAAAGTAATTGTAAATTAATAATAAAAAAGTTTAATAAAATGAAAAAAATACTGATAGTTGGGTTTATAAATATTATTTTTTTATCATTGGTTGCTTTTTTTACTTATAACTACGTGATTAGTAAAAAAAACCGTGTGAAAATTCTAGAGGAGGAAATTATTAAACTTCAAAGTGAAGTCGACTCTATACCAATTTCTCAAGAAAGCTTAGCTTTATCAGATTTTGTATATCAGAAATTTACAGTAAAAAATATTAATTATACTTTGAAAAAGAAAAAAGTATCAGATTTGACAACATCTAAACACCCAGGAAGTATTGGTAATAGTTATATTCAAAATAATGAAGGAAAGCTATTTGTAGCTTCAGCAAATGGAATTTTTAGTTTTATAGAACTTGAACAGTTTTTTTTAGAAAATGCCAAATTAAATATTATTCAATCAAATATAAGAGATATTATTAAAAATCCAAAATTTTATGCCCGTTCAGCTTATGGAATAAAAGATTTACTCATACACGAAAATAAATTTTACATTTCGTATACAAATGAATTTAAGCAAGATTGTTATAATACCTCGATATTAGTATCCGATGTAAGTACGAAAAAATTATCTTTTAAAAAGTTTTTTGAACCGAAAGAATGTATTAAATCTTCAAACGAAGAGTATAGTCCCCATCAATCAGGAGGGAGAATGGTACCATACATTGGAGATAACATTTTATTCACAATTGGAGAATATAGATTTAGAGATCACGCGCAAAATAAAAAAAACATTTTCGGAAAAATCCTATCCATAAATTTATCAAATAAAAAAACAAATATTATATCCATGGGTCACAGAAATCCGCAGGGTTTATTCTTCGATAAAAAAAAAAATATAGTTTTTTCTACTGAGCACGGTCCAGCTGGTGGAGATGAAATTAATATAAATTTTTCCCCAGGTATAAAAATTGAAAATTTTGGATGGCCAATATCCTCTTATGGTGAGCATTATAAAGAAGGCGGTATTGCTTATCACACTGGTTATGAAAGTAATGAAAGAGAAAATAAAAAATACAAAATTTGGCCACTCCATAAATCTCATCAAGATCATGGCTTTTTAGAACCTTTAAAATATTTTACACCCTCAATAGCTGTATCAGAGATAGTTTCGACAAATAAAAATTTTAATAATATTTCTGATCAACAAATTTTTGTTGCCGCTATGGGAAATAAAATTGAGGAAGGAGATTTATCTTTGCATTGGTTTATTTTAGATAAAAATTTTAAAATTCAGTCTCATAACATTTTAAAATTGAATGAGAGAATTCGAGATTTATCATATGACTTGAATTCAAATAAAATATTTTTATTTTTAGAAAGTTCTTCATCGATCGGTGTTTTTCATGTTAGTGAAAACTAATCTATAAATTTTTTTAAATTTGGTTCAAAATAATTTGGGCCTTTCATAACTTTACCGTGTTCATTATAAATTGGTTTTCCATCTGCTCCTAGTTTGCTCATATTAGACCTTTGGACTTCATCAAAACACTTATCAAGATCTATTCCGAATGCATGTCCAGCACCGTAAGTAACATATAAAATATCGGTGAGTGAGTCGGCAATTTCCTTTAAATTTTTTTCATCCAAAGCTTCTTGAAATTCGTCTAACTCTTCTTTAATCAAATCATATCTCAATTTTGATATTTTTTCAGATGGAAAAGCTGGCTTTGACTTTACTTCTTGTCCAAAAGTTTCCATAAATTTTTTTACACTAGTAAAATTTGTCATAAAATCCCCACAGTTAGTTTATAAATTATTTACAATTTTTAATGTTTAATATAACTTGGATATATCAATGAAATATAGAACTGAATTTGATTCTATTGGTAAAATTAAAGTACCTGGTGATAAGTATTGGGGCGCATCAACCCAAAGATCAAATAAGTACTTTGATATTGGAGATTTTTTAGTAAGACCTATACTTATTCAATCAATAGCAATCGTAAAAAAGGCTGCTGCAATTATTAATATTAAAAATAGAGATTTAGATAAGAAAGTAGGCAGATTCATTATTAAAGCTTCTGATGAAATAATAAAGGGTAAATTAAATAGCCACTTTCCCTTAAAAGTTTGGCAAACAGGATCGGGTACCCAAACAAACATGAATGTAAATGAAGTTATTGCCAACAGAGCAATACAAATGATGGGTGGTAAAATGGGAACCAAAAAACCAGTTCATCCTAATGACCATGTAAATAAATCACAATCTACAAATGATGTATTCCCAACTGCAATGCATATTTCAATAGCAATGAAAGCTAAAAAAAAATTGCTTCCTTCTCTAAAAATATTAGAAAATGAATTAAGAAAAAAGACAAATGAATTTAAAAAAATTGTTAAACTAGGTAGAACACATTTGCAAGATGCAACTCCTTTAACTTTGGGTCAAGAGTTTTCTGGATATCACTCTCAATTAAAAAAGTGTATAGAGAGAATTGAAAGAGCACTCAATGAAATTTATTATCTAGCACAAGGAGGAACTGCTGTTGGAACCGGTCTTAACACTAAAAGAGGTTTTGATAAAAAAATAGTTAGAGAAATAAGAAAAATAACAAAACTGCCATTTCAACCATCTAAAAATAAATTTGCAGCATTAGCATCTCACGATCCAATTGTGAATTTTTCTGGAACCATGAATACTACAGCTGTATGTCTGATGAAAATCGCAAATGATATAAGGTTTCTTGGCTCAGGTCCAAGAGCTGGTTATGGTGAACTTATTTTACCAGAAAATGAACCTGGATCATCTATAATGCCGGGTAAGGTTAATCCTACTCAATGTGAAGCAGTAACTATGGTTTGTGTAAAAGTGATTGGGAATCATAATGGTATTACAATGGCAGGCTCTCATGGACATTTTGAATTGAATGTTTTCAAGCCGTTAATAATTCATAATATTTTACAATCTATAAACATCATGTCGGACTCTTCTTTAGCCTTTGCAAAATATTGTGTCAAAGGTCTTAAAGCTGATAAAAAAAGAATTAAATTTTTATTAGAAAATTCTTTAATGTTAGTAACAGCTTTAACACCAAAAATTGGTTATGATAATGCTGCAAGAATAGCAAAATTAGCACATAAAAATGGAACTACTTTGAAACATGAAGCTTTAAAGTCTGGATTAATTAATGAAAAAGATTTTTTAAAAATTGTTAATCCGCTTAAGATGACAAAACCAAACAGATAAAATATTAATAAACTTCTTTTAAAAACTTCTTGAATTTAAAAAGGTCGAATATCCCACTTATTCCCTCATTAATTACATTTTGATTGAAAGCATCCTCAATAATTTTTATTTCACTTTTAGTTTTAATTTGCGTCTGATCCATTAATAATTTGGTAAATTTAATTTTTTTACTTTTCACGTCAATAATACCTTTAATATACCAAGTGGCTTGTTTTCGATTAAAATCGTATATACCAAATTTTCTTAAAAGTTTTTCAGGGTTTTTTGATGAAAGTTTTAAATCATATTCAATTTTGGGTTTTTTATTGTTTAGCAGTAAAATTATATTTGAGTCTAAGATACTTGAAAAAGGTAATTGTGATTTAATATTATTAATCTTTAAATCTCCATTTTGAAAATTAAGTTGCATGTTAGTATCATTTATTTTTCCAATAAAAGTTTCTATAGTTTTAATATTAACGTTTAATTTCCCATTTATTTTTTTACTTATTTTTCCAGTTTGGAAAAGTGGGTAAGATTTAAATAACTTTTTAATATTGATTTGATTTACCCCCATATCAATACTAAAAGTAAAAGGATCTTTAAAAGAAATTTGTCCATCGATTTTTGAATTTAAAAATTTATTTCTTAAATAAGATTTTGAAATATTAAAGTTATCTTTTCCTTCGAAATTTAATAATAATATACTGTCAAAAATATTTAGTTTTAATTGCCCAACTAAATTTTTTAATGTACTTTCTTTATTAAAATTAACTTCTAAATTTTGATTTAAATTTGGAATATTAATTTTTAATAATTTTTCTGAACCAATAAAATTTTCGAATTTAATTTTAATTTGGTTATTTGAAAAATATAAATGTGAAGTAATTTTATGTTTATTATTTTTAAATTTATCAGTTAGGTTGACTTTATCAAAATTAATTTTATTCTTTTGAGTATCTTCAAAAATTACTTTTGTATTTTTTAATGTTATTTGCCCTTCTTTATGCAATGTCAAAAAATTGAATACCTGTTTTAGGTTTGATGGATTTATTTTTATACTTTGATCAATTAAAATAATTTTCTTAAAATCTAATTCATTAATTTTGGAAATTTTATTATATGCAGTTTTAATAATCATTTTTTTAATAATTATTTTACTCGAATTAATATTTCCAAAATCTATTTTTACATTGTTGACTATTAAGGCCGGGCTAGGAAAAGCAGAATAAGATACGTCACCGTCTATTATTGTTTGTAATTTAAATTTATCTTTAATTTTATTTTGAATAATATCTTTATTATTATTGTAATCATAATATGTGGGTTTTAAAAAGTATGTAAAAAATGCTAATAGGAGAATAAGAAATAAACCTATAAAAAATTTTTTTTTACTAAGATACTTCTGTGGGTAGAAAAAAACCTTTTTTTTTAACAGCTGTTTGATTAAATTTAATGGTGGGACTTTCATTTTGTTGTTTTATAAGCATTTTAATGTAAAAATAAAATGTTTATTATGAATGAAAAAATAAACTTTCTTGATGGATTAAACGAACAGCAGAAAGCCGCAGTGTTGAATGTTGAGGGTCCCTCATTGATTGTGGCTGGAGCCGGTTCGGGTAAAACCAAGGTATTAACTACAAAATTAGCCTATTTAGTTAACCAAAAAAAAGCATGGCCCAATCAAATATTGTGCGTGACCTTCACGAATAAAGCCGCCAAAGAAATGAGAGATAGAGTTATTAAGATGTTAGGAAGCAAACTTAATTCTATGCCTTGGCTTGGAACTTTTCATTCTATAAGCGTAAGATTTTTAAGAAGACATGCTGAAGCTGTCGGCCTAAAAAGCAATTTTACAATTTTAGACACAGAGGATCAAAAGAAACTTGTAAGAAACATCTGTAAAGGAGAAAATATTGATGCCAAAAAGATATCGCCTCAATTTATAATTTCAACGATAGATAGATGGAAAAATAGAGGTTTTTTGCCTGAAGAAGTTAGATTAAATAAGAAAGATATTTTTGATAATCAAATTTTAAAAGTTTACAGTATTTATCAAAATAAAATAAAAGATCTTAACTCGTGTGATTTTGGTGATCTAATACTTTATTGTGTTAAACTTTTTGAAAAAAATATTGAAATAAGAAATATTTACTCAAATAATTTTAAATATATTTTAGTTGATGAGTATCAGGATACAAATTTTATTCAAAATAAATGGTTAAATTTAATTGTTAATAAAAATAAAAATATATGTTGTGTAGGAGACGATGATCAATCTATCTATAGCTGGAGAGGTGCGGAGATAAAAAACTTTTTAGGTTTCGACAAGGTTTATCCAAATTGTAATATTTTTAGATTAGAACAAAACTATAGATCTACAAAAAATATTTTAAATATAGCTTCACACTTAATTTCGCACAACAAAGATAGACTAGGAAAAAAACTTTGGTCTGAGGGTAAACATGGAGATCTAGTTAAATTAAATTGCTACAAGAATGGAAAAGAAGAAGCAATAGGTATTAGTGATACTCTTGAAGAGTATGTAAAAAATAAAAAAGCTTTAAATGAAACCGCAATATTAGTAAGGGCAATATATCAAACACGCGAATTTGAGGAAAGATTCCTAAAAATTGGAATTAATTATAGGATTATAGGAGGTATAAAGTTTTATGAGAGAGCTGAAATAAAAGATGCAATCTGTTATTTAAGAATAATAAGTCAAAAGTATGATGATTTAGCTTTTGAGAGAATAGTAAACACACCTAAAAGAGGATTGGGAGACTCAACAATTAAACAACTTCATGAATATTCTGCAAAAAATAAATTATGTTTGGAGGATGCGGCTCGCAAACTAATTCAATTGAATAAGTTTAAGCCTAAAGTAAAAACAGTTTTATCTTATCTTTTAAATTTAATAAGCAAATGGAGATCCGATCTAAAGAAAAATAAACATTACGATCTTTTAAAAATTATATTAGATGAGTCAGGTTATTCAAATATGTTAAAGAATAAAAAAGATTTAGAAAATGAAAACCGTCTTGAAAATTTAAAAGAACTTTTGAGAGCTATGAATGATTATGATAATTTACAAGGTTTCTTAGAACATGTTGCTCTAGCAACATCGATTGACCAAGAGTGGAATGACGACAAAGTTAATATAATGACTATGCATGCAGCAAAAGGATTAGAATTTAAAACTGTGTTTTTACCTGGTTGGGAAGAGGGTTTATTCCCTCATCAAAAATCTTTAGAAGAAAAAGGGGATCTAGCATTAGAAGAGGAAAGAAGGTTAGCATATGTTGGAATTACAAGAGCTGAAAGATATGCCTACATATCTTTTGCTACCCAAAGAGTCTGGCATGGTGAATGGATGGATAGTTTGCCATCAAGATTTGTAAATGAACTTCCGGATGAAGGAATTGAAAGAAATGAAGAACAGGTAAAAGATGTATCGGATGATTTTGATTTTAATCAAGACAGACTTCTTGAAGATAATGATGAATTCCGAAGTCCTGGGTGGGCTAGATTAAAAAAAAAATTGATTAAATAATGGATAAATTAAAAAAATTGTTTGGTGAATATAATATTGATGGATATATAATTCCAAAAAACGATGAATATTTTAATGAATATACTGATAATTCAAAAGATAGATTAAAATTTATATCAAATTTTTCGGGGTCGGCTGGTTTTGCAATTATTTTAAAAAATAAAAAATACTTATTTGTAGACGGGAGATATACAATCCAAGCAAAAAAACAAACACATAAAAATTTTAGAATCATAACCATCCCAAACAAATTTCCAAAAGATATCTTAAAATTTAAAAAAAAAATAATTTTAGGATTTGATCCAAAATTACATACTGAAAGACAAGTTCATTCTATGTTTAAATTTAAAAATATAATTTTAAAACCAATCAATTGTAATTTGGTTGATAAAGTATGGTTACACAAACCAAAAGAGAGAATAAAAAAATTTTTTTTTCTTCCAGATAAAATTTCAGGAAAAAGTGTGGATAAAAAAATTTTAGAATTAAAAAAATATCTTATCAAAAACAAATATGATTTTTTATTTGTATCTGCCCCTGAAAATGTTGCATGGATTTTAAATATAAGGGGAAATGATAACCTGTTTTCACCTATAACGAACGCAAGATTATTAATAGATAAAAAAGGCAGATTAGATTTGTTTACAAATCCGAAAAAAACTTCTGGGATAACTAATGTACTAGATAAAAAAATATTTTTGCATAGGGAAAATAAAATAGATGAATTTATATCTAAAATATCGAATAAAAAAATTTTATTGGATAATCAGTCTTGTTCTATTCATTATAAAAATATTTTTGAAAAAAAGAATAGAATTTTACTCCAAATGGATCCTACTTATAAATTAAAAGCTATTAAGAACAAAACTGAAATTAAAAATATAAAAAGAAGTCACTTAATTGATGGCATTGCTTTAACTAAGTTCATTTTATGGTTGAAAAAGAATTTTAAAAATAAAAAGATCACTGAAATCTCAGCACAAAATAAATTGGAAAATTTTAGAAAAAAAGACGTATCTTACAAATACCCCAGTTTTAGTACTATTTCTGGAAGCGGTCCTAATAGTGCAATAATACATTATGTGGCCTCTTTAAAAACAAACAGAACTTTAAAAAGAGGGGACTTATATTTAGTTGACTCTGGTGGGCAATACTCTTTTGGAACAACTGATGTTACAAGAACAATTTCTTTAGATAATAAATCAAACTATATAAAAGATATATTTACAAGAGTTTTAAAAGGACATATTGCAGTATCAAATTTTAAGATAAATAAAAAGACAACAGGATCTCAAATAGACAAAAATGCTAGAAAATTTTTAAAGAAAATTAAATTAGATTATCCTCATGGAACAGGGCATGGTGTTGGTTATTTCTTAAATGTGCATGAAGGTCCACATTCGATATCTAGAAATAGTAAAGTCAAATTACAAAATGGAATGGTTTTGTCTAATGAGCCTGGATATTATAAGGAAAATCATTTCGGTATAAGAATTGAGAATTTGGTCTACATAAATAAAAATAAGTTCGAAGAATTGACTGTAGCACCGATAGAAAGAAGTTTGATTAATAAAAAAATATTAAATTCTAAGGAGTTAGAATGGATAAATAATTATCATAAAAAAGTTGAAAAGAATTTATCGAAATATATTGATTTTAAAGATAAAAGTGATTTTAAAAAAGCGTGTTTACCTATCTAAAATATCGTACCATTTATCTTCTGTTAGTATATTAATTTTAAGATCCTTGGCAATTTGGATTTTTTTGGTGGTTGGCTTTGAATTACCGATTACTAGATAATCTAATTTTTTCGTTACTGAGCCCAATATTTTAGCGCCATTTTCTTCGGCTATAGCCTTGGCCTCAGATCTGCTCATTTTTTTAAATCCTCCTGTAAACATAATATTTTTATTACTTAGTTTTCCAGATTTAATTTTTTTTTCAAAATCCTTAATACTTAAAACATTCATCAAGCTTTGAATTATTTGAGCATTTTTCGTGTTAGAGAAAAAATCTTCGATTGATTTTATTTGAGTTTCACCAATTCCATCTAAATCATCCAAATTTTTCAAGATTTCTTTTCTTTTTTTTGAATTAAATAGTTCTGAAAATTTTTCAGATCTTTTAAAAAAATTTGCTAATATTTTTGCATTTTCTTGGCCAATATGTCTTATTCCAATTGAAAAAATAAATTTGTCGAGAATTACATTTTTCGAACTACTTACAGCATTCTTTAGGTTTTTAATTGATAAATTACCCCAGCCTTCTAATTTTTCGATTTTTTTATAGTCAAGATTAAAAATATCAGAAGGGGTTTTAATAAGGCCAAGTTCCCAAAAATTATCAATTACTTTTTTTCCTAAACCTTCAATGTCAAACGCATCTTTAGATACAATATGTTTTAATTTTTCTTTTGCTATAAAATTACATTCATAACCTCGAGAACATCTTCTAACTGCATCTTTTTTTTTTGTTGTAAGACTTGTTTCTTTTTTTGTCTCATACCCACAAAGACATTTGGTTGGGAAAATAAACTTTTTACTTTTTACCGATCTTTTACTTTTATCGACCGATAGAACTTGAGGTATTACATCCCCAGCTCTTTGAACGAGAATAATATCGTTTACTCGAATATCTTTTCTAGAAATTTCATCCTCATTATGTAAAGTTGCATTTGACACAACTACTCCGCCAACGGTAACTGGATCAATTTTTGCAACTGGGGTTATAGCCCCAGTTCTTCCCACTTGAATTGCTATTTCTTTAATTTTTGAAATTGCTTTTACTGAAGAAAATTTGTAAGCGATTGCCCATCTTGGAGAGTTGGATGTTGAACCAAGTCTATTTTGCAAACTTAAGTTGTTTACTTTATAAACAATTCCATCAACATCGTAGTCTAAACTCGAACGGATACTTTCCAATTCAGAATGGGCTTTTTCAATTTCTTCAAGAGTTTTTACTTTTTTACAATATTTGTTTATTGGGAAACCCCATTTTTTTAGATTTGTAAGTAATTCAGTCTGGTCTTTAAAAGTTTTTGGCTCAATTTCTCCAGCTCCATATGCAAAAAATTTTAAGGGAATTTTTTTTGTTTCTTTTGAGTTTTTTTGTCTTAATGAACCACCTGCAGCATTTCTTGGATTTGCGAATTTATTTTTTAATTTTTCGAAATCTTTTTTTGAAATATAAACCTCACCTCTGACATCTATTATCTTGGGTGCATTAAATATTTTTTTTGGAATTTCACTAATTGTAGAGAGATTTTCTGTTATGTCTTCACCAAAAATACCGTCTCCTCTTGACAACCCATAAACCATTTTTCCATTAATATATCTTAAAGATGCAGATATACCGTCAATTTTTGGTTCGGCAGATAATTCTTCCTGGGTGTTAATATTTAAATAATTTTTAATTTTTTTTCCAAAATCAAACATATCTTCCTTATTGAAAGCATTGGTCAAAGATAACATTGGTTTAGTATGTTTGATTTTTTTAAACTTTTCTGATGGTTTTGATCCAACAACTTCTTCAATATTTTTTATTTCTTTTAAAAATGGATACTTATTAGATAAATCCAAAAGTTCTTTTTTTAATTCATCAAATATTTTATCTGAGACTATTGGATTATCTTTTTCAAAATAGGCTTCGTTAAATTTTATTAATTTTTTAACTTTATCTAAATAAAATTTTTTAATATTTTTTTTTTCAATCATTTAGTAAGAAAATCTTTTTTATTCTATTAACAAGGTTTTTTTCCTCTTTATCACCTTCTGATTTTGCCGGTTTATAATTTTTGTTTAAAACAGTGTAAGACTTTTCATACCACTCACTTGAGTTATAATTATAGCCAAGCAAAGATGCGGCTGCTTTAGCTTCATCAATTAATCCAATTCTATAATAAATTTCGACCAATCTAAATAAGGCTTCTTCAACAAAAATTGTTTTATCATATTCTTCAACAACCACTTTGAGCCTATTTATTGCGGGTATCCATTTTTCATTTTTAATATAAAATCTTGCAATTGAGATTTCTTTAGCTGCCATTTGATTTATAACAAGATCAAGTTTAAATTTTAAGTCCATTGCATAATCGGTACTTGGATACTTTTTTAAAAAATCCTCAATTGCTTTTTTTGTAAAAATTAGTTTTTCTACATCTTTTTTTTCATCTAAAATTTGTTCGTAATAAATTACTGCAATTAGATAACTTGCATAATCCATGTTTGAATCAGCAGGGTATAATTTTTTAAATCTTTTTAAATTTAAAATAGCCTCGTCAAAAAAATTTAAGGTATAAAGGCAATAACTTGACATCAAAGCTGACTTTGCTGCCCATTCTGTTTGTGGTAATAAGGACTCTGATTTATCAAATTTTTCTGAGGCTATTAAGTACTGTCCATCTTCCATAGATTTAAGTGCTTCTTTGTAAACTGCCATTGCTTCTTGTTTGGTCGAAGGCAATTCTATATTTCTTGTTTCTTTTTTTGTGCAAGAAAAAAGAAATAGTATAAAAATTGATATAATTAATAAACGCATTAAGTATTAATAACAAAAAAAATACTTTTCGTAAAATTATGTTTAATTAAGCGTTTACAGCAATTCTTTTTTGATCAGAAGTGATTTTTTTTAGATTTGAGATATCTTTAAGACTTTCAACAATTATAAAATTAGCTCTATCAGATAGTATTTTTCTGAGGAAATCATTCGTAAGTAGGTGACCACCATGCTTACATGAAACGGATCCTATAACCCTCATGCCAGCTAACATAAAGTCGCCAGCTAAGTCTAGAATTTTGTGATTTACAAATTCGTTCTTTGATCTAAGACCTTTCTTATTTAAAACCTTATCTCCTTTTATCACTACTGCATTGTCTAAATTACCGCCCTTAGCTAGACCTAGGGATTTAACTTTTTCAATATCTTCATATAAACAAAATGTTCTTGCAGAGTAAATATTCTCTAAATTTTTATTTTTGAAATCTACACAGTTTGTTTGAGATTTTATTAAAGGATTATTTTCATAACTTAGAGTAAAAGCAACTTTCAAGCTATCTACCGCTGGTTCTATAGATATCGACTTACCGTCTAATTTTAATTCAACTTTTTTATTAATCTTAATAAATTTTCTATTTTTATCTAATATCTTTAAGCCAGTTTCATTAATCTTTTCCACAAATTCTATTGATGACCCATCCATTATGGGAACTTCTCCACCATCTATCTTGACAACTAAATTATCTACACCGCAAATATAAAGTGCAGCCATCAAATGTTCGATGGTCGAAACTGAAACTCCATGATCATTTTCTATTTTTGTACAAAGCTTAGCTGAAGAAACATTTGTATAATTTGCTTTTATCTCATTGTTATTTTTAATATCTGTTCTCTTAAAAATAATACCTGTGTCAGCTTCAGCTGGTTCCAAGTTAATAGATACTTTTTTGCCCGAATGAAGCCCTGTGCCTAAAAAGTTTATTGTTTTGTTTAGAGTTTTTTGATTACTTTCAAACATGTGAGAAATATACAAAAAGTTGAAATTTACTTAAAAACAACAAATATTACAAAAAACTACAGCAAGTTATTACTTAAAAAAAACGCTCGAAAAATCTTGAAATTACTGACTTTTTTACTTTATTTAAAGGGATGGCTTCCTTCTCCCATCCTTTAAATATTAATTCTGCAGCTCCAGAGAGAGCAAAAAAATCGTCTAACTGCAATAATTCGATCTGGGTTTTCATGTTGCTAATTCTCAAATTTTCATGAAATAACTTACCTAGATATTCTAATACTTCGTTATCTTCAAAAAATATATCAATACTTAAGATTTTTTCATTAATATGTTTCAAATTTTTATTTTTGTTAAATAAATAGTCTAACATTTCAATTATTCTAGCATTTATAATTTCTTTAACATGCTTAATTGATAATTTTTTAAATTTTGATTCTCGAAATAGATTTTTGTCTATATAATCTTTTACATCAATTTTATTGGCAAAGTCTATTTTCTTTATAATTAATCTAACTTCATTTTCATTGATAGAACAAAGTTTGCTAATATCGTTAATAATTGAATTAGTTCCAAATGGGAATATTTTTGTAAAAACTAACGAAGACTCCTCAAAAAAAGAAATGCTGCTAAATTCTTTATCGAAATTTATTAATAAAAAGTCTTTGTTTTTATTCTTTTTGTTTAATAAATTTATACCACATGCCAAAGGTTTAGTTATGATTCTCTCGATTTTTAAATCACAATTATCAAATAATGCTTTTATATTTTTCAAATTATTTTTTGGTAAAGAAATAAAAGTCATATTAAGACTAAGATGATCTCCATGTAAATTCAAAGGTATCTTGTTTTTTTTTATCTTATCTAAAATGAAATAAGAATTAATTATATGCAAAATTGAATTTTTCTTGTTATTTTGTGATATTGATATTTGTGCCTCATTCAAAATATATTCTACATCTCTTTTATCTACTTTAGATCCCTTTAGTTTTTTAAATCCAGATAGATTTATACAAGAAATTTCTGGTTCATTAATTACTAAGGATATATTTTTAAATGTTTGATTTGACTCCCTTTCAAGAAACTTTATGTCTTCATTAATTTTTTTTGATGAGAATTCAAAATCAACTATTTTGCCTTTCCTTATTCCATTATTTTTAGAAATTTTTTTTGATAAAATTTTATACTGAGATTTTTCATCAAATTTATAGATTAAATAACGAATGTAGTTGTCGGATATTTCAGCTATCAAATAGTCTTTATTCATAGGTTTTATTTTAAAATAAGTTGTCCGTTAATTCTGAAATCAAATATTTTAAAATTAGTAAAATTATCTTTATCATAGATCGATATGAATTTTTCAATAGAACTTTCAAATCTTTCTGTTGGTAACTTTATAATTTTACCGCTCTTTAAAATGATATCCCATCTATCAATACCAAAGTATTTAATTTCCTCTATTAATTCTGTGTCAAAATTTACTTTTTTTAAAGTTTTATAAAAATCGTAAAAATTTTTTTTAGCATTCATTCCTGAAACGGTGGGCAAACTATTTATTATATCTACATGATAATTTGAAACAGTATTACCCATTTCTAACAGAAGTATTTTTTTATTATTTTCAATAAGTATAGCTATTGGTTCATTTTCTTGAAGAATTATATTTAAAGTGTCTGGATAAATTTTTTTAATTTTAATTTCTTTTATAAAATTAAATTCGCTAGCTATTTTTTTTAGTTCTTTGCTATTAAAAAAAAAGAGGCTTTCACCAAAAAATTTGTTTATCCTGTTTTTAAAATTGGTCTCATTAACATTTATTATTCCATCAATATTGATATTTTCTATTGAAAAAATTGAAATTTTTTTTTTTTGTGTTGAATTGAGACTATACGTAGATAAAAAGACAAATATAAATAACCATATAAATAAATTTTTTTTTTTTTTCATCTGTTTAGGCCAGAATCGTTTACCATCCACTTGACCAGTTTTTCAAAAGAAATTTTAGAATATTTTGCGATTTCTGGTACGAGGGACAGACTCGTCATGCCAGGTTGTGTATTTAGTTCTAAAAGATAAAAAGTATCTTTATAAAATCTAAAATCACATCTTGCAATTCCTTTGCATTTAAGCAATTTATAAGCCTTTTCAGAAATCCTTAGAACTTCGTTGTATTTTTTTTTCTTAATTGGAGCAGGTACTAAATGAGTGGTATTAGCTGATTTTTTATATTTTGCATTATAATCATAAAATTTTCTCTTAGGTCTAAGTTCAATAGCGCCAATAGACTTGCCTCCAATGAGTGCGACCTGTATTTCTTGTCCAGGAATATACGTTTCAAATAATAAATTTTCATAGATCTTATTTAACTTTTTAAACTCACGAATTAATGTTTTAAAATTTTTACAAATTTTAACTCCTATACTTGAGCCCTCATTGTTTGGTTTAACAACTATTGGAAAGTTTAACCTATTTTTTTTAATTTTTTTTCTTAAGTCAATATTCAAATGATGTCTTTTACAATAAAAGAAATATTTGGGTGTTTTGATTTTATTTTTTTTAAAAAGTTCCTTTGATAAATTTTTATTCATTGCTATCATTGAGGATAATACTCCAGAGTGAGTATACGGTATCCTTAGATACTCAAAAAAACTTTGAATATTTCCATCTTCACCGTCTTTGCCATGAAGAGCATTAAATATTATATCTGGATTTATTTTTTTAATTTTAATTAGAGAATTTTTTTTTGGATCAAATTTTATTGTATTAAAACCAATTTTATTTAAAGCCATAGCGCATGATTTGCCAGTATCTAAGCTTATATTTCTCTCTTCAGAGTTTCCTCCTAAAATTACTAAAATTTTTTTCTTATTTTTCAAGTTTATTTTTCTCCTATTATTTTAATTTCTAATTCCAACTTTGTACCAGTTTTTAAAAAAACTTTTTCTCTAACTTTTTCAATTAGTTTTTCAACATCTGACGAAGTAGCATTTCCGTTGTTCATAAAAAAATTACAATGTTTATCTGATATACTTGCTCCTCCTACCGTCAGGTTTAAACAGTCAGATTTTTTTATCAGTTCCCAAGCTTTTTTATTTTTGGGATTTTTAAAAGTACTTCCGCATGTCTTTATTCTGTTTGGTTGACTCTCTTTTTTTTCTTTTAAAAAAGAGTCTTGTAAATTCTGAATTTGACTTTTGTTTCCCTTTTTTCCCTGAAATGTAACATTTAGAATAATTAGTTTGCTGTCTAAATTATTACCTCTGTAAAAAAATTTAATATCATCTTTTTTAAAAACTTTTACGTTTCCATTTAAATCTATTGCTTGAAGCGAATAAAAAATTTTAGAGATATCTTTTTGATAGCACCCACTGTTCATAGTAACTGCACCACCAATACTCCCTGGAATACAAGATAAGAATTCTAATCCTGAGATCGAATTTTGACATGCAAAATCTGCTAACTTTTTATCCAAAGTTGCTGCACCAACTTCTATTTTATTATCTTCAAGTAGTTTAATGTTAGTAAATTCTTTGCCCAATTTAATTACAAAACCATTAAAACCAGTGTCTCTAAAAAGTGTGTTAGAGCCAGCTCCCAAGATAAAAATATTTTTATTATTTATTTCTTTATTAATTAAAAAATTCTTTAGTTCATCAATTGAGTTCGGTTTAAATAATATTTCGGCTGGTCCTCCTAGATTAAACCAGCTGTATTTTGACAGTTTTTCTTTTTTGTATATTGTATTTTTCATTTAAAATTTCATTTCCCTCAACCACCTAGAAATTGATCCAGCTCCCATACAAATTACAATCTCATTTTCAATTAAATTTTTTTTAAAGAAATTATTCAAATCTTTTTGATTATTAACTAATATAACCTGAACATTTGAGCGTTGAGTAATTAATTTTGCAAAATTTATGGGGTCATACTTTTTGTCAATTTTTTCACCTGCAGCATATACAGGACATAGAACGACTAAATCTGAGTCTTTAAAAGAATATGAAAAATCCTTATTTAATAATTTTAATCTAGAATATCTGTGGGGTTGAAACACTGAAATAATTTTTCTATCAGATGAAGTAACCCTTAAACTTTTTAAAACTGATTTAATTTCGGTAGGATGATGAGCGTAGTCGTCAAAAAATTCTCTACCTTTAAAATTAAAAAGTTTTGTTAAACGTCTTTGAATTCCAGAAAAGTTTTTAAGCGATCTTTTTATTACTTTGATATTAATACCAATGTGCAAACAAAGAGAAATTGCAGCAACTGAATTAAGAATATTATGACTTCCAATAAGGTTCAGTCTAATTTTTTTTATAATTTTAATTTTTTCACCTGGTATAGAAATTTTCAAATCAAATACTGAGTAATCTTTTTTATAGAGTGGTTTCAAAACTTGAAAATTTGCTTTTTTAGAAAAACCATAAGAGTAAAAATTTTTATTTTTTACTTTTTTTGTTAATTTATATAATTCAGCATTATCTATACATACAAAAGATTTTCCAATTAGGGGGGTTTTATTCAAAAAATTTAAAAAAGAATTTTTTAAATTTTTAAAATTTTTATAAAATTCCATATGTTCCCTATCGATATTTGTCACAACAGAATAATTAATTGGGAAATTTAAAAAACTTCCGTCTGACTCGTCTGCCTCTAATACTGCCCAATTACCTTTTCCCAACTTAGCATTGCTATTGAAAGAATTGATTATTCCACCATTTATTATTGTAGGGTCAAATTTTGCAGAGGATAATACATTTGAAATCAATGACGTTGTTGTAGTTTTTCCATGCGAACCGGTTACTACTACGTTTGTTTTTAATGAAACAACATGTGCCAGCATTTCTGCTCTTTTTAAAATAATAATTTTTTTTTCTTTTGCTGCTTTAATTTCTGGATTGTTATTTTTAATAGCTGATGATTTTATTAATATTGAAATATTATTTATGTTTTCCTTTTTATGCGATCTAAAAACTTTGATCCCAATTTTTCTACATCTCTCAACATTTTTACTATTTACCATGTCACTTCCTTGAATTTTAAAACCCATGTTTTTCATTATTTGAGCTAATCCGCTCATACCAATTCCCCCAATTCCAACAAAATGGATTTTTTGATTTAAATTAATTTTAATTTTATTCATTTAAATTCTCTTTTATTAATTTTTCAATTTTTGGAAATATATTTTTATCAGAATGTTGTGACATCTTTTCTTTAATATCTTGAAGTTTGTTCTGATTTTTTGATAAATCGACTAATATTTTGTGTAAATTGTCAAAAATAAACTTTTCTTCCAATAAAAAACAGTATCCTTTTTCCCTGAAATAATTTGCATTCATAAATTGGTGATTGTCTGCAGATGTGGGTAGTGGAATTGCTATAAATGGAATTCTAAGGTTTGTTAGCTCTGCTAAAGACGAGGCTCCTGATCTAGTGATAGCTAAATCTGTTTTTTGATAATACTTCATCATATCTTTTGAAAAGGTAAATAATTCATATTGTATATTAAATTTTTTATAGATTTTTTTAATCTCATTAATCTGATTTTCTAAACATTGTTGGTAGATGTTAAACTTAATTCCTTTTTTAAAACATTTCATAATCTCGAAAGGTAATATTTCCCCAAATATTTTAGCAGACTGGCTTCCTCCCATTATTAATAGGGAAATTTCATTTTGTGAATGAGATATTTTTTTAGAATATTCTGAATTATAAATATTTTCCTTCAATATATAACCACAAACAAATAACTTTTCTTTATATTTTGGGTCAATACCTATGGTATTTTTTGTTGATAACATAATTTTTTTAGCTATTGGTAGTAAAAATTTATTTGCACGTCCTATAATTAAATTATTTTCATAAATTATTACTGGAATTCTTAATAAAAAACCTGCAATACAAATTGGGAATGAAGAATAGCCGCCCATACCAATTATTAAGTTTGGTCTTGAATAAATTAAAAAACAAATGGAGTGAGTAAAAGCAGTTATAATTTTTAAGGCCTCTAAAAAAACATTTAGAAAATTTTTTTTAAATATTGTGCCTGAATTAATAATTTTTACTTTCATATTTTCAGTATTTTGTAAAAATTTCAGTCCTCTATTATCAGAAACTATCTGTAAATTGTAATTTTTACTTAGGAATTTAGCTAAACTTAAAGATGGAAATATATGTCCCCCAGTTCCACCGGTAGCTATTAAAATATTTTTATTTATTTTTTTCATCAATTTTTTTCGTTTAGTGAGGTATAATTTAAAACAATTCCAGCTAGTATTCCGGTTGATAATAAAGATGAACCTCCATAACTTAAAAATGGAAGCGTCATGCCTGTTGTGGGTAATAAATTTGCGTTAACACCAATATGAATGAATGTTTGAAAAATTATTAAAGATATTAAGCCGCACAAAGCTAACTTATAATAGTTGTTGGAAAAACTTATAACTTTTTTAATTATTCTAAACGCAACAAACAAAAATATTATAATTATTAAAACTGAAACTGCTGATCCAAATTCTTCACTAACAACAGCAATAATATAATCTGTGTGGGCTTCTGGAACATTTTCTTTTAAAATTCCCTCCCCCATACCTCTTCCTTTTAAACCGCCTTGTTTGATTGCCTCTATAGCTTTTTGTGATTGTGACCAACCAGACTTCTCAGGGTCCATAAAAGACGTAATTCTAGAAATGATGTAACTAAATCTCTCTGGAGCTAAATATAGAAGTAGGAAAAACAAAACAATAAGAAAAAAAAATATTAAAATTAAAAATATTATACTGAAACCAGATACAAAAATTAATGAAGACCAGGATGCAGCAAGTAAAATTGTTTGTCCTACATCAGGCTGAATTAAAAGTAATAAAGTTATTATTGACAAAAAAATAAAAGAAATAATATGTGATAAATTTAAACTTTTAATTTTGCTTGAAGAAATAATTTGTGCAACTACCAGGATAAAAAAAGGTTTTACAAATTCAATTGGCTGGAAACGGAAAATATAAAAATTAAGCCATCTTTTTGCACCTTTAACTTCTACACCTAGAAATGGAACCAATAACAATAACAATACAAGAAATATAAATATTGGTATCAAACTTCTATTAATTAAATCAGTATTTAAAGTTGAAATAATAATCATTATCAAAAATGAGGCACAAGCATATACGAGATGTTTTTGAAAAAAAAAATAGTAACTTTTATTTAAACGTTCATCTGCTAAAAAAGATGTCGAAGAGAAGGAGAAAAATACTCCCAGAATAAATAATATTGAAAAACTTGTTAAAATTTGTTTATCAATATTTCTCCAGTAATTGTTAATATTAAAAATTTTTTCTTGCATATTTTAAAATTAGTTTTTTAAATTTATTACCTCTTTCCTCAAAATTCTTATACTGGTCATAAGATGCACTAGCGGGACTTAGTAAAATATTTAAATTTTTATCTTTTATTTTTTTAATGTCTTTAAATATTGAAATCACAGCATTCTTCATGCTGTTACTAACTTCAAAATTAATATTTCCATTTAAATATCTTTTAAAATATTTAGTATTTTTTCCAATAATGTACGCTTTCAGAATATTTTTTTTTACTTCATTTATTTCGATTTTGTCTCCTAATTTGGGTAAGCCACCAGTTATCCAAAAAATATTTTTATTACTTTCTAATGCAAATTTACTAGACTTAAAACTCGTTGCTTTTGAGTCATTTATAAAAGTTTTATTATGATTTTTATAAAAAATTTCATGTCTATGATTAAGGCCTTTGAAGTTTGTCAATGACTTAGTGACATTTTTTGTTTTTATATTAAAAATTTTGGAAATTTCATAAATATAATTCATATTCTCATTATTCGCTTTTGAATTTAAATAATTATTTTTGATTTTTTTTTGTAAATTTTTATATTTTTTTTTACTTACATATTTCAATTTGCTCTTATAATTATTTTTTTTAAATTTTTTTATGAGATTCTGATTATTTAAAAATGCGTAATCATCGGTACTTTGATTTGAGAAAATTTTTAATTTAGAATTTATGTATTCTTTCATTGTACCGTGCCAATCTAAATGATCTTTGGTTATATTTAGAATTGCAGCATAGTTTGGTTTAATATATTTTGAATAAGCTAATTGAAAAGACGATGCTTCTATTATAACTACTGGTCTATTATTGAGTCTTAAATCCAAAATTGGTTTACCTATATTCCCTCCTAATTTTACATCTATTCTATTTTTTTTAAAGACGTGTTCTAGAATTTTACATGTTGTAGATTTGCCATTTGTCCCTGTTATAACAATTGATCTTATATTTGGATAAAAAAGATAAAAAAGATCAAGATCTGTAATAATTTTATGTTTATTTCTATAAAGCTTATTTTTTAATTTTGATTTTTTTAAATTTATACCGGGACTAACTATTATATAATCCGAAGAGTCCAGGTATTTTAAGAATTTTTTTTTTCCTTTTTTCGCCCGCATTTTGTCATCCCAAATCATAATATTGTTAAAATTTTTGCTTTTTAAGAATTTAGCTGCTGACTTTCCGGTAGAGCCAAGACCATAAATACAAAAATTCACTATTGAGGAATTCATTTTTAATAAATTCATTAATTATCTTAATTTTAATGTTGCTAGACCTACCAATGCTAATATGATGGCAATTATCCAGAACCTAATAACAACAGTTGACTCTGCCCAGCCTTTTTTCTCAAAATGGTGATGAATTGGAGCCATCATAAAAACCCTTTTTCCAGTCAATTTAAATGATATTACCTGAATAATTACAGAGACTGTTTCTAGAACAAACAATCCACCAATAATTGCGAGTACAATTTCATGTTTTACAATAATTGCCACTGCCGCGATTGATCCTCCTAAAGATAATGAGCCAGTATCTCCCATAAATATTTTAGCTGGAGGTGCATTATACCAAAGGAAACCTAAACATGATCCGACAATTGAACCACAAAATATTGAAAGTTCTCCAACATTAGGGATGTATTGTATTTGTAGATAGTTTGCGAAAATTGAATTTCCAACTAGGTAACAAATCAATGAAAATGATAGAGCAACTAACATAACTGGAACAGTTGCCAATCCATCTAAACCATCAGTCAAATTTACTGCATTAGAAGAACCAATTATAACAAAAATACCAAAAGGTATAAAAAACAAACCCATATGTAAAATAAAATTTTTAAAAAAAGGAAAATACAAATTTGAAATAGTTTCGTGATCGGTAAAATACACAAGCGCCAAAATAGCTATAAGAGAAATAATTAATTGACCAAAGAATTTAAGTTTTGCATTAATTCCCGAAGAATTTTTAAATTTTATTTTTAGATAGTCATCTAAAAACCCAAGTAGTCCAAGGCTAGTACAAACAAATAGGACTATCCAGATATAAAGATTTTTAAGATCTGCCCATAAAATTGTGCTTACAATTATACCAATCAAAATCATAAGTCCGCCCATTGTTGGTGTTCCACTTTTTTTGACTATATGATCGATAGGTCCATCTTGTCTTATTGGCCCTGTAATTTGTTTTCTTGCGAAGTATTTGATTAACGGTGTTCCGATTAAGAAAATTATAGTGAGAGACGTAATAACAGACAAACCTATCCTGAAAGTAATGTACTTAAATACATTCAAAAAAGAAAAAGTGTCAATTAAAGAAGTTAAAAGGTTGTATAGCATTTAATTGTGTCTCCCAATAAAGTCTTTGGAAACCTTATGTAATCCAGTGGCGTTAGAACCTTTTATCATTAAATAATCTCCATTATTTAAAATATTAGAAATTTTACCCGAGAATGATTTCAGATTCTTAATAACCTCTCCTCTCTTTTGTTTTCTTATTAATCTAAATGTTTCAAATGCTTTGCTGCCATAAACATAAGTTTTATCAATATCACTATTATTAATAAATTTAGAGATTTTTTTGTGATAAAAATGTGAGTTCTTTCCAAGTTCCAACATATCCCCGAAAAGAAAATATTTTTTTTTTCCCTTTTTTTTAATATTTGAAAAATTCTCTATTGCAGATTTGACTGATAATGGATTTGCATTATAACTTTCGTCGACTAAAAAAAATTTTTTATTGAACTTATTGATTTTATTAATTTTGCCTCTTCCTTTAAGAAGTGCTTTATCTTTAAAAAAGTTTTTTATTTTAACTAGTGGTAAATTTAACTCATTAATAACTGAAATTGATAATAAAATGTTCATTATATTATTTTTGTTTCCATTATTAATTTTTATAATAAGTTTTTTTTTGTAAATAAGCAAAGATAGTATTAATGAATTTTGTTTTTTTCTTAAAGAGATAAATCTAATATCTGATGCTTTTGAGAAACCAAAAGAAGTAACTCTGATTTCATTTTGTTTTGCTATTTTTCTAAAATATTTAAAAAATTTATCATCTCTATTTAAAATAACAGCGCCTCCTTTTTGTATATTGTATATAATTTCACTTTTCGCTTTAGCAATATCTTTTATATTTCTAAAATTTTCTAAATGTGCCTCTGAAACATTTGTTATTATTCCAATATGAGGTTTTACCAGTTGTGAGAGTTTATTAATTTCATTAAATTTGCTCATACCTACCTCAAAAACTCCATAACTAAAATTTGGATTAAAATTTGAAATACTTAAAGGAACACCATAAAAATTATTGTATGACTTGGGAGAAAAATAAGTATTAGTATAATTTTGTAAAATACTTCCAAGCATGGTTTTAACTGTGGTTTTTCCTGAACTACCTGTTACAGCAATAAATCTACCAGAAGATAATTCTCGCTTATTTTTTGCTAATTGATTTAGAAATTTCATAGTATTTTTAACCTTGATTTGTTTAGAGTTTTTTTTATTTTTTTTAGAAACAACACTATAACTAGCCCCATTTTTATGGGCTTGTTTTATAAAGTTATGACCATCTTTATTTTTTCCTTTTAGAGCAATAAATAAATTATTTTTCTTAATGGTTCTAGAGTCTATAGAAACATTATCAAAAAAATAATTTTTATTAGTTTTAAGAGTCTTTTTTAAAACCAAGCGATTATGTTTCAAATTATTAATTTTTTGATTTGACGAAACTTTTTTATTTTTAAAATTTTTTATTATATTTTTATCACTAAAAAATATTTTTTTATTGCCAAAATCTTGATAAGTTTCATGTCCTTTCCCAGCAATTAAAATAATTTCATAAGGATCTGAATTTTTCATTGCATGAATAATTGCTTTTTTTCTATTTCCTATTTCTTTCGCTGAAGATTTTTTTAAGCCTTTCATGATTTCTTTTCGTATTTTTTTTGCATTTTCTTTTCTTGGATTATCATCAGTAATATAAATTTTATCACAATTTTTTTTTGCAACCTGCCCCATTAATCTTCTTTTTGTTTTATCTCTTTCTCCGCCGCATCCAAATAATATTGTAATTTTTTTATGAAAATGTTCCTTTAGAGATATTATTGCTTTTTCTAATGCCTCAGGTGTATGGGCGTAGTCTAAAAATATTTTTGATTTATTCGGTAAAGTCCTAACCAGATGTAATCTTCCTTCTACACTCTTAATTTTGTTTATTTTATTTAAAATTTTTTCTATATTTATACCGCAAACTTTTGCTGCTAAAATTGCCATCAATAAATTTTTAATCTGTATTGTGCCATAGAGATTTATTTTGAGTTTATATATTTTGTTTTTATATTTTAGCTCAAGAAATTGATAATTTTCAAAAATTTTATGCTTTAAAATTTTAAAAATATTGCTGTTTGATCCTATTGTTAAAAGTTTCAATTTTCTTCTTACTTGAATTTTTTTTATATCTTTAAATTGTTTAATATTTGAATCTGTAATTATAGTTTCTCCTTTTTTTAACAAGTCATTAAATAGCAGTAATTTAGACTGTAGATAATCTCTCATGCTTTTATGATAATCTAAATGATCATGACTTAGGTTCGTAAAAATACCTGCTTTGACTTTCAGAAAATTAAGCCTTTTTTGCTTTAAACCATGGCTTGAGGCTTCAATAATAACATTGTTTATATTGTCTCTGCTCATTTCATTCAAATCTTTGTGAAGTGAAAACGAATCCAAAGTTGTGAGGTTTCTTTTTTTTAATAATTTATATTTTCTAAAACCAAGAGTTCCTATAAAACCAGATTTGATATTTTGTAACTTAAAAATTTGATAAAAAAAATCAGATATGGAAGTTTTACCGTTCGTTCCGGTTACAGCAATTATGTTTTTAGGTTTATTTTTATAAAAACTTGCACTTAATCTGGCTAAAATACTTCTGGTATCTTTAAAATTTATGAACTTAGTTTTTTTATTTTTTTTAATTTTTCCTGAGTAAATTACAGCTCTAGCTCCTTTTGAAATAGCCTGGGAAATATATTTATTCCCATCCTCTTTTTCGCCCTTTATAGCAACAAATAAATCACCTTTTTTAACCTTTCTGCTATCATTTGAAATACCGCTAATTTCAAGGCTTCCAATTTTTGGACTTAAATTTTTAATTAGTTTTTTTAACAACATGGTTGCCGTATAGATCAATTTTATTTATGGCTAAAATAGGTCCGATTTTTTCTATTATTTTGCCGGCTACCTCAACTGATGTCCATCCAGCTGTATTATATGGTGTCCCTTTGTGTTTCCATCCGCTTCCATCCCTATAATTATAAATATAATCTTTATTTGGCTTTGGCTCATCCAATAATACCAATAGAATATATTTTGGTTTTGAGGTTGGAAATACAGCTACAAATGTATTGATTTTATTTTTTGAGTAATAACCATTTACTATTTTTTGCGCGGTACCTGTTTTTCCCCCAACTTCATAACCCTGAATATTTGCAAAATTTGCTGTTCCTTCCTTTTGAGTTACAATTTTACGGAGAATAGAATTTATTTCACTTGATATTCCGTCGTTTAAAATTTTGATTTTTTTATCCCTATTTGATTGAGTCCTTTTAACTAATCTAGGTTCAATATTATATCCACCATTAGAGATAATTGAATAGCCTTTAGCAAGTTGAAGCAAGGTAGTCGTTATACCATGTCCAAAAGATGCAGTAGCAAGTTTGCATTTTCCCCATCTTACAGGTAGAGGCTGGCCCACTTCCTCTATATCAAATTTAATTTTTTTCAATAAACCTATTTCATCCAAAAAATTTTTCATTTTTATCTCCCCAATTTTTTGAGCAATTCTTACTGAGCCAATGTTACCTGACCTAATTAAAATTTCTTCAGCCGTAAGGTTGGCTGGAATTTTATTGTCATACTCTGCAATAGATTTTCCTGCACAAGTAATTTTTTTTGGTAAATTATAAAATTTAGATTTAGTTTCTATTACACCTTCATTTAAACCTCCAGCTAATGTAAATGTTTTAAAAACTGACCCAAGCTCGTAAACACCTTTCGTGGCTCTATTAATAAAGTTTAAATTATTAATAGTTTGCCTTTTATTTATGTCAAAATCTGGCAGAGAAATTAAAGAAAGAATATCACCGTTATTTACATCCATTAAAATAGAAGCACTTCCTATATTTTTAAAAATTTTTTGAAAGTTTATGAGCTCTTCTCTTATTAAAAATTGAATATTTGTATCTAATGTTGTTACCAAAGATTTTTGATCTGATTTTAGTTGTTTGTTAAAAGATTTTTCAATTCCAGATATTCCATTATGATCCTCATCTATTTGGCCAA
>CACFZK010000001.1 GCA_902570785.1 uncultured Pelagibacteraceae bacterium | reverse complement strand
CCACATTATTATTTAAGCAATATTTCAAATTTTTCAAAAAAATTAATTTATTATCAGTTGGTTGACAAAGTTAGTAGAAAACGAAATCATAATATTAGAAAAACGAATAATAAATTGTACTATAAATATTTAAAAAAAATTAAATCGGATCAAATTCATCTTTTTCAAATTGATGATTTTAATTTTCAAAATTATTTGGATTTTCCAGTTTTATTTAATAATAGAGAAAAACTACACCTCCATTTATTTAAAAAAGGATTTGATACAAAAATAATTCATTATTTTGATTGTAGTAAATTATTTAATTCTAAAACAAAATGTCATAATTCGAAATTAGTTGAAAAAAAAATACTCTGTCTGCCAAACCATGATAAAATAAATAAATATTATATTCAAAACATAGTTAGGAATATTAATTTGTTCTACCAAAAAAATATTTAATTGATAAATTTAAAAGTCTGAAAAATGATGGAACTAAATTGATTTTTTCATAATTCTTATTTTCAGTAAAATTATGTAATTCAATCTTTTTAACACTTTCTTTTAAAAAATCTAAATTATATAAATATAGAAAGCAAATTCTTGTAGCTTTAATGTCTTTATCTAAGTCGATTGTTCTCCTGTTATAAATTTTTCCAACGTCATATTTTTTATTCACTTCATGGAAAGTTAAGTCTATTTGATCCCAATTAAAAATATATTTATAAAAAAAAATAAATGAGCCTCTTTGATTTTTTAGTGATCCAAGATGAAAATTATATATTTTAAATTTTTCAAGATTTATTTTTTTTAATCCATAAATATTTAGACCATAATCGTAATTATTTTCTACTTTGTTAATTAATTTGCAATTTTTGTGTTTATTTAAAATTTCTTTTATAGATATTTTATTTTTAAATTGTCTATAAAATTCTAAAATTGAACCAAAAAAGCAAAATACGATTAAAACTTTTATTTTTCTCAACAAACTAGAGTTGTTTACAATTATATCAAAATTGTATGACTTAAAATCCTCTTCAGATAGTAATTTATCAACTAATTTTAATGAAACAACTTCATCATTTGTTGTATATATAATTATATTTTTCATAAATTAATTTTGAAGAAATGTATTCATATTTATATAGTTTTATACAAAAATTAATACTAAAAAAATCTTTAAACTCCGATGCAGCGAGTTTATTAAAACTTTTAAAAGTTAAAAATGTTATTGATATTGGTTGCGGTGACAGCGATGTTTTAAATTATTATAAGTTTGAGAAAAATCAAAAATACTTTGGCTATGAAGCTGAAGGTTATTTTATTAATAAACTTAAAAAAAAGTTTAAAGAAAAAAACATTCTTTTTTTCAAAAGTAATATTAACGATATTGATTTTAATAAATTTAATCCTAAAAATTCATTAATACTAATGATAGGAGTCCTTCACCACTTAGACGATCTGTCTATTAAAAAATTTTTATCAAAGACAAAAGAATTTAAAATATTATCTATAGATGCAGTAATTTTACCAAATCAAAATCTTGTAACAAAAATTTTGTATTACTTAGATAGAGGTAATTATATTAGGTATTTGAATGATTATAAAAAATTATTAGTTAATTTTAAATATAAATTGATACACAACAGGTATTTAAGATTACCGTATGATCATGTTATGTTTTTTAAAAATATAAAAAAAACAGATATAAATAATCTTATTGATAGTAATAAATAGACGATAATAAGAAAAAACCAAAAAATAAAAAAGCAAAAGCGCATTTTTCAAAATTAAATTGGTAATCATTTTTAAATAATAAAACACCAAATAATAGAATATACGGATCAAAATACTCTTGCATTAGGGGAAATAAAAAAATGGATAGAAGATAAAAAAATAAAACTATTGTCAAATTGATTAAACGAGAATCAACTACCAATAATATTATTATTATACTTACAAAATAAATAATTAAATTAAAAAATAATGAGTAAAATCTGTTTTCAAATATTAAATTACTTAATTTTTGCGAGTATCCAAGACCCCAAAAATTTTTATATCCCCCATATTCCCTAGAAAGTTTATCAGTGTAGTCATATAAATCGAAATACAAAAAACTAACAAGGTAAATTAGAAACAGGGCAAATAAAATTATGTTAGTCGGGTTTATAATTTTTTTCAATGACTCTAAAATATTCCTTTTAAAAATTAGAAGTGGAAACATATATAGCCCGATAATATTTGTGGCGAAGAGAATATTCACAAAATGAAGTTTACTAATTAAATGTGTTCCTTGAAGGGGATTAGCGTTTTGTGTTTTTATAGGAACCAGACCTCCCCATTGAAAAATTAGCAATATAAAAGGTATTGCTAATATAAAATAAATAACTGAAGTTTTTGCTTTTTCTTTAAAAGTTAAATTTGAAAAAATTATTTTTATATAAATGTAAAGTGGTATTAAAATTAATTTTAAATCAAAATAGACAGTACAAGAACTAAAAAAAATAGATAAAAAAAGATTACCTGAAGAAATTTTTTTAATATTGTCTTCCTTAGTAAAAAAGAAAATTGCTAAAAGTGCAGAAATAATACCATATTGTATTTCCATGCCCCAATAAGCACTTGTTCTGTAGAATGGACTCAACAAAACAAGTAGTGATACCAAAATTAAATAAATATAATTTGTTTGTTTAAACCTATTTAATAAACATAAATAGAAAACATATGATGCTACAATTGAAAAAAAAGTTATACTTAATCTGTAATTATCTATATTGTTTATAAATGGATTAAGGTAATAATTAATTATGTATAGTAAGTGAGTTCTGTTTCCGAAAAAACTTTCATCTCTTATTGCGTCAATAAAATTTTGTTTCCTAAAAATTTCGTAATTTTGCCATATCCATGCTAGGTCACCTCTATAACCGCCCGAACCAATAGAATTTTCATCTAAATAATATCCAAAAAAATATGAAAAAATTATTATTGCTGAACAAAATATTATTATATTTTTATGTAAATTATCCATTTATAAACTTATGTATGTAATAGAAAATTAAAGAAATACTGTATGGCACATTTAAACTTTTTACCCTTTTATTAATATATAGTAAAGCCTTCACAGTTAAATTGATAGACAAATGATTTACATCGATTAAATATATTTATCATTCTTTATTAGTTTAAATTTGTGTTAATTTCTAATAATATTAATAATTACTTAAAATGATATTTCCAAAAGAATTTTATCCAAAAAGAATTAAAGATTGCAGTATTCAAAAATCAAGAAAAAAATTTAAAAACAAAAAAAACAAAAATACTTTTTTTTTGTTAGAAGAGAGATTTCTTTGGATGAAAAAATATTTAAAAGGAAAAAAAATTATAATTGAGCTAGGATGTGGTAATGGTGCAAGCAAAGATATCTTGAATAATAAAAATATTTTATTAACAGATATTCAAAAATATCCTTGGATTTCAAAAAAAGTAGACATGGTTAAGTTAAATTTGGGAAAGAAATATTTGAAGAAAGTTGATGTATTTATAATTAATCATGCATTACATCATTGTCAAAATCCTTCTCTATCTTTAAAAAAAATGTCTAGTTATTTAAAAAAAGATGGGCTTATTTTATTAAATGAACCCGAAACATCTTTTTTCTTAAAATTATTTCAATATTTGTTGGATGATGAGGCATGGTCTTACAAAATAAATATATTTAATTCCAAAAAGAATATATTTAAATCTAACTCTCCTTGGGACTCAAACACTGCTGTTGCTCAACTTTTATTCAAAGATGAAAAAAAATTTAGTTTTTACTTTCCTTATTTTTCTATAATTAAAAATGAATTATCTGAGTTTTCAATTTTTCTTAACTCTGGAGGCGTTGTTCAAAATACTTTTCATATTCCTGTAATTAAACCAATTTTTAATTTAATGAATTTTATTGATAAATTATTAATTACGTTAATGCCAAGTATATTTGCTTTAAACCGAAGAGTTGTTATAAAAAAAATAAAATAAATTACTTACTATTAATTTTTCGGTTTATATGGTGAAAAACTATTGATGCCGAATTTGATACATTTAAACTTTCAACTTTTTTGTTAATATTTATAAAAAATAAAAAATCTGCATTCTTTTTAATTTGAAGTTTAAGGCCTTCTCCTTCAGATCCAAATAAAAGAACGTTTTTACCCTCCCAGTTATTATGTTCAAAATTTTTTGAAGCATCTAAATCAAAACCACTTATCCAAAAATTTTTAGATTTTAAATATTTAAGAGATGTATTCAAATTTGTTACTTCAAATATTTTTATTAACTCTGTACATCCGCTAGCACTTTTATACATAAGTTTACTTTCAGCTGGAAAAGACCTTTCTTTAACAATAATACCATCTATGTTAAAAGATGCCGCACTTCTAATTATAGATCCTATATTTCTTGGGTCTGTGACTCCGTCCAAAGCAACAAGATTAATATTATTTTTATTTACGTTCTGATCGACAAATTCTTTTAAATTTATTGTTTCAAGATGTTCAACTTCTGCAACAAATCCTTGATGCATTATACCTTCTCTAGCACAGTATTTGTCTAATTCTTTTTTTGTTTTAAAATAAACTTTGATATTTTTTAATAAGTTTTGATTTTGACTACTCCTATGAATATCTTTTTTTGACTCTTCAGTTAAAAAAACTCTAAGAACTCTCCTTTTTGGGTTTTTCAATGCTGAAGTTACAGCATGCCTACCAACAATGTAAAAAGTAGATTTTTTCATGATTTTTATATCTTTTATCTAAATAAATAGCATATTTAAAAGCAAAATCATTTATTGCATTTATTATTCAAGATGCTTATAAAACCCTTGTTGTTGAATACTTTTTGAGTTATTGGGTATCCCTTAACAAAGTTAAGGAGGGGTACCAAAGCGGTCAAATGGGGCGGGCTGTAAACCCGTTGACTTCGGTCTTCGAAAGTTCGAATCTTTCCCCCTCCACCAAACTTGAAAAGTGTTTTATAATAGAGTGCGAAAAAGTTTGGATTGTGCGGGTGTCGTATAATGGTAATACCTCAGATTTCCAATCTGATGCTAGGAGTTCGATTCTCCTCATCCGCTCCAAAAAGTTTAAAAATTATTATAAAGAAAAGGAAAAAAAATGGCGGACAAGAAAAAATTTGAGAGAAACAAACCTCATTGTAACATCGGTACAATAGGGCACGTAGATCATGGTAAAACAACCCTTACAGCTGCAATAACAAAAGTTTTAGCAGAAAAAGGCGGAGCAGAATTTATTGCATATGATCAGATTGATAAAGCTCCTGAAGAAAAAGAGCGTGGTATCACTATTTCCACTGCTCACGTTGAGTATGAAACTGAAAAAAGACATTATGCTCACGTTGATTGTCCAGGCCACGCCGATTATGTGAAAAATATGATAACTGGTGCTGCACAGATGGATGGCGCAATATTAGTTGTTAATGCTGCGGATGGTCCAATGCCACAAACGCGAGAGCATATTTTATTAGCAAGACAAGTTGGTGTTCCTGCGATTGTAGTTTTCCTAAATAAAATTGATCAAGTTAAAGATAAAGAACTTGTAGAATTAGTTGAAACGGAAATTAGAGAACTTTTAACATCTTATAAATTTCCAGGAGACAAAATTCCAATCATTAAAGGTTCAGCATTAAATGCAGTTGAAGGAAAAGATGAGGCAACTGGAAAAAATGCAATTATGGAGTTGATGAAAGCAGTTGACGAAACTATTCCACAACCAGCTAGACCAAAAGATAAGCCCTTCCTAATGCCAGTAGAAGATGTTTTTTCTATTTCAGGAAGAGGAACAGTTGCAACTGGAAGAGTAGAACAAGGTGTTGTAAAAACTGGGGAAGAATTAGAAATAGTTGGTATTAAAGAAACTAAAAAAACAGTGATCACTGGAGTTGAAATGTTTAGAAAGATTTTAGACACAGGTGAGGCCGGTGACAACATAGGAGCATTACTCAGAGGTGTTGAGAGAACCGATATTGAAAGAGGACAAGTATTAGCAAAGCCAGGTTCTGTAACTCCGCATACTGAATTTGAAGCACAAGCATATGTTCTAAAAAAAGATGAAGGTGGAAGACACACTCCTTTTTTTACCAAATACAGACCTCAGTTTTATTTTAGAACAACTGACGTAACTGGCGAGGTAACACTTCCATCTGGGACAGAAATGGTTATGCCTGGTGATGATGCAAAATTTAATGTTAAACTTATTACTCCTATTGCTATGAGTGAGAAACTAAATTTTGCAATTAGAGAAGGTGGTAAAACAGTTGGAGCTGGGGTGGTTACAAAGATTATTAAGTAAGCTACTAGGAGCGTAGCTCAATTGGTAGAGCGCCGGTCTCCAAAACCGGAGGTTGGGGGTTCGATTCCCTCCGCTCCTGCCAAACAAAAATTATGAGAAATCCATTAAAATTTTTTCAAGAAGTGAAACAGGAAGCCTTTAGAGTTACTTGGCCCACAAAAAAAGATACGGTTACCGGTTCTTTGATGGTTTTTGTACTTGCAAGTTTAGCTGCTGTATTTTTTTTATTGCTCGATCAAATTTTAAAGTTTTTTTTAGATTTAATTTTAACAATCAATTTCTAGGGTTATGAATTGGTATATTGTACAAGCATATTCAGGATTTGAAAAAAAAGTCGCAGATTCTATTAAAGATGTTATGGCAAAATCCTCACTAGAAACTAATTTAGGAGACGTTTTGGTACCAACGCATAAGGTTACGGAGGTTAAAAAAGGGAAAAGAACGCAAAAGCAAAAAAAATATTTTCCAGGATATATTCTAGTTAAGCTTGATCTAAATAAACAAATTTATCATAAAATTAAAAATATTCAAAAAGTTAGTGGGTTTTTAGGCCCAGAAGGAAAACCTGTACCAGTTTCAGAAAATGAAGTTAAAAAAATTATGAATCAGATCACAGAAACAGAGGCCAATCCATCCGCTGGGATAACTTTTGAGATTGGTGAGAAGGTAAGAGTATGTGATGGTCCGTTTGCTTCATTTACTGGTTTGGTTGAAGAAATTGATGAGGAAAAATCAAGACTCAAAGTTTCTGTTTCAATTTTTGGTCGTCCAACACCAGTTGACCTAGAATATAACCAAGTGGAGAAAAGCTAATGCCAAAAGAAATTGCAGGTTACGTTAAATTACAAATTAAAGGAGGCCAGGCTAACCCGGCACCACCTGTAGGCCCAGCGTTAGGACAAAGAGGTATTAACATAATGGAATTTTGTAAATCTTTTAATGAAAAAACAAAATCATTTATGGGAAAACCTGTACCAGTAGTAATAACAGTTTATAAAGATAAAAAATTTGACTTTATTATTAAGTCTCCACCAGCATCACATTTCATAAGGGAGGCAGCAAAATTAAAAAGTGGATCACAAGAGCCAGGCAGGGTTATTGTTGGTTCAATAACATTAAAACAAGCTGAAACTATTGCTAAAGAAAAGATGAAAGACTTAAATGCTCACAATCTTGAAGAAGCAACCAAAATTATATGTGGTTCAGCTAGATCAATGGGAATAGAGGTTAAAAAATAATGAAAAAAAAATCTAAAAGATTTAAAGGTCTCTTGAATCAACAAAAAAATGAAAAAATTAATACACTAGAAAATAAAGTAGATTTAATCAAAAAAATGTCAAATGCAAAGTTTGTTGAGTCAATTGATTTATCTTTTAAAATAAATCTTAAAAAAATCAAAGGTGCTGACTCTAACCTTAGAACAATTATAGAATTACCAAATGGAAATGGAAAAAAATTTAAGGTTGCAGTACTGTGTGATGAAAATAAACTCAATGATGCAAAAAAAAGCGGCGCTGAAGTGTTTGGATCAGAAGATTTAATTCAAAAAATTACTTCTGGTCAAATTAATTTTGATAAACTTATTTGTACACCTTCTATGATGTCAAAGTTAGGAAAACTAGGTAAAATACTTGGACCAAAAGGTCTTATGCCAAACCCAAAATTAGGTACTGTCTCCGATGATCTAGTAAATGCAGTTTTAAAAATTAAAAATAAAATTGTTGAAATTAAAAACGATAAAGATGGAAATGTTGGCTTATCAATAGGTAGAAAAAGTTTTACTACTAAAAAAATTTTAGAGAACCTAAATTCTGTGTTTGAAAATTTAAAAAAAGACAAAGCAACAATATTTAATTCCGAAAATATAAAAGGTTTCTACTTATCAGCATCAATGAGTCCAGGATTAAAATTTAATTTTAAAGAGGTGCAACAATGATGAGCAAACAACAAAAAAAAGATTATGTAGAAGAAATGAAGAAAGTATTTACTTCAAACGAAGCTGTTATGATTGCACATTACCAAGGACTTAATGTAAACGAACTTGATAAAATTAGGGAAGAGATGAGAAAAAGTGGTATTTTTTTTAAAGTTACCAAAAACAGAATTACAAAGATTGCATTAAAGGATACTAAGTATAAAGAACTTGAAAAATTTTTTACAGGCCCTACAGCTGCTGCAATTTCTTCTGACCCTATAATGTCAGCTAAAATTTTATCCAAATATGCAAAAAGTGGAAAAAAATTAAAATTAGTAGCAGGATATATGGATGGTAAGGTTTTGGAGGCTGAGGATGTGGCTAAAATCGCCACACTACCCACATTAGATGAAGCAAGGGCAAAAATTGTAGGTATTTTATCTACTCCTGCACAGAAATTTTTAAGTATTTTACTTGCGCCAGGCTCAAAAATAGCTATTTTGGCACACGAGAAAAGTAAAAAAAATTAAACGGATCTTTACCTAATGGCTGACCTTAACAAAATTATTGACGAACTTTCAAAATTAACTGTAGTAGAAGCTGCAGAATTATCAAAACAATTAGAGGAAAAATGGGGCGTAACAGCTGCAGCACCTGTTGCTGCTGCACCGGCTGCAGGAGGAGCAGCGCCTGCTGAAGAAAAAAGTGATTTTACAATCTTTTTAAACGCAGCCGGAGATAAAAAAATTAATGTTATTAAGGAAGTTAGAGCTATAACTGGTTTAGGACTAAAAGAAGCAAAAGATTTAGTTGAAGCCGCTCCTAAAGAAATTAAAAAAGCAGTGCCAAAAAAAGACGCAGAAGAAGCCAAGAAAAAGTTAGAAGCTGCCGGAGCTAAAGTAGAATTAAAATAGTACTAGTTAAATTTTCGTTAGTACCAAAAAATTATTGTTGAATGGAATTATCTTTTACCCAAAAGAAAAGTATCAGGAAAAGCTTCGGAAGATTAAAAGAAACTTTGTCAATACCAAATTTGATTGAGGTTCAAAAAAACTCATTCAATGAATTTGTGACAAAAACTGAAACAAAAGCTAATTCAATATACAGTAAAGGTTTAACAAAAGTATTTGAAAGTATTTTTCCTATTAACGATGCATCTGAAAAGGCATCATTAGAATTTATATCTTACAGATTAGGAAAACCAAAATTTGATGTTACTGAATGTAGACAAAGAAGTTTAACATATTCTGCTGCACTAAAAGCAAATTTAAGACTTGTTGTTTATGATATTGATAATGTTGAGAATACAAAACAAATCTTATCTGCAAAAGAGCAAGAAGTTTTTATAGGTGATCTTCCACTAATGACTCCTAGTGGAACATTTGTAGTCAATGGAGTAGAGAGAGTTGTAGTAAATCAAATGCATCGAAGCCCTGGAGTGTTTTTTGATCATGATAAAGGAAAAACGCACGCGAGTGGTAAATTACTTTTTAATTGTAGAATTATACCAGGTCGAGGCTCTTGGTTAGACTTTGAATTTGACCCAAAAGATATACTTTATTTTAGAATTGATAGAAAAAAGAAAATTCCAATAACAACTCTTCTTTACGCATTAGGAAAATCTAGAGAGGATATCCTCGATACATTTTATACATATGAAAACTATACATATGATAAATCTTCAAATTCTTGGTCAACTATATTTGAACCAGATAACTATAAAAGACCAATAAAACTTCAATTTGATCTAATAGATAAAAAAAACAAAAAAAAAGTATTAAAAAAAGGCGAGAAACTAAACTTGGTTTTAGCAAAAAACTTAAAAGCCAAAGGTCTAAAAGAAATATTTGTTTCGACAGATGAATTAATAGGCAAATATACAAAAAAAGATATTAAAGATAAAAATGGTGAAATTATTTTAAAGTCTGGTTTTAATTTAACCAGCGAACTGCTAGATAAGATTTTATTATCTGAAAAATATAATATTCAATTAGCAAATGTAGATACCATAATAAGAGGTCCATATATTTTCGAGACAATTAAATTAGATAAAAACAATAATAAAGAAGAAGCTCTGAATGATATTTATAAAGTATTAAGACCTGGTGAGCCTCCCAGCACCGATATAGCAGAAGATGTTTTTAAAAATCTATATTTTAGTAAAGAGAGATATGATTTATCAGATGTTGGTAGAGTGAAATTAAATGCTAGATTAGATTTAAAAACTCCTGAAACAACTAGAGTGTTAACTTCAAATGATATTGTTTCAATAATAAAATTCATGCTAGATCTTAGAGACGGAAAAGGCGAAGTCGATGATATAGACCATCTTGGAAATAGAAGAGTTCGATCAGTTGGAGAGCTTGTAGAAAATCAATTTAGAATTGGACTTTTAAGAATGGAAAGAACAATTAAAGAAAAAATGTCTACTCTTTTAGAAATAGAATCGTCTATGCCACAAGATTTAATAAACGCCAAACCTATAACCACATCTTTCAAAGATTTTTTTGGTACGTCACAGTTATCTCAATTTATGGATCAAACTAATCCTTTATCTGAAATAACTCACAAAAGGAGAGTCTCAGCACTCGGGCCAGGTGGTTTGACAAGGGAAAGAGCGGGTTTTGAGGTCAGAGATGTTCACCCAACACATTATGGAAGAATTTGTCCAATAGAAACACCCGAAGGACCAAATATTGGTTTAATTAATAGTTTAGCCACGTATTCAAAAGTTAATCGTTATGGTTTTATAGAAAGTCCATACAAGAAAGTTTCAAATGGTAAGATAATTGATAAAATTGAATACTTATCCGCAATAGAAGAGGAAAAATATACCATAGCACAAGCTAACTCACCAATTAATGCAGAAGGAAATTTTGTTGAAGAGTTAGTTTCATGTCGAAAAGGATTAAATTTTATTTTATCGAGAAGAGATAATATTGACTATATTGATGTTTCTCCAAAACAATTGGTTTCAGTTGCAGCATCTCTAATACCTTTTTTAGAAAATGATGATGCGAACAGAGCATTAATGGGATCAAATATGATGCGTCAAGCAGTTCCATTATTAAAACCAGAATCACCTCTTGTAGGAACAGGAATAGAAGGAGATGTTGCTTTAGACTCAGGAGTTACAATAGTTGCAAATAGAAATGGAGTTGTCGATAAAATTGACGGTAAAAGAATTGTTGTTAAAGCCACAGAAGAAAAAAACTTATCAAAATCAGGTGTTGATATATATAATTTATTAAAATTTCAAAGATCAAACCAAAACACATGTATAAATCAAAAGCCTCTTGTAAAAGTTGGAGATGTTATAAAAAAAGGAGATATTATAGCTGATGGTCCAGCAACAAAACTTGGTGAACTTGCTCTCGGAAAAAATGTTACAGTCGCTTTTATGCCTTGGCAAGGGTATAATTTTGAAGACTCAATTTTAATCTCTGAAAGATGTGTAACAGATGATGTTTTTACATCAATCCATATTGAGGAACATGAATTAATGGCCAGAGATACAAAATTAGGAACAGAGGAAATAACACGAGACATTCCAAATGTGAGTGAGGAAAGTTTAAGAAATTTAGATGAATCCGGAGTAGTTTATATTGGAGCAGAGGTAAGTCCTGGAGATATTTTGGTCGGAAAAGTTACGCCAAAAGGCGAAACCGCATCTAGTCCTGAAGAAAAATTATTAAGATCTATATTTGGTGAAAAAGCTACAGACGTAAGAGATAGCTCTCTCAAATTGCCACCTGGAAGTGGAGGTGTAGTTGTAGATGTAAGAGTGTTTAATAGACATGGAGTTGAAAAAGATGAGAGAACAATAGCAATAGAGAGATCAGAAATTGAATCTGTTCAAGAAGATAAACAAGTAGAAGAGGAAATATTAGAGAGAAGTATAAAATTACGTTTAAATGAAATATTAAATAAAGAGGAAATCGTAAAACCTTATAAAGATTTTAAAGCGGGGTCAATTTTAGACAAAGCCTTACTAGACAAGTTGAATATTAAAGAATACTGGAAAATTGAATTAAAAAATAAAGATACCAGTAATAAAGTTTTACAATTAAAAGAACAATATAATACCGCTCAAAAAGATATACAGTTAAGATTTGAAGACAAAGTATTAAAAATAAAGCAGGGCGATGACTTACTACCAACAGTTATGAAAGTAGTTAAAGTTTTTGTAGCCGTAAAAAGAAGACTAATGCCCGGTGATAAGATGGCTGGGAGACATGGTAATAAAGGAGTTATAAGTAAAATTGTTCCAGTCGAAGATATGCCTTATATGGAAACTGGCAAACCCGTTGATATTGTATTAAATCCACTTGGTGTTCCAAGTAGAATGAACGTTGGTCAAATACTGGAAACGCATTTAGGATGGTCATGTTCTGAACTAGGAGAAAAAATAAGAAAACTTTCAAATGAATACTTTAATAAAAAGCCTGAAGCTAATTTAACTAGCACACTAGAAGGAATATATGGAAAAGAAATATACAACGAAGTAATTAAAAAATTGGAGAAAAAGGAATTAAAAGAACTTTGTGGAAATCTATCAAATGGTGTTCCGATAGCTACCCCTGTTTTTGATGGTGCATCAACAGAAGATATAACCAAAATGCTGGAACTAGCAAATTTACCAAATACAGGTCAAACAAACCTGTGGGACGGAAGAACTGGAGAAAAATTTGATAGACCAATAACAGTCGGTATAATTTATATGCTTAAACTACATCACCTTGTTGAAGATAAAATTCACGCAAGATCTACAGGTCCTTATAGCTTAGTCACTCAACAACCTTTAGGAGGAAAAGCTCAATTAGGAGGACAAAGGTTTGGAGAAATGGAAGTATGGGCATTAGAAGCCTACGGAGCTTCATATACTTTACAAGAAATTTTAACAGTTAAATCAGACGATGTTGCTGGTAGAACTAAAGTTTATGAGACAATTGTAAAAGGAGACGAAAACTTTGAATCTGGTATACCAGAGTCATTTAACGTTTTAGTTAAAGAAATTAGAGCTTTAGGATTAAATATAGAATTAAATTAAAAAATGAGAAAACAATTATTTAAAGATACAAAGCAAAATTTACCAGAAAAAAATTTTAGTCATATTAAAATTACATTAGCCAGTCCAGATAAAATAAAGTCATGGTCTTTTGGTGAAATAAAAAAACCTGAAACAATTAATTATAGAACTTTTAGACCAGAAAAAGACGGTCTTTTCTGCGCGAGAATTTTTGGTCCGGTGAGAGACTATGAATGTTTGTGCGGCAAATATAAACGAATGAAGTTTAGGGGAATCATTTGTGAAAAGTGTGGAGTAGAAGTAACAAAGTCTAATGTTAGAAGAGAAAGAATGGGACATATTAATCTCTCATGTCCTGTCGCTCATATTTGGTTTCTTAAATCTTTACCAAGTAGAATTTCTCTAGCTATAGACATGAAACTAAAAGAAGTAGAAAAAGTATTATATTTTGAGAGTTTTATTGTCATTGAACCTGGATTAACTGAACTAAAAAAAGGGCAGTTATTAACTGAAGATGAATTTAGTAAAGCACAGGAAAAATATGGGGAAGATGGATTTACTGCAGGTATAGGAGCTGAAGCGGTAAGAGAGATATTAATAAATATAGACTTACAAAAAGAGAGAGAAAAATTACGAGTTAACCTTAAAGAGACTAAATCTAAAGTTACAGAGGAAAGAACTTTAAAAAGACTAAAACTTTTAGATTCATTTATAGAGTCCGGAAACAAACCTGAATGGATGATTTTAACAACTATACCAGTTATACCGCCTGAATTAAGACCTTTGGTTCCTTTAGATGGTGGAAGATTTGCAACTTCTGACCTAAATGATCTTTATAGAAGAGTTATAAATAGAAATAATAGATTAAAACGTTTATTGGATCTTAAAGCTCCAGAAATTATTGTCAGAAATGAGAAAAGAATGTTGCAAGAGTCTGTCGATGCACTTTTTGATAATGGAAGAAGAGGAAGAGTTATTACTGGGACTGGTAAAAGACCATTAAAATCTTTAGCAGAAATGCTAAAAGGAAAACAAGGTAGGTTTAGACAAAATTTATTAGGAAAAAGAGTAGATTATTCTGGCCGATCAGTAATTGTTGTCGGCCCAGAATTAAAACTACATCAATGTGGGTTGCCAAAAAAAATGGCTTTAGAACTTTTCAAACCTTTTTTATATGCAAGACTTGCTAAACTTGGTTTAGCAACAACTATTAAACAAGCAAAAAGAATGGTTGAAAAACAAAGAAGTGAAGTTTGGGATTGCTTAGAGTATATAATTCGTGAGCATCCTGTATTATTAAACCGAGCGCCAACTTTACATAGACTGGGGGTTCAAGCATTTGAGGCAAAACTAATTGAAGGAAATGCAATTGAATTACATCCTTTAGTGTGTGCAGCATTCAATGCAGATTTTGACGGAGATCAAATGGCTGTACATATACCTTTAAGCTTGGAAGCTCAATTAGAAGCAAGAGTTTTAATGATGTCCACAAACAATATACTAAGCCCATCAAACGGCAAGCCAATTATAGTGCCAAGCCAAGATATTGTTTTAGGAATATATTATTTATCTCAATACAAAGAGGATGAAAAAGAAAAACCAAAAGGTATTTTTCTTAATGTTGATGAAATCAATAACGCTTTAGAAAGAAGGCTTATTAGTATTCACTCAAAAATAATTTCCCAATTTTCCACTATCGATAAAGATGGAAATAAAATAGTTGAGAAACATCAAAGTACAGCCGGAAGATTTTTATTAGCAGAAACCTTGCCAAAACATCATAAAATCAGTTTTTCTCTTGTAAATAAATTACTTAACAAAAAAGCTGTTTCTGAAATAATTGATACTGTTTATAGATATTGTGGACAAAAACAGACTGTTATTTTTTGTGATAGCATAAAAGAACTTGGTTTTAAGCACGCTTTCAAAGCAGGAATTTCTTTTGGTAAGAACGATTTGATAATTCCTAAGACTAAAGAAAAATTGGTAAATCAAACTAAAAAACAAATAGAGGAATACGAAAAACAATATCAAGACGGTTTAATTACAAGAGGTGAAAAATATAACAAAGTTGTAGATATATGGTCAAAATGCACAGACTCTATAGCAAATGAAATGATGAAAGAGATTTCATCAGCTGAAAAAAAATACCCAGATGGAAGAATTGAAACAAACTCAGTTTATATGATGGCCGATTCCGGTGCAAGAGGATCGCCTGCGCAAATGAAACAATTAGCTGGTATGCGAGGCTTAATCGCAAAACCTTCAGGTGAAATTATAGAACAACCAATTGTTTCTAATTTTAAAGAGGGGTTAACGGTCTTGGAGTATTTTAACTCTACCCATGGCGCCAGAAAAGGGTTAGCTGATACAGCATTAAAAACTGCAAATTCAGGATATCTTACGAGAAGATTGTGTGACGTTGCACAAGATTTACAAGTTACTAAAAAAGAATGTGATTGTAAGTCTAAATCCACAATTACACTGTCAGAAATTATAGAAGGTGGAAATGTTCTAGTTAGCTTGTCCGAAAGAGTTCTAGGTAGAGTCATTGGCGAGGATATTAAAAATCCTATTACCGGAGAAGTTTTAATAAAAAAAGAAAAACTAATCGATGAGTTTGATTGTGAAAAAATTGATACAGCAGGTGTAAAATCTGTAAAAGTCTATTCAGTAATTACTTGTGGTTCGAAGAGTGGAGTTTGTGCTATGAGTTATGGAAGAGATTTATCTAGAGGTAAATTGGTTAGTGTAGGTGAGGCTGTAGGTATGATAGCCGCTCAGTCTATTGGTGAACCAGGCACTCAATTAACCATGAGAACATTCCATGTAGGAGGTACTGCTCAAATTAAAGAGGAGTCGTCCGTGATTTCAGTTAATCAAGGTATACTAAAAATAAATAATAAAAATTTAATTAAAGACTCAAAAAATAACACTATTGTAATGGGCAGAAATACACAATTATCATTAGAAGACGATAACGGTAGACAACTTGCTTTGTACAAAATTCCTTATGGAGCAAAAATATATTTTCAACATGGGGACAAAGTCGCAAAAGGAAAAAAGATATGCGAATGGGATCCTTATACTTTACCTGTTATTGCTGAAACCGGAGGTGTTGCAAATTACATGGATTTAGTCGAAGGTGTTTCTTTAGCTGAAACTCTTGATGATGCAACAGGTATATCAGCAAAATCAGTTATGGATTGGAGATCTCAATCAAAAAATTCAGATTTGAAACCAAGAATCACTCTAAGAAATAACGAAGGTGAAGTTATTAAAAAGGCTGATGGAAATGAAGCAAGATATTATTTAGTACCGGACTCAATTTTATCAGTTAAGGATGGACAAAAAATATCTGCAGGAGATGTATTGGCAAGGTTACCAAAAGAAACTTCAAAAACAAAAGACATTACAGGAGGTCTGCCAAGAGTTGCTGAATTGTTCGAAGCAAGAAGACCTAAGGATAGTGCAATTATTGCTGAGAACGATGGAACAATTCAGTTTGGTAAAGAGGTAAGGGGTAAACAAAAAATTTCAATTGTAACAACAGATGGAAATTCTTCGAATTATCTAATACCAAAAGGCAAACATACTAATTTTAATCAAGGAGAAAAAATTAAAAAAGGTGAATATTTACTCGATGGGGCACCAGCACCACATGATATTTTAAGAATTTTAGGAGTAGAATCTCTTACAGAGTATTTTGTGAGTGAAGTACAAGAAGTTTATAGAATGCAAGGAGTTGTAATCAATGACAAGCATATTGAAACAATTGTTAGACAAATGTTAAAAAAAGTTGAAATTAAAGAACCCGGAGACTCAAAATTACTTAATGGCGAAATGATTGACAAACTTAAACTTGATGAAATAAATGAAGAATTAAAAAAATCAAACAAAAAACCAGCATCAGGAGAAAGAGTTCTTCTTGGAATTACTAAAGCATCCTTACAAACAAATTCATTTATTTCTGCAGCTTCATTTCAAGAAACAACTCGTGTGTTAACTGATTCTGCGATAAAAGGTAAAACAGATAGTCTTCAGGGATTAAAAGAGAATGTTATAGTAGGAAGACTAATTCCTGCAGGCACAGGATTTACTAAAAATAAATTAAATAAAGTTGCTCAAGAACAAGACAAATTTAGATTAGAACAACTCGAAAAAAAAGAGTTAGAAATTAATCAAGAAGAAACCAAAGCATAAGCTAAAAACCCTGCTACTATTGGTCTTTTTAATACCTTTAATCATTGACTTTTCATACTTCAATGTTAGTTTAGCGCAATTTTGATAGTTATAAAGTAAGGTTTTTGTGACCTTAAACCATAACTGAAAATTGGAGAGATTGTCCTACCTTATTTTCTATCTTAATTAGTAAATATTAAAAAAATTTATGCCGACTATAAGCCAACTATTGCGAAAACCTAGGGTGAAACCTTTGTCTAGAAATAAGGTTCCAGCTCTTGAAAAACAACCTATTAAAAGAGGCGTGTGTATTAAAGTTTACACTACTACACCTAAGAAACCAAACTCAGCACTTAGAAAAGTTGCTCGAGTAAGATTATCAAATGGATTTGAAGTAACAGCTTATATACCAGGTGAAGGTCATAATTTACAAGAGCATTCAGTTGTTTTGATTAGAGGTGGAAGAGTTAAAGATTTACCTGGTGTCAGATATCACATACTTCGTGGAAATCTCGATGCACAAGGAGTAACAGCAAGAAAAAAAAGACGTTCCTTATATGGTGCGAAAAAACCAAAATAATTTATATCATGTCTAGAAAAAGAAAAGCACCCAAAAGAAAAAGCTATCCAGACCCAAAATATCAGTCTGAAGTAATTTCAAAATTTATCAACTCAATAATGTATGATGGAAAGAGATCTACAGCAGAAAAAATCTTATACTCAGCTTTAGATAAGATGAAAGCTAAAAATCAAGATCCACTCAAAGTTTTTAATTCAGCTATTGGAAATGTTAGACCCAATCTTGAAGTTAGATCACGAAGGGTTGGAGGTGCAACATATCAGGTTCCTGTTGAGGTGAAATCAAATAGATCTCAAGCTTTAGCACTTAGATGGTTATTAGATGCATCTAGAAAAAGAAAAAACAAAACTATGGCTGAAAAATTATTTTATGAAATAATGGATGCATCTCAAAATAAAGGATCAGCAGTTAAAAAAAGAGAGGATACACATAAAATGGCAGAGTCAAACAAAGCTTTTGCTCATTTTAGATGGTAATAAAATGCCTAGAACTCATAATTTAGAAAAGTACAGAAATATTGGCATCATGGCTCATATTGATGCAGGAAAAACTACAACGACAGAAAGAATTTTATATTACACCGGTAAAAGCCATAAAATTGGTGAGGTACACGACGGTGCAGCTACAATGGACTGGATGGAACAAGAGCAAGAAAGAGGAATCACTATAACTTCTGCTGCAACAACGTGTTTTTGGAAAGAGCACAGAATAAATATTATTGATACACCTGGTCACGTAGATTTCACAATAGAAGTAGAACGATCTCTTAAAGTATTAGATGGAGCCGTAGCAGTTTTTGATGGAGTAGCTGGAGTTGAACCTCAATCAGAAACCGTTTGGAGACAAGCAGACAAATATAAAGTTCCACGAATCTGTTTCGTAAATAAATTAGATAGAACTGGTGCAGATTTCTTTAACTGCGTTGAAATGATTAAGGACAGATTAGGAGCTAAGCCTTTAGTAATGCAAATACCAGTAGGATCTGAGGCTTCATTGAAAGGTGTTGTAGACTTAGTTAAAATGAAAGCAGTTTTATGGAAAGATGAAAAACTTGGGGCAGAATTTGAATACAAAGAAATTCCATCAGATTTAAAAGACCAAGCAGAAAAATATAGAAAAGAACTAGTAGAAACTGCAGTAGAGCAAGATGAAAAATTAATGGATGATTATCTTAACGGTAAAGAAATATCTGAAAAAGATATAATTTCTTGTGTACGTAAAGGATGTTTGAAATTTGATTTTGTACCAGTTTTAACTGGCTCAGCTTTTAAAAACAAAGGAGTTCAACCTTTACTTGACGCTGTAGTAGATTTTTTACCCAGTCCCAAGGACATTAACTCGATTAAAGGAACAAAACCAAATTCAAAAGATGAAGTAGAAAGAAAATTTGATGATAAGGAGCCGTTTTCAGCTTTAGCTTTCAAAGTGGCAAATGATCCTTTTGTTGGTTCTTTAACGTTTATAAGAATTTACTCGGGAACTCTAAAATCAGGAACAGGAGTCTATAATACTTCAAGAGATAAAGAGGAAAGAGTTGGTAGAATGTTATTGATGCACGCTAACAGTAGAGAGGATGTTAAAGAAGCAAATACAGGCGATATTGTTGCATTGGCTGGGCTAAAATACACAATTACCGGACATACACTGTCAGAAGAAGATAAACCTGTTGTTTTAGAACCAATGGAATTTCCAGATCCAGTAATAGAGATTGCTGTTGAACCTAAAACTAAAGGTGACCAAGAAAAAATGGGAGAAGCTTTAGGTAGATTAGCAAAAGAAGATCCATCATTTAGAGTTACATCAGACGAAGAGTCAGGACAAACTATAATTAAAGGTATGGGCGAACTTCACTTAGATATTATTGTTGATAGAATGAAACGGGAATTTAAAGTTGAAGCAAACATAGGTGCGCCGCAAGTAGCTTATAGAGAAACAATTCAGAAACCAGTTTCAAATGTTTATATTCACAAAAAACAAAGTGGAGGAGCAGGACAATTCGCTAAAGTCGAATTGAGCGTTGAACCACTCGAACCAGGAAAAGGAAGAGAAGTAGAAAATAAAATTAAAGGCGGTTCAATACCTAAAGAATTTATCCCAGGTGTAGAAAAAGGTGTTGAGAGTGTAGCAGACAATGGTATTTTAGCTGGCTTTCCGTTGATTGACTACAAAGTTACAATTGTAGATGGATTACACCACGATGTAGACTCAAGTGTTTTGGCATTTGAAATCGCATCGCGGTACTGTTTTAAAGAGGCTTGTACCAAAGCTGGTCTAAAACTTTTAGAACCAGTAATGAGAGTTGAAGTGATAACCCCAGAAGATTACATGGGTGATGTTATTGGTGATTTAAATAGTAGAAGAGGACAAGTATCAACCACAGATAAACGTGGTAATGCTACAGTTATAAGTGCAATGGTACCGTTAGCAAATATGTTTGGTTATATAAACAATTTAAGATCAATGTCCCAAGGTAGAGCACAGTATTCAATGTTTTTTGATCATTATTCAAAAGTTCCTCAAAATGTACAAGATGAAGTAACTAAAAAAATGGCATAGCAAAATGGATAAACAAAATATTAGAATACATTTGAAAGCTTACGATAATAAAATCCTGGATATATCTACACAGGAAATTGTTAATACAGCAAAACGAACGGGAGCCCAAGTGAAAGGACCAATACCTTTACCTACCAAAATAGAAAAATTCACAGTATTAAGGTCTCCTCACATTGATAAGAAAAGTCGAGAGCAATTTGAAACAAGAACACATAAAAGATTAATAGATATTGTTGAACCAACACCTCAAACAGTAGAAGCATTAATGAAATTAGATTTAGCTTCAGGGGTTAACATAGAAATTAAAATATAATTATGAGTTTAGGATTAGTAGGAAAAAAAATTGGAATGACTAGAGAATTTTTTGACTCTGGAGTCTCTATTCCTGTAACTGTTTTAAGAATTGAAAAAGGTAGAGTAATAGATATATACACAAAAGAAAAGAATGGCTATTCAGCTGTAAAGCTAGGTTTTATTAACTTAAAAAGTTCAAAACTCACAAATCAAATGAAAGGGTTTTTTGCAAAAAAAAATACCGAACCAAAAAAAATAATTAAAGAATTTAGACTAGAAAAAACTGATGATTATAAAACAGGCAATGAAATAGGATTAGAGACTTTAAAAGATGTAAAATTTGTAGACGTGAGATCACAAACTATAGGAAAAGGTTTTGCCGGTGTAATGAAACGATATAATTTTGCAGGACTAAGAGCTTCACATGGTGTGTCAGTATCACATAGATCACATGGTTCTACAGGCCAAAACCAAGATCCGGGAAAAGTTTTTAAAGGAAAAAAAATGGCAGGACATATGGGAGCAAAATATAGAACTATGTTGAATTTAGAGATAATAAAGTCTGACATAGAAAACAATTTGTTATATTTAAAAGGTTCAATTCCAGGATCAAAAAATTCAGTTGTTTTCTTGAGAAAATCAGTAAAAACATTTAATCGAAAAACCTCAATCGAAAAATACGCACAAAATACAAATCAAAGTGAAAAAAAAGAAAATAAACCAGCAAATAAAAAGTCAGTGGAAAAAAAACCAGTTAAACAGGAGCAACCCACAAAGAAATAAATCATGAGCATAAAAGTTTTAAATATAGAAAGTACTGGAAAATCAGAAAATCTTAATTTATCTGAAAAATTAATTGGCTTAAAAGTTAATAACAAACTTTTAAAATATGTTGTTGATTGGCAATTAAATAGATCAAAAAAAAGAATTGCTAAAACAAAACAACGTAATGAAGTAACAGGATCTACAAGAAAGATATATGCCCAGAAAGGTACTGGGGGTGCTCGTCACTCAAGTAGAAAGGCACCAATATTTGTTGGCGGTGGTGTAGCTCATGGTCCCAAAGGAGATAATTACAAAACAAAAAATATAAATAAAAAAATTAGAAAATTAGCTTTAGCTCAAACAATATCAAAAAAAAACAACAATAAAGAACTCTATATCCTAGATGATGTGAAGAAAAAAATTGCAAAAACTAAAACTTTTAATAATTTTTTGATTAAAAATAAATTAGAAAATGTTTTAATTATTTCTGATCAAGAAACAGAAAAAAATATTTATAAATCTGTAAGAAATATACCAGATGTGAAGTTAATAAATTATAAAGGAACAAATGTGTACGATTTGATTAGGTTTAAAAATGTACTATTTACAAAAAGCTCAATTAAAAACATTGAACAAAGGCTGACAAATGAAAAAAATTAATTACTTAGATACAATAAAATCTCCAGTAATTACCGAAAAGGCCACTGGACTATCTGAAATGAATAAAGTTGTATTCAAAGTACACGAAGGTGCATCCAAACATTCTATTAAAAAGAATATTGAGAAAATTTTCAAGGTTAATGTAATCAAAATTAATACAATTAAAAATAAACCAAAAACTAAAATTGTTAGAGGTAAGCTTGGTAAAAAAAGTGGATTTAAAAAAGCAGTTGTTACTTTAAAAAAAGGCCAAACAATAGATTTGGCTACAGGAGTTTAAAAAATGAGTTTAAAAACATACAAACCATACACAAAATCAACTAGATCAACAGTTCTCATTGATAGAAAAAATATTTGGAAAGGTTCACCTGTTAAGTCTTTAACAAAAGGGAAGGTATCAACGGGAGGGAGAAATAATTTAGGAAGAATAACATCAAGATCAAAAGGAGCTGGTCATAAAAAAAGATATAGAATAATAGATTTTTATAGAAACAAAATTGATGCATTAGGTAAAGTCATTAGAATTGAGTACGACCCAAATAGGACTTCTTATATCGCGTTGATAAAATATGAAGACAATTCACAAAATTATATTATTTGCCCGGAAGGTTTAAAAGTTGGTGACACTATTACTTCGGGAATTAAAAAAGAAATTAAAATTGGAAACACAATGTCATTAAATGATATACCTCCAGGAACATTAGTTCATAATGTTGAATTAATAGAGGGTAATGGGGGAAAACTTGCTAGATCAGCTGGTTCATCCGTGACTATTTCCGGATTTGATAATGAATATGCGATAATTAAATTATCTTCAGGTGAAACAAGAAAAGTTAGGGCATCTTGTAAAGCAACAATTGGATCAGTTTCAAATGCAGATCAAAAAAATATTCAAATCGGAAAAGCTGGACGAAATAGATGGAAAGGAAAAAGACCCATGGTTCGTGGAGTTGTTAAAAATCCGGTAGACCATCCACATGGAGGTGGTGAAGGTAAATCCGCAGGTGGTAGACATCCGGTATCTCCTTGGGGTCAATCTGCAAAAGGATTAAAAACAAGAAAACCAAAAAGAAGTGATAAATTTATAATTTCGAGAAGAAAGAAAAGGAATAAAAGATGACAAGGGGTATTTGGAAAGGTCCATTCGTTCATCCTAGTTTGTTAAAAAAAGTTGATAAACTAAAAGATAAAGGTAAAAGTCAGCCAATAAAAACCTGGTCAAGAAATTCCACAATTATTCCTGAGTTTGTTGGTCATAGTTTCTTAATACATAATGGAAGATCATTTATACCAATAACTATTTCTGAAGAAATGGTTGGACATAAATTAGGAGAGTTTTCTCCAACAAGGAAATTTTCAGGACATACACCAGCTGACAAGAAAGCAGCTGCTGATGGGGGCGTAGCAAGTAGCGCAAAACCTGCACCAGGTGCCTCATCGCCAACAAGTGCTAAAGCTGCTCCAGCAGCAACAACTACACCTTCAAAAGGAAAAGACGATGCAAAAAAATAATTTAGTAAAAGCTATTAATAAAAATGTAAGGACGGGAGCTAGAAAAGCAAATTTAGTATTAAACTTCATAAAAGGAAAAAAGGCTGATGTAGCAATAAGAGATTTAGAATTTACAAGAAAAAAAGTTGCTTTAGATATTAAAAAAACTGTTAAGTCAGCAATTGCTAATGCCGAAAATAATTACCAATATGATATTGACAATCTTTATGTGAAAGAAGCCTATGTTGGTAAATCAATTGTAATGAAAAGATTTAGACCAAGAGCCAAAGGAAGAGCTGCTCCTATAAAAAAACCTTTTAGCAGAATAACTATAATTCTAGAAGAAAAACAAAGTAAAACCAAAAAAAATGAGGAAAATAAATAATGGGACAGAAAGTACATCCAATAGGGTTTAGACTTGGAATAAATAGATCATGGGACTCTATATGGTTCGCTAAAAAAGGTGATTATGGAAAATATCTAATCGAAGATTACAAGATTAGACAATTTATTAAAAAAAATATTAAAAATGCTGGTGTTTCTGAAGTTGTAATAGAAAGATCATCAAAAAAATGTGTTGTCTCCATTCATACATCTAGACCAGGGTTTGTTATAGGCAAAAAAGGCTCCGACATAGAAAAAATAAAAAATAAAATATCAAAAATTACTAAAGATGAAGTTTCCGTAAATATAAAAGAAATTAAAAAACCAGAGTTAAACGCGTATTTAGTATCAGAAAATATCGCTCAACAACTTGAAAAAAGAGTTGCTTATAGAAGAGCCATGAAAAGATCTATGCAAGCAACAATGAGATTAGGAGCCAAAGGTATCAAAGTCAGTGTTAGTGGTAGACTTGCAGGAAATGATATAGCTAGAACGGAGTGGTTAAGAGAGGGAAGTATACCTCTACACACATTAAGAGCTAACTTGGATTATGCAGAATCGGAAGCCTTAACGACCTATGGAATGATAGGAGTCAAAGTTTGGATTTATAAAGGGGAAATATTTTTAAAGGATATAGAAAAAGAAAAAATAGAAAGAGTAAAAAATGCTGCAACCAACAAGAAGTAAATATAGAAAAGCTCATAAAGGGCGAATACACGGTAATGCAACTAGAGTTGCAAGATTGAACTATGGCACATACGGTCTTAAGGCAATGCAGCCTGAAAGAATCATAGGAAAACAAATTGAAGCAGCTAGGGTTGCACTTACAAGGCACATGCAAAGGACAGGAAAAGTATGGTCTAGAATATTTCCTAATATACCAGTTTCAAAAAAACCAACTGAAGTTAGAATGGGAAAAGGAAAAGGATCACCGGAATATTGGGCTTGCAGAGTAAAACCTGGAAGAATATTGTTTGAAGTTGATGGGGTGTCCGAGGAAGTAGCAAAAGAAGCATTATACAAAGCTTCTGCAAAATTACCAATAAAAACTAAATTTATAAAAAGATAATTATGAAAAAAAAAGAAGCAAAAAAATTAACCAAAGACCAAGCAATTAGAGAGATTGAAAAACTAAAAAAAGATCTTTTTAATATGCGATTTAAAAAAATTAATGGCCAATTACAAAATGTTTCAGAATATTCATCTATTAAAAAAAATATAGCAAGACTTTATAACAATATATTAGGTAGTAAAAAATGACAAAAAGAGTTTTAAAAGGCAAAGTTGTAAGCAGCAAAGGAAATAAAACTATTGTTGTTGAAGTTAATAGAAAGTTTCAACATCCTTTTTACGGTAAAGTTATATCTAGAAAAAAAAAATATCATGCACATGACGAAAATAATAAATTTAAAGAGGGAGATTTTGTCAAAATAATTGAAAGTAAACCGATATCAAAATTAAAAACTTGGCAGGTTATTGAAAAATGATACAAGTACAAACAGAATTATTAGTTGCAGATAATACAGGAGCAAAAAGAGTTGAGTGTATAAAAGTACTCGGCGGATCCAAAAGAAGATACGCAGGTATTGGTGACCTTATCGTTGTTAGTGTTAAAGACGCCCTTCCAAAAGGAAAAGTAAAAAAAGGTTCTGTTCATAGAGCTGTTGTTGTAAGAACTAAAAAAGAGATATTTAGAAAAGATGGATCAAAAGTTCAATTTGATAGTAACTCAGTAGTTTTAACAGATGAAAAAGGAGAACCAATTGGAACAAGAATTTTTGGTCCGGTAACAAGGGAATTAAGAACCAAGGGACAAACTAAAATAATTTCACTAGCTCCGGAGGTAATTTAAACATGTTCTTAAAAAAAGGAGAAAAGGTAAAAGTAATCTTGGGTAAAGACAGAGGCAAGCTCGGTGAAATAATTGAAATTGACAGGGTAAGAAATTTGGCAAAAGTAAAAGAAGTTAATATGCAAAAAAAACACAAAAAGGCAACCAAAGAAAATAAAGGCGGGATAATTACAAAAGAGGGATTTATTCACATGTCGAATCTTAAGAAAAATGTTGATGTAAAGGCAAAGGCTAAAAAATGATACCAAGATTAAGAGAAAAGTATAAAAACGAAATAATAAAAAATTTGATGGCCAAATTAAGCCTAAACAATATACATGCAGTCCCAAGAATTGATAAAATAGTTTTAAATATGGGATTGGGTGCGGAGGCTTTAGAGAAAAAAAAGTTAGAATCATGTATCAAAGATGTTGCTGCAATTGCTGGTCAACAACCTGTCGTCACTAAATTTAAAAAGTCGATTTCAAATTTTAAATCAAGAAAAGGTTCAAATGCTGGTCTTAAAGTTACATTGAGAAATGATAGAATGTATGAATTTATTGATAGACTCGTTAACATCGCTCTTCCAAGGATTAAAGACTTTAAAGGTTTAAAAGATTCAAGTTGTGATAAATTTGGAAACTTTAGCTTTGGTATTAAGGAACATATAATCTTTCCAGAAATTAACTTTGATAAAGTAGAAACTATTAGAGGTTTAGATATTACAATCGTAACCACAAGTAAAAAATTTGAAGATACAATATATCTTTTAAAGGAATTTAATTTTCCAATAGTTAATGACAAAACCAAAAAAAAGAAAAAATATAAAAAAATAATTATCAAAGAAGAAAAAAAGGAGAATAATTAGTATGGCAAAAACTAGTGCAATTGAAAGAAATCTGAAGAGAATTAAAATGTCTAAAAGATTTTCTAATAAAAGAAAAAAATTAAAGGATATAATCAAAAATAAAAAACTACCTTTAAATGAAAGATTTGCAGCTCAGCTGAAGTTGTCAAAACTTCCGAAAAATTCCGCTAAAATAAGAATTAGAAATAGATGTGAGATAACAGGAAGACCGCACGGGGTTTACAGAAAATTAAGAATTTCAAGAATAGCACTTAGACGGATGGCATCCTCAGGTAAAATACCTGGCATGACCAAGTCTAGCTGGTAAAGGAGGTAATTATGACATTAGTAGATCCAATTGGAGATATGTTAACTCGAATAAGAAATGGTCAAATGAGATCGCTCAATAAAATTGACATACCTTTTTCGAATTTTAGATTAAAAATTTTAGAGGTTTTAAAAAAAGAGGGTTATATAATAAATTTTAATATAGATAAGGAAAATGAAAATAATGGTAAAAAGTCAATCAATGTTGATCTTAAATATTATGAGGGCCAACCGGTTATAAGAGAAATAAAAAGAATATCAAAACCAGGTAGACGTGTTTATTCACGTGCTGATAGTATCCCAAGAGTTCATGGTGGATTAGGACTGGCAATATTATCAACAAGCAAAGGCGTCATGTCCGATAGCGAAGCGATAAAAAATAATTTAGGTGGAGAGGTAATTTGTAGGGTATTTTAATGTCAAAATTAGGAAAAAAAATTATATCATTACCAAAAGACTCTAATATCAAAGTTGAAAGTGGCGGTCTATTGGTTTCTGGTCCCAAAGGATCACAAAAAATCAGTATTAACGATAAATTATTTTCATCAAAAATAAATGATAAAAATGAATTTCAGATTACGCCAAACAAAAAAACTAAAAATACATCAATTTTGTGGGGAACTTATAGAAGTCTAATTAACAATGCTGTTACGGGCGTTACAAAAGGGCACAATAAAGATCTTGAACTAAACGGTGTTGGCTTCAGAGCCAATTTAAAAGGAGAGGAATTAATTTTAAGCTTAGGTTTCAGTCATGAAGTTAAATATAAAGTTCCAAAAGGTATAGTAATTAAAATTGAAAAACAGACTAAGGTAAATATATTTGGTACGGACAAAGAATTAGTATCTAAAACAGCTTCAGAAATAAAATCAATTAAACCTGTTGAGCCATATAAAGCAAAAGGAATTAAAGAAAAAAACCAATTTGTTATTAGAAAAGAAGGAAAAAAGAAATAGTTATGAAATCGAAAAATTCGAAAATTAAAAGATTAAAGCGAAACAGATCTAAATTGAAAAAAGTTAATATAGGTAGGTTTAGAATCACTGTTTCTAAATCTCTAAAAAATATTTCAGCACAAATTATTGACGATAACAATAACAAAACTATTGTTTCAGCTTCATCTAAAGAAAAAGAAATGAAAACTAACAAAACTAATAAGACAAAAATGTCAGAAGCTATAGGTGAAATTTTAGCAAAAAGAGCAAATGAAAAAAAAATCAGCAAAGTTTATTTTGACAGAGGTGGCTACAAATACCATGGAAGAATAAAAGCTTTAGCTGACTCTTTAAGAAAAAATGGAATGAGTTTTTAATGAGAGATAGTGAATTTATAGAAAAGTTAGTCGCAATAAACAGAATAACAAAAGTTGTTAAAGGTGGCAGAAGATTTGGATTTGCAGCACTCGTAGTTGTTGGAAATCAAAAAGGATCAATAGGAATAGGCAAAGGTAAATCTAAGCAGGTTCCAGATGCAATTAAAAAAGCCACTGAATTAGCAAAGCGGAATATGTTTCAAATACCATTAAAAGACGGCAGAACTCTTCATCATGATATTTTTTCTAAAAGTGGATCTGGTAAAATATTAATGAGATCTGCACCTACTGGGACAGGTATTATAGCAGGAGGAGCCATGAGGTCTGTTTGTGAAGTGCTTGGAATTCAAGATGTTGTTGCGAAATCTTTAGGATCAGCAAATCCACACAACGTATTAAAGGCTCTTATGCAGGGTTTAAAAAGCCAAAGTTCTCCAAAGTTTTTATCTGCTATAAGAGGAAAAAAGATTTCAGAAATTATTAAACAAAGAGAAAACTAGAATGAAACTTAACTCATTGATAAAAACAAATTATTCAAAAATGAGAGTTGGTCGCGGAATTGGCTCTGGAAAAGGAAAAACTTCTGGACGTGGAGTTAAGGGACAGAAATCCAGATCTGGTGTTGCTATTAAGAGTTTCGAAGGAGGTCAAATGCCATTATACAGAAGACTTCCAAAAAGAGGTTTCAAACCAATTGGTAAGAAAAATATAGCCATCATTAACATATCAGATATTGAAAATTTTATAAAAAATAAAAAAATTAAAATACAAGACGAAATCAATCTAAAAAATTTGGTTGAAAAAAAACTTATTAATAAAAAATATAATAAACTAAAAATTCTTGGAAACGGCGAAATCAAAGAAAAACTAACAATCAAAACCGATTTTATATCTAAATCTGCAAAATCAAAAATAGAAAAAGCAGGCGGTGCTATAAATCTTTTAAAAGATAAATCTTCACAAAATGTCTAACGGAGATATTAATCAATCATCAGACTTAAGAAATAGAATTTTTTTTACTATTTTTATTTTGTCAGTTTACAGACTTGGAACATATGTTCCTCTTGCTGGAATTGACCCGGTTGCTCTTTCAGAAATGATGTCAACAAGTCAAAAAGGTCTGTTAGGTATGTTTAACGTTTTTTCAGGAGGTGCCGTTCAAAGAATGGCAATTTTTGCGTTAGGTATAATGCCTTACATATCGGCATCAATTATTGTTCAGTTACTAACAGGTGTGTCAGATTATTTTAAAAATTTAAAAGATCAGGGTGAAATTGGTAGAAAAAAAATTACTCAAATTACAAGATATGGAACAGTCTTTATCGCTTGTTTACAAGGCTATGGTGTTTCAGCTGGTTTAGAAAATGCGGGTAATTTAGTTTTAAATCCAGGTTTAAATTTTAAAATAACGACAATGATTTCTTTAGTTGCCGGAACAACATTTTTGATGTGGCTTGGTGAACAAATAACTTCAAGAGGAATTGGTAACGGTATATCTTTAATTATTTTTTCGGGTATAGTCGCAGAAATACCTCGTGCATTAGCTTCTACATTTGAACTTGGCCGAACAGGAGCTTTATCGGCAACAATGATTATTGGAATTTTCATATTAATAATCGTTACTGTAATGTTCATAGTTTTTATGGAAAGAGCTATGAGAAAAATTTTAATTAATTATCCCAAAAGACAAATGGGAAATAAAGTTTATGGAGGGCAATCTTCACATTTACCATTAAAAATTAATACAGCTGGTGTAATTCCTGCTATATTTGCATCGGCATTATTATTGTTACCAATAACCTTTTCAAATTTTGGTTTAGCTGAGTCAGATTTATTTTTAAATATTTCTTCCCTATTTTCACAAGGCAAACCTTTGTATATGTTATTATATGCATCAGGAATAATTTTCTTTTGTTTTTTTTACACTTCTATTGTTTTCAATCCAAAAGAGACTGCGGAAAATTTAAGAAAATATGGTGGCTATGTTCCTGGAATAAGACCTGGAGACAGAACCGCAGATTATATAGAGGATATATTAACAAAACTTACAACAATTGGCGCATGTTATCTTACCCTCGTATGTTTGATGCCAGAGTTTTTAATAGCAAAATACCCAATCCCTTTTTATTTGGGTGGTACATCTGTACTAATAGTAGTAGTGGTAGCTATGGATACTGTAACACAGGTTCAGACAAGATTAATGAGTTCACAATACGAGTCATTAATTAAAAAAGCAAAATTCGGTAAATAAATATGAATATAGTTATTTTCGGACCACCAGGTGCTGGTAAAGGTACGCAATCAAAATTTATTGTTAAAAAGTTTAATTTATATCAATTATCTACAGGAGATCTTTTACGTGATGAAATTAAGAATAAAACAAAATTAGGAGCCGAGATTTCTTCAATTATAAATTCTGGTGAATTAGTATCAGACAAGATAGTAAACAATTTAATAGAAAAATTTGTTTCTAATGATATTTACAAGAATAAAATAATCTTTGATGGATATCCTAGAACATTAACTCAAGCAGAAAACTTAGATGACTTATTAAAAAGATATAATCAAAAAATAGATATTGTTTTAAAATTGTCTATTAGCTTAGATACAGTAAAAAAAAGAATTTTGGAAAGACAAAACCAAGAAAATAGAGCTGATGATAATGAAGAAGTAGCAATTAAAAGATATAAAACTTATGAGAAATCATCTGAGCCAGTTATTAATTATTACAAGCAATCAAATTTACTCAAAGTTGTAAATGGTGAGGCCGGAATATCTGAAATTAGTATCGAAATTAGCGGGTTAATTAACGCTATCAAGGGTTGACTTTAAGGAATATGAACATATAAATACAAATTAAAAAATCTATCTATGGCTAGAATCGCAGGCGTAAACATACCGCAAGACAAGATCGTTCATATCGCCCTCACATATATACATGGTATTGGTGATCACAATTCAAAATTAATATGTGAAAAATTAAACATTCCTCTTAACAAAAGAGTGAATAATCTTAGTGAAGACGAGGTGCTAAAAATTAGAGAATATATAGATCAAAATTATAAAGTTGAGGGTGACCTTAGAAGAGAAGTTTCAATGAATATAAAGAGATTAGTTGATTTAGCTTCATATAGAGGATCACGACATAAAAAAAAATTACCGGTAAGGGGACAAAGAACTCACTGCAACGCTAGAACAAGAAAAGGTAAAGCAATTGCTATTGCAGGTAAAAAACTTACTCCTATGAAAAAATAAATGAATAAAAAAATAGAAAAAAAGACTGAAAAAAAAGTTGAAAATAATGTAGAGACTAAAGTTTCAAAAGCAAAGTTTAAGAAAAAAAAGAAAGATAAAAAGAGTATATCTTCGGGAATTGCTTTTGTAAATTCGACTTTTAATAATACTATAATTTCTATAGCAGACGAAAATGGCAATGTAGTTTCTTGGTCTTCAGCAGGCTCAAAAGGGTTTAAGGGATCTCGAAAGTCAACACCATATGCGGCACAAGTAGCAGCAGACGACGCTGGAGGTAAAGCATATGATATGGGTTTAAGAACTTTATCTGTTCAAGTAAAAGGTCCGGGATCAGGAAGGGAAACAGCTTTAAGAGCATTACAATCAAGAGGATTTAAAATTCTTTCAATAAAAGATACAACACCAATGCCACATAATGGTACAAGACCACCAAAAAAAAGGAGAGTGTAATGGAAAATATTAATATAATTGATAAAAACTGGAAATCTTTAACTAAACCAAAAAAGCTAGAAATAGAAAGTAGTGAAGACAAATCTTTCGCAACAGTTACTGCTGAACCTTTAGAAAAAGGATTTGGACAAACTATTGGTAATTCACTTAGAAGAATTTTGTTATCTTCAATTCAGGGTGCAGCAGTCACAGCAATTCAAATAGATGGTGTATTACACGAGTTTTCATCTATAAAAGGTGTAAGAGAAGATGTAACAGATATAGTTTTAAATGTTAAAAATTTAGCATTGAAATTAAACTCGGATGGTTCAAAAAAATTAATTTTAGACGCTGTTGGCCCCAAAGAAGTAAAGGCTAAAGATATAGCTCAAATTTCAGATGTTGAGATATTAAATCCTGAACAAATAATATGCAATTTAGATGAAAAAACTAAATTTCATATGGAATTGATAGTAAACAATGGAAGAGGCTATGTGCTTGCACAACAAAATAAATCAGAAGATACACCGTTAGGCATGATTGCTATTGACTCCTTGTTTAGTCCTGTCAAAAAGGTATCTTTTAAAATAGACAGTACTAGAGCTGGTTCAGCACTTGATTATGATAAACTTATAATGCAAGTTGAAACAAATGGTACAGTGGCCGCAGAAGATGCTATAGCTTTTGCAGCAAGAATATTTCAAGATCAATTATCAATGTTCGTAAATTTTGAGGATCCTAAAGAGGCGCCTAAACCAGTAGCCTCAACAGAACCTGAATTTAATAAAAATTTACTAAAAAGAGTTGAGGAATTAGAACTTTCAGTGAGATCTATGAATTGTTTAAAAAACGATAATATAATTTATATTGGTGATCTTGTTCAAAAAACTGAGCCTGAAATGTTAAGAACACCAAACTTTGGTAGAAAATCATTAAATGAAATTAAAGAGGTTTTGAGTTCAATGTCACTTTACTTAGGAATGGAAATTCCAAATTGGCCCCCTGACAATATTGCAGAACTCTCAAAAAAACTTGAGGAAAACACTTATTAATTAAATGAGACACAAATTCGGTTATAGAAAGCTTAATAAGAATTCTGAACACAGGAAAGCATTATTCAAAAATATGCTTAACTCATTAATAAAGTACGAACAAATAATTACTACTTTACCAAAAGCAAAAGAATTAAAACCAAAGATTGATAAAGTTATAACAATTGGTAAAGATATTAAATTAAGTAAAAAAAAATATCTTTTCTCCAAATTGCAAGATCAAAAATCGGTTAAGAAAGTTTTTGACATTTTGTCTAAAAGATATGCTGGCAGAAAAGGTGGCTACTCTAGAGTTTTAAAGGCGGGTTTTAGAACAGGTGATGACGCTCCAATGGCAGTTGTCGAGTTAGTTGATAGAGATGTAAATGCCAAAAAAATTGATAAACCAAAAAAAGTTGAAAAAACAACTAAAGACAAAAAAGAAACTACTCCCAAAGTAGCTACAAAATAGTATTAATTTAAATTTTAATGCCAAAAACTTTTACAGTCAGCAAAGACTATAACAACTGTCGTTTTGATAGATGGTTTAAACATAATATTGGACAATATCCACAATCATTAATAGAAAGATTAATTAGAAAAAAAAAGATAAAAGTTAACAAAAAGAAGATAAAAACATCTTATAGGGTAAAAATAAATGACAAAGTAGATATCTATGAAATAGATAATTTAAAACCTTCCAAATACAATAAAATAGAGAAGTATAAACCTTCAAATAAAGAAAAAAAAAATTACGATGATTTTATAATTGAAGATAATGAAAATTTTATAGTCATAAATAAACCTAGTGGTATACCAGTACAATCTGGGACTAAATCTTTTAAAAATATTATTGATATTCTTAGGGATACAAAATATTTTTTAGACACAAAACCTTATATAGTTCACAGACTTGATAAAGAAACCTCCGGGGTGATGATAGTTGCTAAAAATAGAGAATATGCTCAGTTGTTTACATCACTTTTTAGGATCAGAAAAATACACAAAACTTATTTGGCTATAACTCAAGGTAGAGTTAATAAAGATATTAAAATATTACGAGATGAATTGACCTTTTATGAAAATAATAAAAAAGTTGTTCAGAAAGCTATTTCATATTTAAAAATAATAAGAAGTAATGACAAAAATTCTTTTTTAGAATTAAAGCCAATAACAGGAAGAAAACATCAGCTTAGAAAACAACTTTATAATATTGGTCACCCAATAATTGGTGATAACAAATATTCATTTAATAGTACTGAAAAAAAACAAAAGTTAAAAAATATTATGCTACACGCATACAAAATTAAATTTATTATAAAAAATACAAAATATAGTTTCGAAGCAAAGTATAGTGAAGATTTTGATAGATTATTAAAAGCCAGATTTTAAATCTTATATAAATTCTCCTGTATAATTCTTTTAAGATTATTTTTAACATCAAATAATTCTTTTTTTTCATTTTTTAAAGAAGTTATTTTTTTGTTTTCTAGTCCACATGGTATAATTTTTTTGTAGTCATTTAAGTTATTTTTAATATTTATAGAAAATCCATGATAAGCAATCCAACCTGAAACACGTATACCTATAGCAGCAATTTTTTTATCTTTAATCCAAATACCTATATTTTTTTTATCAGAATTAGATTTAACTTTATAAATACTAAGAAATTTTATAATTATATTTTCTATTTGTCTTACCAAGTTTCTTATATCCTTTTTTCTATTGTTTAGATTTAAAACAAAATAAACAATTTGTTGTCCCGGGTTATGTAAGGTGATTTTTCCCCCGCGATTTGTTTTTATCACAGTAATTGATTTATCTAATATTTCTTCTTTTTTTGACCTTATACCCGCACTGTAAGTTAATGGATGTTCTAAAAGCCACACTAATTCCTTACCACCTTGCTTGACTAATTCGACTCTTTTTTCTAGAAACACTAGAGCTTTTTTGTAATTTACTGGGTTTTTACTAATTTTAAATTCTATGTTCATTTTAAATTGAATTTTATCATCAGATAAACTAAAAGTCTCAAAAATTAAAATATTCAGGTGTTATATGAGTTTAGTTAAATCAATAGGAAAACAAAAAGTAAATGTCGATTTCAATAAAGATTTTATCAATTTATTTAGTCAAAAGATTAAAAGTAATGATGTTGCCTTTATCAATCAAACTTTAGAAGATTTACATGCCGCAGATGTTGCAGATTTAATTGAGAATCTTGATACTAGTACTAGAAATAAATTAATTGAAATTGAAGCATTTGCGATTGAACCAGAAATCTTTATTGAGCTTAATGAGTCATTACAATCTGAAGTTCTTTTACTTTTAACACCAGAGTCAATAGCTAAAATTTTACGTAAATTAGAATCTGATAATGCATTACAAGTTTTAGAAAAGATTGAAGAAACAAAAAAGAAAAAGGTACTAGAAAATTTATCACCTCAAGACAGATTTTTATTAGAAGAGGGTTTGAGCTATCCTGAAGACTCGGCAGCAAGAATAATGCAGAGAGAATTTACTGCTGTTCCCAGTGATTGGACCGTTGGTCAAACAATAGATTATTTAAGAGAAAATAAGGAACTACCTGAAGAATTTTTAGAAATATTTATAGTTGATAAAAATTTCAAACCTATTGGCACAGTTCCATCTTCTAGAGTTTTAAGAACACCAAGAAATTCTAAGATGAATTCAATTATGAGAGAGATACCAGTTTTAATATCTGTTAATATGGACAAAGAAGAAGTTGGTCTAACTTTCGAAAATTACAATCTAGTTTCAGCTGGAGTAGTTAATAAAGATAATAAATTAATTGGAATGATCACAGCAGATGACGTAGTTACTGTTGTACAAGAAGAAGCCGAGGAAGATGTGCTAAGATTAGCCGGTGTTGGAGATGAAGAAATTACCGATGGTGTTTTAAAAAAAACCAAAAGAAGATTTAGCTGGTTACTGCTTAATTTGATAACAGCTATTATAGCATCTATAGTAATAGGTTTTTTCCAAGAGGATATAGAAAAAGTTGTTGCCTTAGCAGTATTGATGCCGATTGTAGCCTCAATGGGAGGAAATGCCGGAATGCAAACATTGGCTGTAACAATTAGAGCAATCGCAAAACAAGAAATTTCATCTGGAAACTTTTATAAAATAGTTACCAAAGAATTTGTTATTGGAATATTAAATGGAATAATTTTTGCTATTATATCTGCTGCTATTGTACAATTTTGGTTCAAAGAACTTGATCTTTCAATTTTGATAGCGGTAGCAATGATATTGAATATGATTGTTGCAGGATTATTTGGTATTTTAGTTCCAGTTTCGTTAAAAAAATTTAATATTGATCCCGCATTAGCTTCCAGCGTTTTTGTTACTACAATTACTGATGTAATAGGTTTTTTATCTTTTCTTGGGATTGGATCTATCTTTTTTTTAAATTAAAAATTATCAATTAATCTTACATTTCCAATATAAAATGCATAAAATAAATTAAATTTATTTTTTTTTGGTTTCTTTAAGGTTTTTAAATCGATAAGTTTTATGTAATCAACATTTTTTGCACCAATAGAAATAATTTTTTTTTTAATTTTAGAAAAATTATGTATTTGTTTTTTTAAAATTAAATCCTTCTTATATTTTTTTAAAACTTTTATAATCTTAATAAGTTTGTTCTTTTCATTATGGTTTAACTTCTTTAATCTTGAGGAATATGCTATAAAATATTTATCTCTAATAGTTTTGCATGGAGAAACTCGGGTTTTAATTTTATTTTTCATTATATGTTTTTTAATTAAATAGAGTTGCTGAAAATCTTTATTACCAAGCAAAATCCTTTTAGGATTTGTTATCTCTAAGAGTCTGTTAACGACGTCAATTACACCTTTAAAATGACCCTTTCTAAATTGACCGCATAGCTCTTTTGCAAACTTGTCTAAATATATTTTATTTTTTGTTTTGAATTTATATATGTCAGCATAAGACGGTTTATATAAATAATCTATTTTAAGTTTTTTTAATATTTTAATGTCATTTTTTGTATTTCTGGGGTAACTCTTTAAATCTTTTCTACTATTAAATTGTTTTGGATTTACAAAAATACTTACTAGGGTTTTTCCCGACCCTTTAACAGATTTTTTTATTATACTCTCATGACCTTTATGCAAAAAACCCATTGTAGGAACAAAATTGATATTGTTGATTTTTCCTATTTCTTCTCGCAATTTTTTTTTATTTGTAAATAATTTCATTTGTAAAATATTCGTTTAACTTGTAAAAGGTTTTTATGGTTACACAAGCAATCATTCCCTTAGCAGGATTAGGTACAAGATTACTGCCACTGTCAAGCGTAATTCCAAAAGAATTGCTACCAATTAATGGCAAACCAAACTTAGAATATATCATGGAAGAATGTATAGAGGCAGGTATAAAACAATTTATTTTCGTAGTACCAAAAAAATAGACCAAGCATCAAAAAATATTTCTTTAATGATAATTTTTATAAAAAAATATTAAAAAAGAAAAAAAATGATAAGCGTTTAAAAAATGTTTTTAAAAGATTAAAAAAGCTTCAAAAAATGATAAAATTTGTATATCAAAATAAGCCTGAGGGAACAGGTCATGCAGTTTTACAATGTAAAAAATATTTAAAAGGGACTCATTTCTTAATGCTTTTAGCAGACGATTTAATTGTTAAAAAAAATTGCTCTAAAGAGATGATTTCTTTGCACAGAAAAACTAAAGGTTCTGTTATAGCTACTAGAAAGGTAGAAAGAAGGACAGTTTCAAGATGGGGTATTCTTGGATTTAAAAACAAAACAAAAAATTCTTTTTTAATAAACGAGGTTATTGAAAAGCCTAAATTAAGTGAAGCCCCATCTAATTATGCCATAATTGGAAGATATATTCTTCCTAGAAAAATACTTTCTGTTTTAAAAATGCAGGGCAGAGGCAAAGGTGGAGAGATCCATATTACAGACGCGATTAAGACTCTTGTAAAAAAAGATGAAAAGTTTTATGGAAATATATTTAAAGGAAAATATATAGATTGTGGGACTTTGGATGGATTTATTAAATCAGGACTTACAATTTCAAAATATCTATAAAAATTTAATATGAAAATGTGCATGATAGGAACTGGTTATGTTGGCTTGGTTAGTGGAACTTGTTTCGCTGATCTTGGAAACAAAGTTTACTGTGTAGATAAAGACCAAAGCAAAATAAACAAATTAAAAAATGCTATTTCACCAATTTATGAGCCCGGATTGGATGATTTAATAAGAAATAATTTTAAAGCAAAAAGATTGGACTTCACAAGTGATCTAGAAAAAGCAGTTAAAGACTCTCAATTAATTTTTATTTGCGTTGGTACGCCAACAAAAAAAGGATCAAATTTAGTCGATCTTTCACAAGTATTTAATGTCGCAAAATCAATATCAAAATACATAAAAAGTTACAAAGTTATTATTACTAAATCAACCGTACCAGTTACAACTGGTGATCAGATAGAAAAAATAATAAGTCGAAAGGTAAAGAAGTCTTTATTTGATGTTGTATCTAATCCTGAATTTTTAAGGGAAGGTGAAGCTATTAGAGACTTTAAATATCCTGATAGAATTGTTATTGGGTCAAACAATAAAAAAATCTTTAAAAAAATGGAACTTTTATATGAACCTCTTATTAAAAAAGGAGCAAAGTTTTTTTGCACATCAAGAAAAGGAGCAGAATTAATCAAATATGCTTCAAATGCTTTTTTAGCAACTAAGATTACATTTATAAATGAAATTGCAAATTTATGTGAAACAGCGGGTATAAATATTGAAGATATTTCAGTTGGAATGGGATCAGATGCAAGAATTGGAAGCAGATTTTTGAGAGCAGGTCCAGCTTATGGTGGCTCTTGTTTTCCAAAGGATACGAAGGGCTTAGTTTCAATTGCTGATAAATTTAAGTCCAATCTTTCAATTGTGAAATCTGTAATAAAATCAAATCAAAATAGAAAGATTTTATTAACAAAAAGAGTATTAAAAATTATGAATAATAAAATTAAAAATAAAAAAATTGCTGTTTTAGGAGTAACTTTTAAAGCAAACACCGATGATATGAGGGAGTCGTCAAGCCTCGTTTTAATACCTTATTTACTAAAGAAAGGTGCAAAAATAAGTTACCATGATCCATCCGGTCCAAAAAATGAATTTGGTAAAAAGAAAAATCTAAATTTTGCTAGCTCAATAAATAAGGCTTGTCTAGGAGCAGATTTAATTATAATAAACACTGAGTGGGACGAATTTAAATCCATTGATTTTAAAAAAATTGTCAAAAAAAGTAATTTTAAAATTTACGATATGAGAAATTTATATAATCCTATTGAATTGAAAAAAAGGAATATCAAATATTATTCTGTTGGAAGACCAAAATTATAATTCAAATATACCATCAACTTCAACTGCAGCACCTAAAGGCAAAGAACTTACACTAATAGCAGCTCTCGTATGTTTACCACCATCCCCAAATATTTCTGAAATTAAATCTGATGCACCATTTAAAACTTTTGGTTGGTCTATAAAAGAATCTGTAGAATTTACGTATCCAGTAAGTTTAATACAACCTTTGACTTTATCTAAATTACCACACTTTTTTTTTAGTTGCGCTAAAATATTTAATGCACATAGTTTTGCTGCATCTTGACCCTGTTCTAAACTAAGTTCTTTTCCAATTTTTCCTTTAGTTAACTCACCTTTTGAATTGAAGGACACCTGACCTGATATATAAATTAAGTTTCCAACAATTTTTGAAGCTACATAAGAACCAACAGGATCTGGAGCTTTTGGTAAATTAATATTAAGTTTAGATAGATTCTTTTCAGCGCTCATTTTTTTTTCTTTTTTTTATTCTTATCGTATTCTTTTCTCTTTTCAATTAATATTAAAGCTTCTTCCATACTAAGTTCAGTTGGGTCTTTGTCTTCAGGAATTGTAGCGTTTAAAGACTTGTACTTTATATATGGACCGTATTGACCCTTCATTATTCTTACAGGTTTTTTATCTTCAGGATGATCACCAAGATTTTTTATTTCCGAGGATGACATTCTTCCTGGTTTGGCCTCAGAAATTAAAGTTATTGCCCTATTCAAACCAATTGAAAATAATTCGTCAACGTTTTCAATTCTTGCAGATTTATTTGAACATTTTAAATAAGGACCAAACCTTCCAACATTAACAGTTATATCGTCATTCAACTCAGGATGCTTACCAATTATTTTTGGTAAAGAACATAAATACTTGGCTTTTTCTAAATCTACATTTTCAATTGGTAAACCCTTTGGTATTGAAACATTCTTTAAGTTTTCGTTTTCTTTTTTCTTTTTAGATTTTTTTGTTTTATTTTTAATTAACTCAGTAGGCTCAATCTCAAATTGTAAATAAGGTCCAAATCTTCCATTTTTAAGAAAAATATCTTTTCCCAAATCATTTTTCCCAATTAATTTTGGTTCTGCCAAATGGATTTGTTGCGATGCTTTTGATTTAGATAATGGCCTTGTAAACTTACATTCTGGATAATTAGAACAACCTATAAATGCTCCACCTCTAAAACTATTTTTAAGGCTAAGTTCGCCAGTACTACAAAGCTTGCACTTCCTATCAATAGTATCATTATCATCTCTTTCAAAAACTAGGTCACCTAAACTTTCATTCAGCAAATCTAGAACTTCCCTGGTCCTTTTTTCTTTAACTTGCCCGACGTTTGAGTAAAAATCTTTCCAAAAATCACCTAAAACTTTGACCCAATCAATTTTGCCACTAGTAATTTCATCTAGTTGATTTTCTAAATCTGCAGTAAAATTATAATCCACATATTTACTAAATAATTTTTCGAGAAATGCAGATAATAATTTACCTCGGTCGGTTGGGTGAAATCTCTTATTTAACAATTCAACATAATTTCTTGTTGATAAAACTGATATTATGCTTGCATATGTTGAAGGACGTCCAATTCCTAATTCTTCCATTTTTTTAACTAAACTTGCTTCAGAATATCTTGGTGGAGGATCAGTAAAATGTTGATCATCTATTAATTCTTTTATTGAGACCTTATCACCAACTTTTACTTCAGGTAAAATATTTTTAAGATCTTCGTCTTTTTCCTCAAATTTGTATACTTTTAAATATCCTTCAAATTTTATCGTTGAACCGTTTGCTTTAAAATGAATTTTTTTATCTTCTGACTCAATAGTAATACTTTTTCTATCAAATTCTGCTGGATTCATTTGAGAAGATACTGCTCTATTCCAGATTAACTCATAAAGTTTAGATTGATCTGTGCTTAAATATTTTTTCAAATCAGAAGGTTTTCTATTAACATCCGTCGGTCTTATCGCTTCATGTGCTTCCTGAGCATTCTTTGCTTTTTTTCCTGAGTAATTATTCGGAACCTCTGGAATATATTCTTTGCCATGCTCTTTATTTATAAAATTTCTAAAATCAGTTATGGCCTCTTTTGAAATATTAGTTCCATCTGTTCTCATATAAGTGATTAAACCAATAGTATCTCCCTCTAAATCTATCCCTTGATAAAGTCTTTGTGCAATTTGCATAGTTCTAGAAGCTCCAAAACCATATTTACCAGATGCCGTTTGTTGTAGTGTTGATGTTGTAAACGGTGCAAGTGGATTTCTTCGAAAAACTTTAGAGGAAACATCAGTTATTTTATATGATTGATCTTTTATTGCATTTAAAGCTTTTTCTGAGTCTGTTTTTTTCTTAAAAGAGAATTTTTCTATTTTTTTTTCGTTAAATACAAACAGCTTGGATTGAATAAGTTTGTCATCATACTGAAAGTTACTAGCAATAGTCCAAAACTCCTCTGGTTTAAAAAGTTCAATTTCATGCTCCCTTTCAGTTATCAATCTAAGAGCAACTGATTGTACTCGCCCTGCAGATTTCGATCCTGGAAGTTTTGTCCATAAAATTGGCGATATATTAAAACCAACAAGATAATCTAATGCTCTTCTAGCCATATAAGCATCAACTAACAGAGACTCTATTTCCCGTGGATTATTAATTCCATTTGTAACTGCTTTTTTTGTAATTTCATTAAAAACAACTCGTTCAACTTTTTTACCTTTCAAAAGTTTTTTACTTTCGAGTATTTCACGAACATGCCAGGCAATAGCCTCTCCCTCTCTATCAGGGTCAGTTGCCAATATTATTTTTTCAGACTCAGCTGCTGCATCAGTGATTTCTTTTACATATTTTTTTGAGAATGTATCAAGTTCCCACTCCATTTTAAAATTATTTTCAGGATCAACAGAACCATTTTTAGAAGGAAGATCTCTGACATGACCATAGCTTGCCAAAACTTTATAATCTTTACCCAAATATTTATTTATGGTTTTAGCTTTTGCAGGACTTTCTACTATGACAAGATTCATTATAATTAATCTTAGTGTCAAAAATAAAGTCTTTTGTCAAACTAAAGTATAATAAGTGTTGATTTTAAAGTTTAATTTTGTCTTCGACTTTATTTTTTAATCTAATTATATTCTGTCTATGGGTGTATAAAATAATGACAAAGGTAATAAACAAATATGAATTTAGTTCAAAATTAATCTCCAAAAATGAAATTACAAATATAATTAATGACGAAATGATAGACGATAAAGAGGAATATTTAGTTATGAATGCTATAAGTATCCAAGACAAACAAAAAACCAATCCAAGCTTAAGTGACAAAATAAGCAGTATACCAAGATAGGTTGCAACACCTTTGCCTCCATTGAATTTTAACCAAACTGGAAATATATGTCCAAGAAATGCTGCAAGACCTGACAAAAAAATTAAATTTGGAAAATAAACCTTAGTAATTAACACTGCTGCACTACCTTTTAAAATATCTAGTAATAAAGTTAAGATAGCAATAGATTTATTACCCGTCCTCAAAACATTTGTAGCCCCTATATTTTTTGATCCAATTTTTCTTATATCTTTCTTTATGAAAATTTGAGTTAAAATTAGTCCATAGGGAATTGAACCTAGTATGTAAGACGATATGAATACAATTAAAACTTCAGTAGACACAATTAATTAAAAACACTTTCTCCCTTAAGGTAGGTCATTAAAACTTTTCCTTGAAGTTTTCTATTTTCTATAGCAGCATTTTTAGATTTTGATTTTAATTTTGAAACTTCCACTTTCCATGGTAGATCAAGATCAAAAATACATAAATCAGCATCAGAACCTTTTTTTAGTGTCCCTTTATCGATTTTTAATATTTTTGCTGGGTTACAAGTAATAGTTTCTATTATCTTTTTTAAAGGTAGAGATCCATTATGATATAGTTCAAGAGCTAGAGACAAAAGGGTTTCAATCCCAATAGATCCTTCAGCAGCTTGTGCAAATGGAAGCCTTTTACTCTCCTCGTCCTCAGGCTTATGATCAGAGACTATTACATCTATCACGCCATCCTTAACACCTTGAATTAATGCTTTTCTGTCATTTTCTTTCCTTAAAGGAGGGGAAATTTTTAAAAAAGTTTTAAAATCCCCAATATCATTTTCATTTAAAGAGAGATTATTTATTGAAACTCCAGCAGTAAACTTAAGACCATTTTTTTTATATTTTTTTATAACCTCAACTGATTTTGCAGATGACAACTGAGATATATGATATCTGCAAGGATACTCTTCCAAAAGAGACAAATCTCTTTCTATAATAATTTTTTCTGCAATATGATGTATTCCCTGCAAGCCCAGTCTTGTAGAAACCTCGCCTTCACTAATACATCTACCCTTTGAGAGTTCTTGATCTTCAGGGTGCTGCATTATTAAAACATCAAGATCTGAAGCATAGTTCATTATTCTAGACATTATTTCAGGATTTTGAATAGTCTTAGTTGCATCTGTAAATCCAACTATTCCTTTTTTTGACAACAAACCAAATTCTGTCATTAATTTTCCATCCATATTTCTTGTAAGTGTTGCTGATGGATAAATATTAATACCAGCTTTATCCCTACCTCTTCTTAGAATAAAATCAACCATAGAGACATTGTCTATTACTGGACTTGTATTTGGCATTGATACTACAGAGGTCACACCACCTGATAAAGCAGCACTACTTAAACTTCTAAAATTTTCTTTATATTCATAACCAGGTTCGCCAATAAAAACTTTCATATCTACAATTCCAGGTATCAAAACTTTTCCTTTCAAATCAATTTTATCAGCTTTTGAAGAAATATTATCTTTTTTAACATTTTTACCTACTGATTTAATTTTACCATCTGATCCAACAACTAATCCGCCAATCTCATCTATATTTTGAGAGGGATCAATTATTCTTGCATTTATAAAATATTTTTCTTTCATTATTATTTACAAAATAGTTTCAAGCATGCCATTCTTACAGCAACTCCTAATTCCACCTGTTCTTTTACTAAACTTACATTAATATCATCAGCTAATTTTGTGTCTATTTCTACACCTCTATTCATTGGTCCTGGATGCATTATTAAGGCATCTTTTTTTGCAAGTTTTAGTTTATCTGGTGTTAGTCCAAAATATTCATAATACTCTCTTTTAGATGGTAAAAATGATCCACTCATTCTCTCATTCTGCAATCGCAGCATCATTACGATATCGCAAGATTTCAAACCTTCTTTCATGTTTGTAAAACTTTTTACTCCAAGCTTAGAGATAGATTCAGGTATTAAAGTTTTTGGAGCTATAACATTTACTTCTGCGCCCAACATGTTTAATAAGTAGATATTTGATCTTGCTACTCTAGAATGAAGTATATCGCCACAGATTGCAATTTTAAGTCCCTCAATTTTTCCTTTTCTATTTTTTATAGTTAATGCATCCAAAAGTGCTTGAGTTGGGTGCTCTCTTAATCCATCGCCAGCGTTTATTACAGCACAATTAACTTTTTGAGATAATAGATTTGGTGCACCAGATTCCTGATGTCTTACCACGATAATGTCTGGATGCATGGCGTTTAGAGTCATTGCGGTATCCAATATAGTTTCTCCCTTTTTTAAAGATGAATTTCCTACATTCATAGTCATCACATCAGCGCCTAATCTTTTACCAGCTAATTCAAACGAACTTTGTGTTCTAGTTGACGGTTCAAAAAATAAATTTATTTGTGTTTTTCCTCTTAGTAAATCCATTTTTTTAGAAGCACTTCTATTTAATTTTATGAAATTTTTTGCTTCATCTAATATGAGATTAGCTTCTTTAATGGAAAGATTTTGGATTCCTAAGAGATGTTCTTGGACTTTTTTAACAGCTGAAAACTTTTTTATAATAGCCATTAAAATTAACTCTATAGGCCTTTTGTGCTATCTTAGCAAGTTATTTATCTGATTATATAATCAATTGCGCCTTGTAATATAAATGAGGCAGCGTTTTGGTCTAGTTTTTTAACTTTTTTGGATGTATTTATACCTAAATTACTCGATAAATTGAATGCTCCTTGGCTTGACAATCTTTCATCCCACATGACGATGGGTATCGAAATATTATTTGATAGATTTTTAGCAAAATCTTTTGCCGATTGAGAAGACGGACCTTTTGAACCATCCATATTTATTGGATTACCTACGACGATTCCTTTGATGTTGTTTTCTTTTATTATCTCTAAAATATCATTTATCACATTAGTGTTATTTTTTTTTATGATTGTTTTTAATGGTGTTGACACCAGTTTATTTTCATCTGATATAGCTATTCCAACCCTTTTTTTACCTGGGTCAATACCTAATAATCGAGATTTCTTTCCTATAGATTTCTTAAAATCTTCTATATCTTCCATGAATATGTTATATTTTACATCACTTTCTAAACAAACTAAAACATAGTTTATAGATGTCTATTGATAAAAACCAAGTTAAAAAAGTTGCCAAACTATCGAGAATCTCACTAGATGATAAAAATTTAGAGTCTTTATCAAATGATTTAGCATCAATATTGAAATTTGTTGAGCAGCTGAATAAATTAGATACTAATAATGTAAAACCACTAAACTCAATAGTTAATAAATCACTTGAACCACGAAAAGACAAGGTCAATGATGGTAAGATAAAAGATGAAATACTAAAAAACTCACCTGATAAAAATGAAGACTTTTTTATTGTACCAAAAGTTGTTGAATAAATATGTCAGATCTAAACCAAAACACCCTTACCCAAATTGCAAATTTAATTAAAACAAAAAAAATATCTTCATTAGAGGTAACAAAATTTTTTATTGAAAATATTGAAAAGGCAAAAAAATTAAATTCCTTTATTACAACTTGTTTCGAAAAAAGTCTTAAAGATGCTAAAAACTTTGATAAAAAGAAAAATTACAAAGGATTACTTCCTGGCATTCCACTTGCAGTTAAAGATTTATTCTGTACAAAAAATATTAAAACAACTGCTGGAAGTAAAATTCTCGAAAATTTTATACCAGCATATGAGTCTAGCGTAACAAATAATTTATGGTCGGAGGGCGCTATAATTTTAGGAAAACTAAATTGTGATGAGTTTGCTATGGGGTCTTCAAATGAAACTAGCTATTTCGGTAATACAATAAACCCAATAGGAAAAAGTTTAGTCCCTGGCGGATCGTCCGGTGGATCTGCAAGTGCTTTAGCAGCAAATTTAACACCAGCTACAATTGGTACTGATACAGGTGGTTCAATAAGACAACCAGCATCTTTTACAGGCACAGTAGGTTTAAAACCTACTTACGGATTATGTTCACGATGGGGAATAGTCGCTTTTGCTTCATCTTTAGATCAGGCAGGTCCTATGACAAAAAATGTTGAGGATTGTGCTTTATTACTTGAAGCTATGTCTGGATATGACCCGAAAGACTCAACTTCTATTAATAAAAAAAAAGAACAATATTCAAAAAATTTAAAAGAAAATGTAAAAGGTTTAAAAATTGGGATACCTAAAGAATACAGGATTGATAATATGCCAAAAGAAATTGATAATATTTGGAATAAAGGGATAGATATTTTAAAAAAATCAGGTGCCACCATAGTTAACATATCACTACCACACACTAATTATGCATTACCAACTTATTATATAGTTGCGCCTGCAGAAGCGTCTTCAAATTTAGCCAGATATGATGGAGTAAAGTATGGGTATAGATCTAAAAAAGGTAAAAACCTTATAGAAATGTACGAAAATACTCGAGGTGAAGGATTTGGTAGAGAGGTAAAACGAAGAGTTTTAATTGGAACATATGTTTTATCCTCTGGTTATTACGATGCTTATTACTTAAAGGCACAAAAGGTAAGAAAATTAATTAAAAATGATTTTGACGAGAGTTTTAAAAAAGTGGATGCTATTCTTACACCTTCTACACCAAGTTCTGCATTTAAATTTGGAGAAAAAACTAATGATCCTATCTCAATGTATTTAAATGATATATTTACAGTGCCTGTTAATTTAGCAGGTATACCCGCAATTTCTATACCTGGTGGAGTAGATAGCAGGGGTTACCCAATGGGTTTACAATTAATCGCAAAAGCTTTGGATGAGCAAACAATTTTAAATATCGCTTTAACAATGGAAAAAGCTATTAATTTTAAAAATTCAATAAATAGGTGGTGGGAAAATTAATGGAGAAAGACAAATTTAATTATTTTATAAAAACTGAAAAAAATAATTGGGAAGTAATTATTGGTTTAGAGGTACATGCTCAGGTAGTTTCAGACTCTAAACTGTTTTCTGGTTCTTCAACGAAATTTGGCGGAAAACCAAACACACAAGTAAGTTTAGTAGACTCAGCCTTTCCAGGGATGCTTCCTGTAATAAATGAGTATTGTATAGAACAAGCGGTCAAAACCGGTTTAGGATTAAATGCAAAAATTAACTTAGACTCCATATTTGATAGAAAAAATTATTTCTATGCTGATCTACCAGCTGGTTATCAAATTTCACAATATAAAAATCCCATTGTTGGAGAAGGGGAGATAAATCTTGATATGCCATACGGAAGTAAAAAAATTGGAATAGAAAGATTACACTTAGAACAAGATGCGGGCAAAAGTATTCATGACTTAAGTCCCGATAATACTTATGTTGATTTAAATAGATCAGGTGTTGCTTTAATGGAGATTGTGAGTAAGCCAGATCTTAGATCACCCGAAGAAGTAAATTCTTATGTTAAAAAGCTCAGATCAATAATGCGATATTTAGGTACATGTGATGGCAACATGCAAGAAGGATCCTTAAGAGCGGATGTTAATGTTTCTGTTCGAAAAAAAGGTGAAACTAAATTTGGGACCAGATGTGAAATTAAAAACGTAAACTCAATAAAATTTATGGAAATGGCAATTGATTCTGAAGCAAAAAGACAAGTTGAATTATTAGAGTCAGGTAGATCAATTGACCAAGAAACAAGGCTTTTTGATACCAAAAAAAAAGAGACCAGATCAATGAGATCAAAAGAAGAGGCCCATGATTATAGGTACTTTCCAGATCCCGATTTACTTCCTTTAAAAATTGAGAAATCCTTTGTAGAAAATTTAAAAAAGAAATTGCCAGAGCTCCCAGATCAAAAAAAAGATAGGTACATAAAAAAATTCAATCTTTCACCCTATGAAGCCAATGTCCTTGTTTCTGAAATTGATGTTTCTAAATTCTTTGAAGAAGTAATTAAAACTGCAGACATTAAACTTGCAAAAAATTGGATTATTGTGGAACTTTTTGCTATTTTAAATGAAAAAAATATTGAAATAAAAGAGTCACCCGTTTCACCAAAGAATTTAGCCATTTTGATTAATCAAATCTCTTCCGGAAATATTTCAGGAAAGATAGCAAAAGAAGTTTTTGAAATTATGGTCAAAACTGGTTCTCCGGCAGACAAGATTATTGAGGAAAAGGGTCTAAAACAACAAAGTAATCCTGAAGAAATTAAAAAAATTGTAAAAAAAGTCATAGATAAAAACTCTGAAAAAGTCTCAGAGTACAAGTTAGGAAAAGTGAAATTGTTTGGTTTCTTTATAGGTGAAGTAATGAAAATTTCAGCAGGTAAGGCTAATCCAAAATTAGTAAATGAAATCCTCAAAACAGAATTAAAAAAATGAACTATTTAGTTGGAGACATAGGAAACACCAATATAAAGATTTGTAAAATAGATAAAAAATTTAGAATAAAAAACACTTATTTATTTAACTCAAAAAGCTCAAATTTAAAAAAAGAATTGACTTCAAAAATTAAAAATATAAGTGAAAAAAATTTTAATAAGGAAGTTCTTTTTTCAAGTGTAGTTCCTCAAGTTTTTAAAAAAATTAAGTTTATTTTTAAAAAGAAAAAAATGCAAGTTTATGAAATCAAAAACTTTAATTTAAAAAATATAATGAAATTCAATATTAAAAAATATTCTCAACTTGGTTCAGATCGTATAGCTAATTCAATTGGTGCATATTTCAAATTTAAGTCAAATTGTATTGTTATTGATTTCGGTACTGCCACCACTTTTGATATTATTAAGTCAAAAGGCGTTTATGATGGCGGTGTAATAGCCCCTGGTATTAAACTTTCTATTGAAAATTTACATTCCTCAACTGCACTATTACCGCCTTTTAAATTTAAAAAATATCCAAAAAGTTATGGCAAAAACACAAACGAAGCACTGTCATCAGGTTTTTATTGGGGTTATGAAGGTTTAATAAACAATATTTTAAAAAAAATACATAATAAAAATGGTATAAGTTCAAATCTAATATTAACTGGGGGATATGCTAATTTTTTTAAAAACCGTCTAATTAAAAAAGTGAAAATAGAAAAAAATATTACGATCTTAGGAATTATAGAAATTTATAAAAAATTTTTAATATGAATAAAAATGAATTAATTTTTTGTCCATTAGGTGGATCAGGTCAAATCGGTGGAAACATGAACTTATATGCTTATGGAAATGAAGAAAGTCAACAATGGATCATTGTTGATACTGGAGTAAGTTTTGCTGATGACTCTGTTCCAGGCATAGATTTAATCTATCCAGATCCTGCCTATATAATTGATAAAAAAAATGATTTGTTAGGAATTGTTTTAACACATGCACACGAAGACCATATAGGTGCAATATCACACATATGGCCAGATTTAAAATGCAATATATATGCTACTCCATTTACTTCAGTGCTTATTCAAGAAAAATTTAAAGAAAAAAAAATAGATATTTCAAATTTTTTAAAAATTGTAAAATTAAATGGCCAAATAGAATTAGGCCCGTTTAATATAGAATTCGTTAGTTTAACTCATTCAATTTTGGAACCTAATGGGTTAAGTATAAAAACACCAGCAGGTATGATTTTGCATACAGGTGATTGGAAAATTGACCCAAACCCATTAATTGGGGAGAAAATAAACGAAAAAAAACTTAAAGAAATTGGAAATAATAAGGTCTTAGCTATGATTTGTGACTCAACAAATATTTTTAGTCCTGGAAGAGCCGGTTCTGAACTTGACGTTAGAGAAAGTCTTCTGAAAATAATGTCCCTTAAATCAAAAAGAATTATTGTAACTTCATTTGCTTCTAATGTTGCAAGAATGGAAACCATTTTTTATTGCGCCGAAAAAATCAATAGACAAGTTTGTTTAGTTGGAAGGTCAATGAATCGAATATTTAAAGCAGCTAAACAGTGTGGATACTTACAGAATATCACAAATCCAATTGATCCTAGAGAAAGTAAAAATTTTCCTAGAGAAAAATTAGTTTATTTATGCACTGGAAGTCAAGGAGAACCTATGGGTGCCATGAAAAGAATTGTTAAAGGTATTCACCCAGACGTATTTATTGAAAAAGGCGATACAGTAATATTCTCATCAAAAATTATTCCAGGAAACGAAAAAAAATTATATTCACTTCATAACGACTTAGTGAGGCAAGAAATTGAACTTATTACTGAGGAAACAGATTTTGTTCACGTTTCTGGACATCCTAATAGAGAAGATTTGAAGGATATGTATAACTGGGTTAAACCTGATTCTATAATTCCTGTTCACGGGGAACATAGACACATGAATGAACATATAAAGTTTGCTAAAGAAATGCAGATCCCTCATGCTCTCAGAATTGAAGATGGAGATATTGTGAGAATTTTTCCAGGACAAAATCCTGAAGTTATTGATAAAGCACCTTCCGGAAAAATGTATTTAGATGGCAATATTGCAGTAGGCGAAAACTCACAGTCAATCAAAGAGAGAAGAAATTTATCTTTAAATGGGTATCTAGAAATAACGTTAATATTAAATAATAGCGGCAAACTAAATAAGCCTATAATTTCTTATAGGGGAATACCAGAAAATAATTTTGATGAAAAAATTATATTTGAAATGGAAGATAATATTTTTAGTACCTGTAGGTCATTTTCAATGAAAAATAAAAATCAAGAGAAAAATCTCATTGAAACAATTAAACAAAATTGTAGAAAATTAATTAAAGAAAAAACAGGAAAAAAACCTTTTACTAATATTAATATTGCTCGATTATAATGTTATTATCAAAACTATTTGTACCAATTACAAAGGATTTGCCCGCTGAGGCTAAAATAAAATCTCATCAACTGATGCTTCGAACGGGTATGATAAAACAATCTTCTACTGGTATTTATTCATGGTTACCACTTGGGTTTAAAGTAATGAAAAAAATTGAAAAAATTGTAAGAGAAGAACAGAATAAAATTGGTGCTCAAGAAATGTTAATGCCAACTATACAATCAGCTGACATATGGAAAGAAAGTGGAAGATATGATGATTATGGAGAGGAAATGTTAAGAATATCTGATCGTCAAAAAAGAGAAATGCTCTATGGACCAACAAATGAGGAACAAATTACAGAAATATTTAGATCAAGTGTTAAATCATACAAATTATTGCCGCAAATTTTTTATCATATACAGTGGAAGTTCAGAGACGAACTTAGACCACGTTTTGGCATTATGAGATGTAGAGAGTTTTATATGAAGGATGCATATTCATTTGATTTAAACGAAAATGAGGCGGCATTTACTTATAATAAAATGTTTTATGCATATTTAAAAACATTCCAGCGGTTAGGATTAAAATCAATACCAATGAAAGCTGAAACCGGACCAATAGGCGGTGACCTATCTCATGAATTTATAATTTTAGCCGAAACTGGAGAGAGTAATATATATGCTGACAAAATGGTTTTTGATATTTCAATAGATAAATACAAGAATGAAAAATTATCATTAGATAAAATGAGGAATGATTTTTCTAAATATTATGCCGTTACCGACGAAAAATATAAATCATCAGAATTTGATAAAAATGTAAAAAAAGAAAACCAAATAAAAACCAAAGGCATCGAGGTCGGACATATATTTTATTTTGGAGACAAATACTCAAAACCTATGAACTGTTCGGTTGATACAAAAGAAGGAAAAAAAATATTTGTTAAAATGGGCTCATATGGAATTGGTGTTTCAAGATTGGTAGCTGCAATAATTGAAGCAAAATATATAGACAATAAAATGAAATGGCCTAAGTCCGTTTCACCATTTGATGTTGTTATTATTCCCTCAATTAACAAAAATGACACATCTAATTTAGAAAAAGCTAAAAAACTTTATAACGAATTGAAAAAAAATAATTTAGATGCTCTCTTAGATGACGTTGATGAAAATATTTCTAACAAATTTAAAAAACATGATTTATTAGGAATCCCTTTTCAAATTATTATTGGCTCTAAATCGTCCAATGAACTATTTGAATTTAAGGAGATTAATTCAGATTCTCAAATGTTAGATTTAAATCAAATTATAAAAAAAATAAAAAAATAAATTGTTTACAGACGTTGAAAAATTAATTACATCAAGAAATTTAAAACCCAAAAAAAAAGAAGGTTTTTTAAAAATTATATCTATTTTTTCTTTTTTAGGCATAATGCTTGGTGTTGCAGTACTTATCATAGTTATGTCTGTTATGAATGGTTTTAGAACAGAGCTTACGAATAAGATATTAGGTTTTAATTCACATATAACTATAAAACCGTATTCAAAAAATATTACTGAGAATTATTATAATGAAATTTCAAATAACTATATAAACTTTAAAATTATTAAAACATTAAATGGAGAAGCAGTAATTCTAAATAACAATAGCGCCAAAGGTGTATTAATAAGAGGTATTGATCCTAAAAAGATTAGTAATATTGATTTATTAAATACAAATATAATAGATGGTCAAATCACTAATTTTACAAACGGCAGTATTATAATTGGAAAATATCTCGCTATTGAATTAGGAGTTGTTGTTGGCGATATCATAAACATAATGTCATCTAATTCAATGACCACTCCTTTAGGGAAAATACCAAGACAATCATCTTTTAAGATTGCTGCAGTTTTTAGCAGTGGCCTTTATGAATTTGATCGAAGTGTTTCATTTCTACACTTAAATGACTCCTTATCTTTTTTTGGAAAAGATTCGGACAAAATTAGTTTAGAAATATTTTTAAAAGACCCATTAAATGCATATAAATATAAAAATGAAATACAGAATATAAATCCCAATTATTATGTAAGTACTTGGGCAGATCAAAATAAGTCTTTTTTTTCAGCTCTGAAAGTTGAGAGAAATGTAATGTTTTTAATACTAACATTAATAATTATAGTTGCTGCTTTCAATATTGTTTCAGGATTAACAATTTTAATTAAAAATAAAACTAAAGAAATTGCTATTCTTAAATCATTAGGATTATCAAAAAAATCTATTATTAAATCTTTTTTTCTGACAGGATTTATAATTGGTTTTACAGCTACAATAACAGGTCTTATATTTGGTGTATTATTTTCTTTTAATATTGAGAGTATAAGATTATTTCTGTCTAATACTTTTAACTTACAAATATTTCCTGAGGATGTTTATTTTTTAACAGAAATGCCGAGCGAAATTAGTCTTAGCTCTATCTTATTAATTTCAGGTTTTTCAATAGTTACTTCTATAATAGCATCATTATTTCCCTCACTTGCTGTGACCAAAATAGAACCTATAAAAGCATTAAAATATGACTAAAAAAATCATTGAAATAAAGAATTTATCGAAAAACTTTGTAAATAATGGATCAAAAATAACAGTCTTAAGAAATATAAATCTTAAGATCGAAACTGGAAAAGTAATTGCTATACTAGGCCCATCCGGTTCAGGTAAATCAACTTTTTTGCATTTAATATCATTATTGGATGCGCCAACAAATGGTAAAATTTTTATTTTTGGTAAATCAATCACAGATATTAATGATGAAGAAAAAAATAAGTTAATAAGAGAGGATATTTCAATAATTTTTCAAAATAATAATTTGTTATCTGATTTTACCGCCTTAGAGAATGTAGCTATGCCATTAATTATACGAGATGAAAAATATAAAAAATCTATTCTAATTGCCGAAAAATTTTTAAAAAAAGTAAATTTGGGTCATAGGCTAAATCATTTTCCATCCGATTTGTCCGGTGGTGAACAACAAAGAGTTGCAATTGCAAGAGCTCTTATTGCGGAAACTAAAATAATCCTTGCCGATGAACCTACTGGCAATCTAGATAATAAAAATGCTAAAGATATATTCTCCTATTTTTTGAAGTTAAGAGAAAAAAATAAAATAATATTAATTGCAACTCATAATAGAGAATTAGCAAAAAAAGCTGATTATGCTTTAAGCATTAGTGATGGTGATATAAAAAGAGCCAATGTCTGATGCAAAAATAAAATTTAATAATTTTAAAGTACATACCCAATATTCAATTTGCGAAGGTGCCATCAAAATAGAAGATTTAGCAGAGTATTGTAAAAAAAATAAAATAAAATCGTTGGGTTTAAGTGATAGCTTAAATCTTTGTGGGGCTTTAGAATTTTCTGAAGCTATAAGTAAAGCAGGTACCCAACCTATTATTGGAACGCAAATTAATTTTAAATTCAATGAGACAATTGGTAAATTGCCAATTTTTGCCAAAACCGAAAAGGGCTATAATAATTTGGTTAAATTGTCATCTAAAAGTTATTTGGAAACCAAAGAGAATCTCGTTCCAACATGCTCATTAGACGATTTATTTGATAACTCTAACGACTTATTAGTTTTAAGCGGAGGCATAGACTCACTATTTAATAATTTAGTCAAAACAAATAAAATTAATGATTTAAATAAACTTGCTTCAATTATAAAAAAAAACTTTTCTAGCTCTTTTTATTTAGAAATTCAAAGACACAATGACAAAGGCGAGTCCAAGTTAGAAGATATATTTTTAAATTTATCTGAAAATGAAAATATCCCTCTTATTGCATCGCAAGAAGTTTTTTACATTAATAAAGATATGTACGAAGCTCATGACGCATTACTGTGTATTGGTGAAAAGACATATGTCAATGAAACCAATAGAAGAAAATATTCAGATAATCATTATTTCAGACCCAACGAGGAAATAACCAAGTTATATTCTGATATTCCAGAAGCCCTTGAAAATAACTATAATTTTCCTTTCAGATTTAGTTTTAAAGTAAAAAAATCTAAACCTATCCTACCATCTATAAAAATTTCTAACTCTCGTAACGAAAATGATGAACTTACATTTCTGTCTAACGAAGGTTTAAAGAATAGATTAGAAAATTTTATTTTAAAAAACAAAGACCAAGCAAATTTAGAAAAAATCGAAAAAAAATATCTTGATAGGTTATCACATGAATTAAGTATAATTCATAAAATGAATTACTCAGGTTATTTTTTAATTGTTTCTGACTATATTAAGTGGGCAAAATTAAACGATATTCCCGTAGGTCCTGGAAGAGGATCTGGAGCTGGTTCATTAGTAGCTTATTCTTTAGATATCACAGACCTAGATCCAATAGAGTTTGGTCTAATTTTTGAGAGATTCCTTAATCCAGACAGGATATCAATGCCCGACTTCGATATAGATTTTTGCGAAGAAAAAAGAGATTTAATTTTTAATTATCTAAAATCTAAGTACAAAAATGGTGTAGCTCACATTATTACATTTGGTAAATTAAAAGCCAGAATGGCATTGAGAGATATTGGAAGGGTATTAGGCTTACCTTATGGACATGTAGATAAAATTTGTAAAATGATACCTTTTGATCCATCCAGACCATTAAGTTTGCAGGAGTCTATTGATCGAGAGCCAAGATTTAAACAAGAAGAAAAAAACAATCCTAAAGTCAAAAAGTTAATTGAACTCTCATTAAAGCTTGAGGGTCTCAACAGAAACCTTGCAACTCATGCTGCAGGAGTAGTTATAACAGGAGAGAAACTATCTGAGGAAGTTCCTCTGTACAGAGATAATAGTTCAAAACTACTTTTACCATCAACACAATTTGATATGCACTCCTCAGAAAATGCTGGCTTAGTTAAATTTGACATACTTGGACTAAATACATTAACACTGATTAGCAAAACTATTAAAATTTTAAAAAGTAAAAATATAGATTTAGATATAAGTAAAATTTCATTAACAGATAGTAAAGTTTATGAAATGCTTTCAACAGGAGAAACCACTGGACTTTTTCAGCTTGAAAGCTCAGGTGTTAGATCTTCCTTAAAACAAATGAGGCCAAATAAATTTGAAGATATAATAGCATTGGTAGCCTTGTATAGACCAGGACCTATGAATAATATTCCAATTTACAATGATTGTAAAAATGGTTTAAAAAAACCTGATTACATTCATGAGAGTCTAGAAAAAATTTTAAAGCCAACGTATGGTATAATTATTTATCAAGAGCAGGTAATGCAAATAGCTCAAAAATTAGCAAATTTTTCTCCTGGAGAGGCTGATATTTTACGTAAAGCAATGGGAAAGAAAAAAAGGAAAGAATTAGAAAAACAAGAAGAAAAATTTATCAATGGTGCTACAAAAAATGGTATAGGTAAAGATATAGCGGTATTTATATTTCAAAAAATTAAGCCATTTGCTGAATACGGTTTTAACAAAAGTCACGCTGCCGCATATGCCTTAATAGCTTACCAAACTGCGTATTTAAAAAAATATTATCCAGAAGATTTTATTGCAGCAACTATGTCTACTGAATTATCAAATACAGATAAATTAAGAGAATTTGTAGAAGAACTTAAAAGACTTAAAATCGAAATAGTTCGACCATCAATAAACAAATCTTATGCAGATTTTATATCAGAAAAAGGTAAAATCTATTATGCATTGTCAGCTATAAAAAGTGTTGGCAAAGAGGCTGTTTCAAATATTATAAAAGAAAGAAAAAAAAATGGTAAATTTAAAACAATAAATGATTTTATAAAAAGGGTTAATCCAAAAGATATCAATAAATTACAACTTGAAGGGTTAGTTAAAGCCGGTGCTTTTGATGAGTTGTTTAGTGATAGAGGGTCATTATTAAAAGCTATACCCAAAATTATTCAGTTCAACAAAACTTTATGGGAAGAAAAAATCAGTAATCAAACTAGTTTATTTTCTAATAAACTAGAAAGCGATGAAACTGTATTTAAAATAGAAAATAAAGAAAACGATTCAAAAAAAGATATTTTATTAAATGAATTTCAGTCCATTGGATTTTATATGTCTGACCATCCACTTAATGTTTATAAAGATCACTTTGGAGAATTTAAAATAAAATCTTTTTTAAATTATGTTGAAAGCTCTGAAACCAATGGATATGTAGCTGGCACTATCATGTCTATTCAAGAGAAAAAAAGCGCGAAAGGAACCCCATTTGCTATAATTAAATTTTCTGATTTAAAAAGTGAATATGAGTTATTTCTATTTTCTGATTTATTAATTGCTAATAGAGAAATATTAAAAACCGCTAATTCATTTTTAATTACTTTGCAAAAGGACAGTTCAAAAGACCTTATAAATTCAAGAAGAATAAATATTAAAAATATATTACCAATTAATGACTTTATTAATAAATCGTATGACAATGTAACTATAGAAATAAACGGAAAAACCAATATGGAAGATCTAAAAAGTTTACTCAGCGATAATGGAGAAACAAAAATTCAATTGAAAGTTAATAGAAATTCAAAAATGTATATTTTTTCACTTAAAAATCGTAGAAAATTTAATTTAAGCAAGCTTAGTGCTCTTAAAAATAAAGAATATATTAAAAAAATAAGTTTTTAACATCTTGATTTTCAATTAGAAAGAATATAAAAAACATTTAATTTCGCACACAGCAAAGGGCAATTGCCCACCGGTCCGAAAGGAAAGCTGTGGTGGTTTAACCGGAAAATTATGAATATACCTAACGTATCAATAAAACAATTATTAGAAGCTGGTGTTCACCTCGGCCACAAAACCCTTAGATGGAATCCTAGAATGAAACAGTTCATTTATGGGGAGAAAAATTCAATTCACATAATAGATTTAACCCAAACTGTTGTTCTAATAAAAAATGCAATGAAAGAAGTTCATAAATGTATATCTACAGGTGGGAAGCTTTTAATTGTCTCTACTAAAAAACAAGCTGCAGAAACTGTTCTTAAATTAGCAAAAGATACTGAACAGTTTTATGTTAATTATAGATGGTTAGGTGGCATGCTTACTAATTGGCAAACAATTCAAAATTCAATTAAAAGATTAAAAAAACTAGAAAAAGATTTATCCAAAGAGGATATTGGATTTACTAAAAAAGAAATACTTAAACTTGAAAAAGAGAAGGATAAATTAAATAGATCATTGGGGGGGATTTCAAATATGAACAAAATTCCTGAAATGATTTTTGTAATAGATACTAATGTGGAGTCTTTAGCAATAAAAGAGGCGATTAAATTAAAAATACCAATAGTTGCAGTTTTGGACTCAAATTCTGATCCTACAGGAATAAACCATCCAATTCCAGGCAACGATGATGCCAGAAGATCTATTGATCTTTACTGTGAGTTATTAAAATCAACAATTATTGATGCAAAGAAAAACATTGTTACAAATAAAATAAGCAATGAAGCTCAAAATAAAACTAATACAATAGAAAAAAAAGAACAACCATCCAAAAAAAATAGTAACACACCTAAAAAAACTTTAGGTAAATAAACCAAAGTAATGTCAGACAAAAAAATTTTAGATAATATTAAAAAACTAAGAGAGATTACAGGTGTTGGATTTTCAGATTGTAAATTAGCAATTACAGAAACAAATGGAGATATTGAAAAATCAATCGAATATTTAAGAAAAAAGGGAATTGCAAAAGCTTCAAAAAAGATGAGTCGTGTTGCTGCAGATGGTCTTATTTTAGTGAACGAAAAAGATGGAAATATTTCAATAATAGAAATTAATAGCGAAACTGACTTTGTTGCAAAAAACAAAGATTTTATCTCCTTTTGCAAAGAAATATCAAATATTAATTTTATTAATAAAGCTGATTTAGATAAATTAAATAAAAGTAAAATGAATAATGATAAAACAGTAGAGGAAAATCTTATAACCTTAATATCAAAAATTGGTGAAAAAATAACAATTAGGCGAAGTAAATATTTTAATAATAATGGTAAAAATTTTTTTTATGTTCACAATTCATCAGAAAAAAATATAGGAAAAGTAATTTCTATAGTAAAACTTTCAAGTGATAATAATCAAAATCTAGATAAAGTAGGAAATAAACTTGCTATGCATATAGCAGCACAAGCTCCAATTGCTATAAACGATGACGGAATTAATAAAGATATTTTAAAGAAAGAACTTGAAATTATTAAAGAAGAATTAAAAAATAGTGGTAAAAAATCTGAAATGATTGAAAAAATCGCTAATGGTAAAATTAAAAAATTTATTTCTGAAAACACTTTGCTTAATCAGACCTGGATCATGGATACTAAAATTACAGTTAGTAGTTTTTTGAAACAATATTCAAATGATGGAGAAATCAAAGTTATTGATTTTGTAAGATTTAAAGTTGGAGAAGGAATTTAGATAGATGGAAATATTTAATAAAAATGAGGTTTCAATAAAAATGGGCAAAACTATTTCTTCATATAAAAAAGATATTGCAACATTAAGAACCGGTAGAGCAAATCCAGCCATGTTGGACTTAATAAGGATAGATGTTTATGGACAAAAGATGCCTATTAACCAATTAGCTACAGTAACTGTCCCAGAGCCTAGAACTATTTCAATACAGGTGTGGGATAAAAATAATGTCAATTTAGTTGACACTGAAATTAAAAAATCAAATTTAGGAGTCAATCCCCAAGTTGATGGGCAAATTCTAAGAATTCGAATTCCCCAACTTACAGAGGAAAGGAGAAAAGAATTAACAAAAGTATTAAAAAATTTGGGAGAAAAAGCTAAGGTTTCGATAAGAAACGTAAGAAGAGAGTCTAACGATAACATTAAAAATTTATTAAAAGAAAAAAAAATAGGGGAAGACGAAAGTAAAAACTTTGAAAATGATGTTCAAAAGAGTACCGATGAAAATATCTCTCTTATAGAAAAAATTTTGTCAGAAAAAGAAAAAGAAATTTTAACTTTATGAACAAAGTTAACCATATAGCTATTATCATGGATGGTAATGGTAGATGGGGTAGAAAAAAAAGAAAAAATAGGAATTTTGGTCACCAAAACGGAGTTAAAATAATTGAAAAAATTGTTAAAGCATCAATTAAAATTAAAGTTCCTACTTTAACGTTTTACACTTTTTCCAGTGAAAATTGGAAAAGACCTAAAAAAGAAATTACCTTCCTTTTTAAATTAATTAATTATTATTTTTATAAAGAAATTGATAACCTAATCAAAAATAATATTAAAATTAATATAATTGGAAATATGAGAAATCTTCCTAAAAATGTTAGGTTAACACTAATTAACTCAATGAAAAAAACAAAAAAATGTAATAAAATTTTAGTCAATTTGGCAATTAATTACGGTTCTAAAAACGAAATTATTGATGCAGTGAGACAAGTACAGAAAAAGAAGTTACCAATAGGTATTAACAGTCTTCAAAACAATTTGTATACAAAAGATACTAAAGATCCTGACATTTTAATACGAACAGGTGGAAAAAAAAGATTAAGTAATTTTTTACTTTGGCAAATGGCTTATACTGAAATATATTTTATTGACAAGTTATGGCCAGACTTCAAAGTCACAGATTATATTAAAATTATAAATAGTTTTAAAAAGGTCAAAAGGAATTTTGGAAAAATATGAATAATTTAAAAAAAAGAATACTAACATCTATAATAATATTTCCTTTATCAATTTTTTTTATTTTAAAAGGAGGCAATTATATTGTGTCATTCTTATATGCTATTTTAATATTAGGAAATTACGAAGTTTTTTCAGTCTTTAAAAGAAAACTAACCATAATATTGATTGATGTTATTTTAGTTATATCTTTATTAGCTTTTTTATTTTTAAGAAATGATACAGCTTCGTCTTTTTTCTTATTAATTTGGATAATTATATTAACAATATTTTCTGATACTGGCGGGTATGTTTTTGGAAAGATTTTTAATGGAAAAAAAATATCAAAAATAAGTCCCAACAAGACAATAGCAGGAGTTGTTGGGTCTTTTACACTTTCTATACTCTCTGTTTTTGTAATCGATTTAATTGTGGAATTGATGACTGGTTTTGATAATAATTTCTTCTTAAAAACTAAATTCTTTTTATTAGCGATTATTTTTTCTGTGGCAGCTCAACTAGGTGACTTAACTATTTCTTATTTTAAAAGATTAGAAAAAATTAAAGATACTGGGAAGTTACTTCCTGGACACGGAGGTATTTTTGATAGAATTGATGGTTTAATGTTTGTAGTTATTTTAGGTTACATTTTGTATACTCTTAAAATATTTCCATGAAAAAAAAAATTTCTATTTTAGGTTCTACAGGAAGTATTGGCAAAAGTTCTCTTCAAATTATTAATTTAGATAAAAAAAGTTTTAATATTATACTACTTTCAGCTAACTCAAATTTTAGGGAAATTATCAATCAAATAAACTTATATAGACCATTGTACTTTATAGTCACAGATTTTTTTGTTTATAATAAAGTTAAAAGAAAATTTAAAAACTCAAAGACAAAAATTTTAAACAAATTTGATAATGTTCCATCCAAATTGAAGTTTGACATTACTATCGCTGCTATAGTTGGAATAGCAGGTCTAGAACCTACAATACAATTTGCAAAACAATCAAAAAAACTACTTTTAGCAAATAAAGAATCTATAATTTGCGGTTGGCATATTTTGTCAAAAATAATTAAAAGAAGCAAAACTAAATTGGTCCCAATAGATTCTGAGCATTTTTCAATTAAACAATTAACGAAAGATTATAGAGACATAGATATTAAAAAAATTTATATAACAGCTTCAGGTGGCCCTTTTTTAAAAAAACCTATTAGTTCATTTAAAAAAATTAAACCTACAGACGCCTATAAACACCCAACCTGGAATATGGGAAAAAAAATCTCAGTAGATTCATCTAATCTTATGAATAAAATATTAGAACTAGTTGAGGCTCACAGGCTATTCTCATTTAATCCAAATAAATATGAAATTATTGTTCACCCACAATCTTTAATACATGCAATCGTTATTTTTAAAAATGGACAGATTAAATTTCTATATCATGATACAGATATGAAAATCCCAATATCAAACGCTATATATAATAATAAAATTAATATTGATAAAATTATTAAAAAAAATAATAATTTTTTAGGTAAACTTAAAAATATTGAATTTGAAAAAGTTGATAAAAAAAGATTTCCAATTGTTACCTTAAATAAGGATAAATATTTATCAAAATCAGGTCCGATTATTCTCAATGCTAGCAATGAAATTTTAGTTGATAGTTTTGTAAAAAATAAAATACCCTATAATGGAATCTATGAGACTTTAAAAAGAGTTTTTAAGGATAGAGATTTCAATAAATATGCTGTAAAAAAGGTACCTAATATAAATGAAATTTATAAAATTGATAATTGGGCACGAAAAAAAACTCTAGAAATTATATCAAAAAATTATGAAAAAAATATTTAATATCTTTTATATAGTTTTATTGATTTTCACATTTTTCACATCAACACTAAAAGCTGAAAAACTTAATAAGATTGTAATATCGGGTAATGAAAGAATTTCAGACGAAACACTAATTGTTTACGGTGAAATTGAAAAAAATAAAGATTACACACAAGAAGAAATTAACAATATTATTAAGAATTTATACGACACTAAATTTTTTTCAAAAATATCAATTAATTTTTCAAATGGTATTTTAAGTATAGATGTTGAAGAAAACCCCATTATTAATTCTATAACATTACAGGGTGAGCCGACTAAAAAATTCACAAAAGCTCTTTTAAATTTTATGACATTAAAAGAAAAATCTTCTTTTATTAAAAATGATGTTAAAAAAGATGTTGAGATAATCAAAGAGTTTTATAATCAGTTGGGTTATTATTCCACCAACGTAGAAGCTAGAACTGCTGAAGTAAAAGGCGGTAATAATCTATTAGATTTAATATTTGTTATAGATAAAGGAAAAAGAGAAAAGATTACTAAAATCTTCTTTATAGGAGAAAAAAAAATTAAAACAAAAAGACTCAGAGATGTAATCGCAACTGAAGAAGCCAAGTTTTGGAAATTTATCTCGCGAAATATTTATTTAAATAATCAAAGAATTGAGTTAGATAAAAGACTTCTTAAAAATTATTACTTAAGCAAAGGTTATTATGATGCTGAAATTTTATCAAGTAATGTGTTTGTTAAAGATAAAGAAGGTATTGAACTTACATTCAATATAAATGCTGGCAAAAGATACCGAATTAAAAAAATCTCAACTGATATAGATCCTGTTTTTGATAAAAAGATTTTCAAAATTTTAGAGAAAGACTTTAAAAAGTTTGCAGGAACATATTATTCACCCTTTAAGATAACAAAAATACTTGAAAGTATTGATGAACTGATAGATGATAATGAACTTCAATTTGTAACTCATTCGGTGTCAGAAACTATTGATGGAAACTTTGTTGACTTAGAATTCAAAATTTTCGAAGGTCCTAAAGTAATCGTAGAAAGAATTAATATTCAGGGAAATACTGTAACAAATGACTCAGTCATAAGATCAGAATTAATTTTAGATGAGGGGGATCCCTTCAGTAAAATTAAACTTGACAAATCTATATCAAAATTAAGATCAAAAAATATTTTTAAAAAAGTAAATTACAAAGTATCTGATGGTTCATCAAATAATGTAAAGGTTATGGATATAATAGTGGAGGAAATGCCAACAGGTGAAATTGCTGCTGGTGCAGGAACCGGTACAGACGGAACAACAGTGTCTTTTTCTTTAACAGAAAATAATTACTTAGGTAAAGGACTTATTGTTGATACCTCTATAGAAGCTTCTGAAAGTGCTTTAAGGGGAGGAATATCAATTATAAATCCAAACTATAATTTTTCGGGAAACTCTCTTGAGTATGGTCTCGCAAGTAAAAAGACAGATAGACCAAATTCTGGATATGAAAATACCTTAACACAATTAAATATTGGGACTAGATTTGAGCAGTACGATGATATTTTTTTATCACCGAGTCTTGAATTATCATTTGATGATATGACGGTTGATGGAACAGCTTCTGAACGTCTTAAGAAACAAGCCGGGACGTTTACAGACTTATCCTTTGGATATGGAGTCGAAAAAGACACAAGGGATAGAAGATTTATGCCTACAAGTGGATCAATTATTGGATTTGCACAAAAATTTCCCTTATATGTTGAGGAAAACTCATCTGTATTTAATAGATTTACTCTAAGCAAATATCATAGTTTTAATGAAAATGTCTTAGGAGCTTTTAAATTTTATGCAGCTGGAATCGTAGCTGTCGAAGATGATGTTAGATTAAGTAAACGAATACACATTCCTGCAAAAAGATTAAGAGGTTTTGAAAATAGAAAAATTGGACCAGTAGACTCTGGAGACTATATAGGTGGTAATTATGCATTAGCAATGAATTTTGAGGCAGCACTACCAAATTTATTACCTGATGCCACACAAACAGATGTAGCAGCTTTTTTAGATGTAGGAAACCTATGGCATGTTGATTATGATTCTAAAATTGGACAATCAAGCACTATAAGGTCAGCTGTAGGTGTAGCAACTAATATATATACCCCAATCGGCCCATTAAACTTTGTTTTTGCTCAAGATCTATCCTCAGCAGAAAGTGATAAAACCCAGCAATTTAAATTTCAAATAGGAACATCATTTTAATATGAAAGTTATAAAAATATTATTTATTATTATATTCACCTTTGGTTTTTTTAACCAAGCTGTAGCATCAGATGTATATTTTGTTGATATAAAACACATATTAAATAACAGCAAAGCAGGAAAAAAAGCACAAACTTTTTTGAAGAAAAAGTTTGATGACGAAAATGAAAAGTTAAAAAAAGAGTCTGTTTCTCTTAAAAAAGAAGAGTCTGATTTAATTTCAAAAAAAAAACTTATCTCCAACGAGGACTACAAAAAAAAACTTAATCTATTAAGAGAAAAAAATATTAATTATCAAAAAAAAAGACGTAATGCATCTAACGTGTGGCTAAACAAAAAGAATGAAGCTAGAGCCAAACTTATTAAAACCTTAAATCCAATTTTACAAAAATATATGAATGAAAATAATATAGAAATGATAGTAGATAAAAAAAATATTCTTTTAGCAAATTCCAAATTTGATTTAACTGAAAAAATTTTGAAATTATTAGATAAAGAACTAAAATCAATTGATTTAAACTAAGTTTTAATGTCAGATATATCTTTTTTCGTTCCAAAAGGTCCTTATAATTTAAGTAAATTATCAAAGGAACTCAGTGTGCAAAAAAAGGATATTTTAATAACAGATGTTAAAACTTTAGATAAAGCTGAAAAAAATAATATAACTTTTTTGAATTCACCTGATTATATTGATTTAGCAAAAAAAACTAAAGCTTCTGTCTGTTTAACAACAAACAATTTGAAAAGTTTTTTACCAAAAGAATGTGTTACGATAGTTGTTAAAAATGTTTTATTTACTATTGCACAAGTATCTAAAATGTTTTATCCAAATGCAGATATTGATTATCCTGACAAAACCTTGGTAGAATCTAGTAAATTATCAAACGAATATGACTCTGTCACATTTGGTAAGAATAATTTTATTGGAAAAAATGTTAAAATAGGTTCTAACACCTTTATAAGTAGTAACACAACAATTGAACACGATGTTCAAATAGGTAAAAATTGTATAATTGGTTCAAATGTAACTTTAAGAAATTCTTTAATTGGAAGTGATGTAGTGATTCAAGATGGTTCAAAAATTGGTATTAAAGGTTTTGGTTTTATACCATTCAAAGGTAAAAATTTTAGATTCCCACATATAGGAAGAGTTATTATTAATGACAATGTTGAGATAGGCGCAAACTGCACGATAGATAGAGGATCTATTGGCGATACAGTAATTGGTACAAATTCGTTTTTAGATAACCAGGTACATATGGCTCACAACGTTAAAATAGGTGAAAATTGTATGATTGCAGGGCAAGTTGGTTTTGCTGGAAGCACATCTATTGGTAATAATGTTTCAATAGGAGGACAAGCTGGGATCTCTGGGCATTTAAAAATAGGAAACAATGTTAAAATTGGTGGTGGAAGCGGAGTTGTTAAAAATATACCAAATGGGATAACGGTTATGGGTTATCCCGCTATGCCTTTAAAAGATTTTTTAAAAAGGAAAAATGACAAATAGTATTAATAAAGAACAAATCGAAAAGCTTTTACCACACAGAGAACCAATGCTTTTAATTGATAGATTAATTGATATAGTTCCATTAAAATCAGCAACCGCAATAGTTATAGTTAAAAAAGGAAAATTTTTTTTTGATGGACACTTCCCAGGCCAACCTGTTATGCCTGGTGTTTTAATTGTAGAAGCTTTCGGCCAAGCAGCTGCTGCGCTTACAGCTCACGGTATTGATCCAAAAGAATATAAGGATAAATTAGTTTATCTAATGAGTGTTGAAAAAGCACGTTTCAGAAACCCTGTAATGCCTGATTGCGAATTACATTTGGATATAGAAGCAGTCAGGTCTCATGGAAGAGTTTGGAAGTACAAAGGTGTTGCTAAGGTTAATGGAAAAAAAATGGCTGATGCAGAATGGTCAGCAACAATAGTTGATAGAAACAAATGATACACAAATCAAGCGTAATAGACCCTAAAGCAAAAGTAGAAAATAATGTTAAAATTGGTCCATTTTGTTTTGTTGGAGAAAATGTTCATTTAAAAGAGGGGGTTGAACTAATTTCAAATGTTCATATTGAAGGTAATACAAAAATAGGCAAGTTTACAAAACTTTATCCCTTTTCAAGTATTGGGACATCTCCACAAGATCTAAAATTTAAAGGTGAAAAAAACAGTTTAGATATAGGCGAATATAATACAATTAGAGAATACGTAACAATTAATCCTGGCACCGCAGGTGGTGGGGGCAAAACAGTTATAGGAAATAATTGTTTGTTTATGATTTCATCCCATATAGCTCATGATTGTAACATAGGAAATAATGTGATTATTGCTAACAATGTTCCATTAGGAGGACATGTAACAATAGAAGATTCTGTTATTATAGGAGGCAACTCAGCAGTACAACAATTTACCAGAATTGGAAGATTAGCCATGATCGGCGGTATGACTGGAGTCTTAAAAGACGTCATTCCTTTTGGCCTTTCATTTGGTAATAGAAACTATTTAAAAGGTATAAATTTAGTAGGATTACGAAGAAAAAAATATGATAACAAAAAAATAATTGAATTAGATAGGGCATATAAAAAAATATTTTCTTCAAATAATCTTCATGATAATCTCAGTAAAATTAATGGTGAATTTAAACAAAATGAATTAGTACAAGAGGTCACTAAATTTATTGAAAAGGATAAAAAGAGACCTATTTGCTCGCCATTATCTGAATAATGATTGGTTTAATATTTGGAGAAACATCACTTCCAAAAGAAATCTTAAAAAAAGTTAAAAAAAAGAAAATAAAATATTTAATTATTGATTTAACCAAAAAAAAATTTTTTAAGAAAGAGAAAAATTCGTTTCCGGTATCAATAGGACAGTTTGGCAAGATTATTAATATCCTAAGAGAAAATTATTGTAAGAAAGTTCTTTTTGCTGGTAGCGTCAAAAAACCGAATTTTTCAAAGTTAAGATTAGATCTAAAAGGTATTTATTATATGCCCAGAATAATAAAAAGTTCTAAACATGGAGATGCGTCAATATTAAAAGAAATAATTAAAATATTGAATAAAGAAAAAATTAAAACTATCAGTTCAATAACATTTAACCCCGAACTTTCTTTAAATAAAGGAAACTATACTAAAACCAAGCCAACCAAAGATGATAATAAAGATATTAGTAAAGCCATCAAAACACTCAATAGATTAAATCAATATAATTTTAGCCAAGGTACTGTAGTAAGAAATGACAAAGTAATAGCTATTGAGGGTAAAGGTGGAACCCAAAAAATGCTTAGTAAGTGCAAAGGTAAAATATTTAAAAAGGAAGGTGTACTAGTCAAATTCCCAAAAAAGAAACAAGATTTAAGAATCGATTTACCTACTGTTGGATTAAAAACTTTTATTCAATGTAAAGTAGCTGGTTTAAAAGGGATAGTTCTTAAAAGTAAAAACAACATTTTACTTGAGAAAAAAAAATGTATTAATTTTGCAAATAAAAATAAAATGTTTCTTATATCAAAATGAAAAAAATAATATTAATTATATATTTTTTTTGGTTTTCAAATTTATTTGGGTTAGAAGTTAAATTGGAAAAGATTGTTGAAGGCATGAACAAGCCCTGGAGTTTATCATTTATTAATGATACCAGTATTATTTATACTGAAAAAAAAGGTAAGCTTTTTCATTTAGATTTAAAAAATCAAATAATATCTGAAATTAAACATAATTTATCTGTTCTTGAGGATGGCCAGGGAGGTCTTCTCGATGTTCTGTATGATAATAAAAATGTTTATGTATCTTATTCTGAAAAAAGAAAGGGTCGTAAAACAAGCACCTCTGTTGCAAAAGGTGAATTTGATAAGAACTCTATTAAATTTAATAATATTTTTAGAGCTGAACCAGCGATCGACTCTGGATATCATTTTGGTTCAAGACTAGTAAAAAAAGATGATCATTTATATATTTCTGCTGGTGAAAGAGGACAGGGAATGATTGCTCAAGATTTCACAAAACACCCGGGTAGTATAATCAGAATAAACTTAGATGGATCTATCCCTAAAGATAATCCTAAGTTTAAAAATAAAAAAAAATGGTTACCTGAAATTTTTCAAATTGGAGTAAGAAATCCTCAGGGAATGTCATTATCCCCATTTGATAATAAAATTTATATGACAAATCATGGTGCTAAAGGTGGTGATTGGTTTGGTACAGTAAATTATGCTGAAAATTATGGTTGGAAAATTTTAGGTTGGGGAGGAACAAATTATACAGGAACCAAAATTGGGCCGAAATGGAAACCAGGTTTCACAAAAGCAATAAAGTATTGGGTTCCATCGATAGCTGTAAGTGCGATGGCCATATATCAAGGTGATGCATTCAAAGAGTGGAACGGAGATGCTTTAATTACCTCGCTAAAAGACCAGTCATTAAGAAAAATCAAATTTAAAGACAATGAATTTATAAGTGAACAAATAATTTTTAAAGGGAATATTGGAAGAATAAGAGATATCAAAATACATAAAGATACAGGTGAATTATATATGCTATCTGATTATGGAGAACTTTGGAAAATGTACAAATGAAAAAAGCTTTATTAATAATTTTTTTTTTATTATTACCGGCAAATTTAAATGCAGAAAATATATCAAAAGTTTATTTTGCTGGAGGTTGTTTTTGGTGTATGGAAGAGTCATTTGACAAGGTTGATGGTGTGATAAAAACTATCTCTGGATATTCTGGTGGACATGTAAAAAATCCTAAATACGAAGATGTTGTTAAAAATACTACTGGCCACTATGAAACTTTAGAAATTACTTACGATTCATCAATTACAAACTTTAAAAAGCTTTTAGAAATTTATTGGATTAACGTTGACCCCTTTGATGCAGATGGACAATTTTGTGATAAAGGTGAAAGTTATAAGTCTGTAGTTTTTTTTAAAGACAGTGATCAAAAAAAAATTGTAGAAGGTTCAATTAAAAAAATTGAAAATAAGTTTAATAAAAAAGTTGTTACTTATGTAAAAAAATTCAAGGAATTTTATATAGCTGAGACTTACCATCAAGACTATTATGAGAAAAATTTTATAAGATACTTGATGTACAAAAAAGGTTGCCAAAGAGAAAAAACATTAAATAAAATCTGGGGATGAAAAAAATATTTATACTAACTGGTGAGCCTTCTGGAGATAAATTAGCCTCAAAGGTTATTTCTAAACTTAAAAACTCAAGATCAGATATAGAATATTTATCTGTTGGTGGAGAACATTTAAATGCTTTAGGTATTAAATCACTTTATGATTTAAAAGAGATTACATATCTTGGATTTACGAGAGTTTTGTTAAATATTTTCAAATTAAAGAGCAAAATAAATGAAACAGTAAAAGAAATTATTAAATTTAAACCAGATATTCTTTTTTCAGTTGATAGTCCCGATTTTACGTTACGTGTAGCAAAACAAGTTAAAAAAAAAGTTCCAAGTATAAAAACAATTCATTTTGTAGCACCACAAGTTTGGGTTTGGAGAGAATATAGAGTAAAGCAGCTTAAATCTTTTTTAGATCATGTTTTATTATTATTTCCCTTTGAAAAACAATATTTTGATAAAGAAGAAATTCCATCTACTGTGACTGGCCATCCTTTGCTTGAAAAAGAAGAAAAAAATAAAATTGATATAAGCCAAATTATAAAAGAAAATAAGAAAATCTTTTCTATTTTTCCAGGAAGTAGATTGTCGGAGATTAATGTTTTGACACCAATATTAATTGATTTTGTCAAAAAGATGAATGAAAAATATAAAGAATTATTTTTTGTTTTTCATTCTACCACAGAACATGTTCAGTTAATCCAAAATTTGCTATTAAAAGAGGGTCTAAAAAATTGTGGGGCAATAGGTGATGAAAAAATTAAATCTCATATTTTAGACTCTTCGATGTTTGCAGTGGCTAAATCTGGCACAATTTCTTTGGAGATTTGTAAAGCAAAAATTCCTTCAATAATAATATATAAGATGGGTTTTATTAATTTCTTTATTATTAAAATGCTCGTAAAAGTAAAATTTGCAAATTTAATTAATATTGCAGCTAATGAAGAAATTATTCCGGAATTATTGCAATCAAATTGTAATGCAAACAATATTTTTAATACAGTTAATCATCTTTTAAATAATAAACAACATTTAGAAAACCAAATTACCAAAACTCAAAGTGTAATAAATAAATTTAGGACTGATAGATCCACTGATATAGCAGCATCAGTTGTAAATCTTCATTTAATTGGCAAGTCTCCAATTAAATAAACATATCTGAGTATTGATCATCAGATATATTTGAAATTTTTTGTGTAACTACGTAATTATGCAAATTTTTCCACTTATTTTTAGATTTATCAAAAGGATTTTTAAATCTATGAATTGTATCTTTAATAATATTATCCATTAATGGACTAGGCTTTGTTTTAGTATAAGAATAATAAGAAGATTTAGAATAATCTAAGTCTGAACTTAAAATTTTGATACTTTGCTGTGTCATAGATTTAAAGTCATTTACCAAATTCTTATTAGCACTAGCAAAAGATTTTGAAGCAAATACGTCTAGTGCACAAAAATTAGGTATTTCAACATCTTCTAAATACAATTTTTTTACATCCAAACCTTCTAATTTTGACTCAACACCCTCAAAGTTTTCAAAACATAACCATGCAGCATCAAATCCAGCCTTTAGATGTTTAATATGATAAAAATCATTAGCTACAATCTTTATCTCATTGTTGGTTTTATTAATTTTTTTCAAATGTCTTTGAATAATATCATTAGCTATTTTATCTGTAACAGGATTACTTACCGGTGAAGTAATTTTAGTTTCTTTTCCATTAACTAAATTTTCATATCCTTTAGCGGTAAATATAATACCTCCATTAGTTTCAAAAAAGTTTCCAATTGAGCAAATATTATTTTGATATTTTTCAATTAAGTGTAGAGGCTCATTAGTTGCTAATTGAATATTATTTTTCGCAAGTTCTTTAAAACCATCATAATGTCCTTCAGGCTCAATAATTTGTAAATCGATATTATTTTTTTTATATAAACCTTTATCCAGACCCACAATAAAGGGTAGGTGATCAGGATTTATAAACCACTCAAGTGCTAATTTTATTTTCATATTCCCTCACTGAATTACCGGTCAGGTTCAAAGGGTATAATCTCAGTCTTTGTAGACACCCCTTAAAATTTATTTCCTTAATTCATTGTAAAGGAATGTTGCTATAGAATCCATTCCTTTTAGATTACTCTTTCTCTCTGCAATTGAATTATAATTTGTATTTGTATTGATATCATAAGTATAATGTTTTCCGTCTTTACCTTTAATATATTCAATACCGGCAATTTCAATATTGTTTGATTTAAGTAAATCTTCATATTTTTTAAGTTCAAGATTGCTATAATCTTTTACAATCATAAATTTATTACCATCTGGATTTGTTGGACAAAACTTTTCTTCAACATTACAAGCGTCAGCGGGACACAACTCAAAACCTTCACTAGCATCAACTCGAACTGCATATAAAAATTTTCCATTTACAAACTCCACTCTTGTGATTATTTTTGGATCAGATTCTACATATTCCTGTAATAAAGTAATCCCATCAATAGAGTTTTCAAAATTTCCATTAATATATTTTTTAAGTTCATTTGAATTTGTAAAATATTTTACTCCGAGACCTCGTCCACCTCTATTATGTTTTGTAATAAATGGTTTTTTAAAATTTTTTGATTTTTCTAGGATCTCGTCTTTATTTTTAGCATAATATGTTTTTGGAAAATTTATATCGAATTTCTTTAATTGTTCATATTGTTTTTGTTTACTTATTTCTAATTCCAAGGCTCTTGAATTGTTTACAACTCTTTTTTTATCTTTTTCCAACCAATCAAGAACATCTCTTGTATTTTCTGGAGCATATCTATGTCCCCGTGAATGTGCACTAGCACTCATTCTGTTATAAAAAATACCATTTGGTGGAGATTTTTTAAAATCAAAACTTTCTTTATCCATGTGCCATTCTTTAAAAGGAGCTTTGATTTTTTTAAAACTCTCTCTTAATGGAATAAGCCATTCATCGTTTTCGTGAATTATATATATATTTTTTTCCACGAGTTTTTATAGACAATTTTTTACCTTACTTTCAATATCGATTTTTAATAATTATGACGCACTTACTTTTGGTAGATAATTAAAGGAGGCAGTATCTATCTTTGATGAATGCTCTCTTCTCATTTTCCATCCCTTACTTATCCCTGCATTTGCAATACTAATTGCATGCCTACCATATTTCATGTTTGTATAATCAATTGCTTTCATCAGTTCTTTTGATTTATTTTCAAGCAAAGGTGTTAATAAATTAATATCTTTACCATCCGAATCTTTTAATTTTGACAAAATTATTCCGGCTTTTTGATAATGATAACCGGGTTTGTATATGTTCTTTAATGCTTTTCTTGCACTTTTAACTAGCTCTATGCTATTGCTCGTTGCTATTGGTAGATCTATTGTTAGTCCGTTCGAATAGTATTTTCTGTTTTTGTTGAAAGGACTAGTTCTAATAAAAACTGTTAGAGCTCTGCATATTTGATTATCTCCCCTTATTTTTTCGGCTGCATTTAAACAATATGTAGTTACAGCTTCCTCTAGTTTTTGTAGGTCAGTTACTTTTTTTCCAAACGATCTAGATACACAACAATTTTTTCTTTTTTCCTCGTGTGTTTGTAAACCAATACAATTTATACCACGAAGTTCCATTGCAGTTCTTGACCCTAAAACATTTGTACTCTTCTTTACCCAGGTATTCGATGTTGATTTAAGTTTATATGCATTATCTATTCCATTCTTGATATATAATTTTGACAATTGTCTTCCAACTCCCCAGACGTCTCCTATAGGAAATTTTTTAAGTTTTTCATCTATATTTTCATTTAAATACATAACACCTGTTTTTTCTTTTTTAGCAATATGGTTCGCTACTTTACTTAGAGTTTTTGTTGATGATATCCCAACACTTGTTGGTATTCCTGTCCATTTTAAAACTTTTTTTCTTACTTCTTTCCCATAGTTTTCTATACTTTTTTCATCTAAAAAAGATAAATCAATAAATGCTTCATCAATAGAATAGATCTCTACGTTAGGTGAAAAAGTTTTTAATACCCTCATAACTCTACGGGATAGATCTCCATACAATGCATAGTTAGATGAAAAAACATAAACTCTATTTCTCTTAATTAATTCTTTAACCTTGAAATAAGGTTCACCCATTTTAATTCCTAAGATTTTTGCTTCGTTAGATCTTGAAATCACACAACCATCATTATTTGATAGGACCACAACTGGTTTATTTTGGATTTTTGGGTTAAATAGTCTTTCACAAGAAACATAGAAAGAATTACAGTCTACAAGGGCAATTTTCTTTTTATTGTAATTTATGGATGACATAAGTAACTACTCCCCAAATTATTACGTTAGGATTTTCACTTAATTCAATTTTATTAGGACCGGAAGCTAAATAATTATTATTTTTTCCTCTTATGAAAGTTTTTACCACTAGCTCTTCATTTACGTTTGCTATTACTGTTGATGAATTTTTTGGATTAATGCTTCTATCAACAATTAATAGATCCCCATCATAGATACCAACATTAGTCATAGACTTTCCTTGCACTCTTATTATGAATGTTGCTGGTGCATTTTTTATTAGATGTGTGTTTAAATCTACGTCATCTTCAATGTAATCTGTTGCAGGTGAGGGGAAACCAGCGCCAACTTTGTGAATATAAAAAGGTAATTTAAGCTTCATAAATGTTCTTGATTTGTTCTTTTTATAAAGGTAAAATAGAAAATCGTCAAGTTTAATTAGTGAAAAGAATTTAATTAATTTTAGAAATTCTTTTTACGATTTCATCTTTTGTAAGTGATAGGATGATATTATAAATACCAGGGCCAAATCTTGAACCCACCAAAGCTATTCTTAGTGGTTGACCAACACCTTTAAAGTTAGTTTTGTACTTAGTGATTAGACTATTAACTAGTTTTTCAAGATTTTCTTTATTTGGGTTTTTGATATTTTTAAATTCATTTAGAAAATCACCAATAATTTTCTTAGAATTAGCATCTAAAAGCTTCAAATCTTCAGGGGAAATAGTTATTTCTTTGCTCAGTATGTAATGTGAATTCTGGTAAATATCATCAAGAGTTTTGGCCTTATTTTTAAGGAAATTTAAAGACTTAATAACAACATCCTCCTTAGTTGGATCGATAGTTTTTTTATACTTTTGAGCATAACTCTTCAAAAAATCAAAAAGAATTTTTTCATCTATATTTTTAATATAATGTTCATTAAGTGAAAGAATTCTAGACATATCAAGTTTTGATGGAGATTTTCCAACACCTTCCAGGTCAAAAAGTTTAATGCTTTCATCTAGAGAAAAGATTTCCTTATCTTTATATGCCCAACCTAGTCGCAACAAGTAATTTCTAAGTGCAGCGGGTAAAATTCCAATTTTAACATAGTCATTAATAGTCGAGGATTTATCCCTTTTCGAGAGCTTAGATCCTTTTTCACTATGAATTAAAGGTATATGCGCAAATAGAGGAATATCCCATTTCATGGCTTCATAAATTTGTTTTTGTTTAAATGTATTAATCTTATGATCGTCACCTCTAATCACATGTGAAATTTTCATTGAATGATCATCAACTGTTGCAGACAACTGATAAGTTGGAGACCCGTCTTGTCTTAATATAACAAAATCCTCAATAATCGAATTTGATATATTAATGTCACCCTGAACTAAATCTTTGATTACAGTATTTCCCGAAACTTTACTTTTAAACCTGATAACTGGTTTTATATTTTTTGGGATTTGAAGATCTTTAGGGTTTCTCCATTTCCTATTGTAAACATATGGGATACCTTGCTTTTTACATTTTTCTTTTTGCTCTTTAATTTCTTCCTCAGAACAATAACATTTATAAGCAAAATCTTTTTTTAAGAGTTCCTCAGCAATTTCTTTATGTTTATTAATATTTTTGGATTGAATAAATTCTTTATCGTCATGCTTTATCCCAACCCATGACAGAGATTCAATTATTTGTTTTTTAAACTCATCTTTAGATCTTTCTTTATCTGTATCTTCTATTCTTAGATAAAATTTTCCTTTATTTTTTTTGGCTAAAAGCCAATTAAATAGAGCTGTCCTCACACCTCCTATGTGTAACGGACCAGTAGGTGAGGGCGCAAACCTGCAAATGAAAGACATTAAATGAAATTAAACTATTTTAATTGAAGTTTCTATATAAAGAAACTAATTTTCCTTGAATCTTAATTCTTTTAGCGGCGTATATTTTCGTGTCGTATTTCTTATTTGCACTTTCTAAAGCTATAGTATTACCTTTTTTTCTAATTCTTTTTAAAGTAGCTTCTTCGTTGTCAATCAAAACAACCGCAATTTGACCATTATCTGCATTTGAACTTTTCTTAATGATAACGGTGTCTCCATCGTTTATACCTGCTTCAATCATCGAGTCACCTTTAACCCTCAATCCGAAATGATCGTCATTTTTATTGAAGTCATCTGGCAAATTTACTTTATCAACTTCTTGTTGTATTGCTTCAATTGGTGTACCTGCAGCAATTGAACCTAAAACTGAGATCTTGCTAGATTTTGCAGAATTTTTATCTAAACCACCTTTAATTACGCTTGGAGTAAAGCTGTTGAATAAATCGTGTGCGCTAGCGTTTTCGGGAAGCTTAACAACTTCAAGTGCACGAGCTTTATGTGCTAATCTTTTTATAAATCCTCTTTCTTCTAAGGCTGATATTAGTCGGTGAATTCCTGATTTCGACTTAAGGTTGAGTGAATTTTTCATCTCCTCATATGAAGGAGAAACTCCAGTCGATCTAATTTTCTTATTAATAAAAAGTAATAAGTTTTTTTGTTTTTTTGTAAGCATAGAACAAATCCCGTACATTTATGTTCTACAAAAGTTCTACTTCAATATCAATGCCAAATTAACCCTATATTATGGGCTTATTTGAACGATTTTTTCTAATAGTGAAGTATTTTCGTTTATATTTTTCAAAAGTGATTCACCAATTAAAAAATTATTTATTTTAGTTTTTTTTACTATTTCCTCGACTTCTTTCTCTGACTTAATACCACTTTCACAAATTATAGGCCCCTCATGTTTAGCTAAATCCTTATGCAGGTCATAAGTAGTTTTTAAATTTGTTTCTAGTGTTTTAAGATTTCTGTTGTTTATGCCAATTATTGAATTCTTAAAGTAAAGAGCTTTCTTTGCCTCTTCCTGAGTATGAACCTCAATAATTGTACTAATATTTAATTCTTCAGCAACACTGAAAATATCTTTTGAGGTTTTGTGATCAATAGCAGCTAATATTATTAATATAGCATCTGCTCCAAAACTTTTAGCAAGATAAACTTGATAGGGGTCAACAAAAAAATCTTTACACAAAATAGGTAAGTTTACCTCTTTTTTTACTTCTTCAATATGTTCTAATTTTCCCTTAAAATAATTTTCCTCTGTTAATACAGAAAGACATGAGGCACCAGATTTCAAGTATTTTCTTGCTATTTCTTTGGGATTATAATTTTCTACTATAATACCAGCAGACGGACTAGCTTTCTTTATTTCTGCAATTACATTAATTTTATTTTTTGTCAATTTATCTTTGAACGCGATATAATTATTAAATTCAGATATATTTTTTTTTATTTTCTCTAAAGGAAGAGATTTTTTATAACTCTCTACACTTTTTTTCTTATCAGCAATTATTTTATTTAATATGTTGCTCATTTAACCAATTTTGATAGATGATTTTGCACTTTTCCTGAAAGTATATGCTTTCTTAATTGCCTATAAGCTTCCTTAAAAGAATTTATTTTATCTGATACAATTAAACCTGCTGCAGCATTTAAACATATAGCAATTGAAAAATCATTATCTTTTCCTTGAAAAACTTCTTTTATTTTTTCGGAATTATAATCAGGTTCTTTGCCGATAATATTTTTAAATTTATTTGCATTTATTCCCATTTCTTTCGGATCCAAAATATATTCTTTTATATTTTCACCCTCTAATTCAACGACATTTGTCTTTGCGTAGGGAGAAATTTCATCTAGTCCATCTTCACTATTTACTATTAAAGCTTTTTTTAATTTAAGATTTTTTAAAGCTTCAGCAAAAATTTTAAGTAACTTTTTATCAAAAACACCTACTACTTGCCTTTTTACTTTAGCTGGGCTACTTAAAGGTCCAATTAAATTAAATATAGTCCTTTTTCCAATTTTTTTTCTTACTGGGCCTACAAATTTCATTGCTGAGTGATAACCTGGAGCAAACATAAATCCAAAATTGTAATTCTTTATACTCTCTTCTACCTCTTTAGCACCAAGAGATATACTTATCCCTAATTTTTCTAAAACATCAGCAGATCCACACTTTGACGAAACAGATTTATTACCGTGTTTTGCAACTTTCACACCGAAACTCGATAATAAAAGCGCTGCTGCAGTGGATATATTCAAAGTATTTTTTCCGTCACCCCCAGTGCCGCAAGTATCAACCGTATCATCCGGAACATTAACTTTGGTAGCTTTATCGCGTAAAATATAAACCCCACCAGCTATTTCATCAGATGTTTCACCTTTGGCAGATGATAAAGTTAAAAAATCATAAATTATTTCCTCGTTAACTTTACCCGACATTATGTCTGAAAAAGCAGTTTTACTCTCTTCAAAAGTGAGATTTTTTTTATTTTTGAGTTTTTTTAGTATCTCGTTCATTTCATTTAAATTTAATAAAGTTTTTTATTAATTTCATTCCCTCATTTGTTTTTATACTCTCTGGATGAAATTGAACTCCATGCAAATTAAAATTTTTATGCATAATACCCATTATCACATTGTCTTTAGTTTTGGCTGTAATAATAAAATCTTCACTTAATGTTTTTTGATCTATTATGAGACTATGATATCTAGTCCCAACTAAACTATTTTTAACACCTTTAAAAATTCCCTCGTTATTATGTAAAATTTTACTGGTTTTTCCATGCATAAGCTTTTTTGCACTTATAATTTTTGCTCCAAAGGCTTGCCCTATAACTTGATGCCCAAGGCAAACACCTAGGATGGGAAACTCTTTTGATAAATCTTTAACTATTTTTAAGCAGTTACCTGCTTGATTAGGATTTCCTGGCCCAGGCGAAATAACAATTTTTTTATAATTTTTTCTTATAATTTCTTGAGTTGTGATTTTATCATTTCTTAAGACTTCTACATTACAATTTAATGATTGAAGATAATGATAAAGATTATAAGTAAAACTATCGTAGTTATCTATTAATAAAGTTTTCATTTAATTAATAGCTTTCAATAAAGCTTTAGCTTTATTAACAGTTTCATTATATTCATTATTAGGATCGCTATCAGCAACTATACCTGCGCCTGATTGTACATAAATTTTTTTGTCTTTAATCAGGGCAGTTCTTAAGGCAATACAGGTATCAAAATTCTGTTTTGAAGTAAAATATCCAATTCCCCCAGCATATAATTTTCTTTTTGAACTCTCTAATTCATCAATAATTTCCATCGCCCTTATTTTTGGTGCCCCACTAACAGTTCCAGCAGGAAAGCCGGATAGAAAAGTATTAAAAATTGATAAATTTTTTTTTTGTTTTCCAATTACGTTTGAAACAATATGCATAACATGTGAATATTTCTCAACTTTAAATTTCTCTGAAACTTTGACACTATCCACTTTTGATACTTTCCCCACGTCATTTCTACCTAAATCTAAAAGCATTAAGTGTTCTGCAAGTTCTTTAGGATCATTTAATAATTCACTAACTAACTTTTTGTCATCATTCTTGTTTTTTCCTCTCGGTCTTGTACCTGCAATTGGTCTTATTGTAACTTGACCGTCTAATAAACGCACAAGAATTTCAGGACTACTACCTAAAATTTGAAAATCATCATAATTAAAATAAAACATAAAAGGCGATGGGTTCAGAAGTCTCAAGGAGTTATAAATTTCCAAAGGAGGCTTTTCTATTTTGGACTCAAATCTTTGACTTAAAACAACCTGAAAGATGTCACCTTTATTTATATACTTTTTTGCTTTTGTAACATTACTTTTAAATTTTTTTTTTGATATATTAGATTTAATAATAACAGGTTTTCGATTCTTATGAAAATGTTCAGGAAGTTTTATTTTACCAAAATTCTTTAACTCCTTAAAGGTTTGATATATCGAAGTGTATTTAAATTCATAATTTTTAATAATTTCATCCTTGAATATATTTTGAATATAAAAAATTTTTTTTTTCAAATTATCATAAATTATTAAATTTTTTGGCCTCATTAATCTGATATCAGGAATGTTGATATCTTTTTTACAACTATCGGGAATTTTTTCAATTAACCTAATAACATCATAAGAGAAATAGCCTACTAACATTGATGACATTCCAGGTAATTGCGGCGAAGATTTTACTCTAAAATTTTTGATTAAGTCATTCAAATAATTAAGTGTATTAGTTTTTATAATTTTTTTTTTATTAAAATTGTCTATTATGACTTTGTTCTTACCTATATTAAAAATTTTATCAGGATTAAAACCTATTATTGTATATCTGCCTCTAATTTTTCCCTTTTCAACAGACTCAAATATAAAGCTGTTTTTTTGCACTAATATAAATTTATACAAATTTTCTATAAATTTATAATCCTTACAATTTTCTGAGAAGTAAATTGTTTGGTTATTTCTTTTTTTATGAATTTTTTTAAAATTATTTAAACTTGTACTTAGCTTCATTAAAAGGAGTTTTTTAACCTTTCTAAAACTTTTTCATTAATATCAATTTTATACTTAGTATTAATAAACTGATCATAGGATTTATAAACACCCGACACATAATCTGAGTTTGCTTTGTTTATATATTTCTTAATATCTTTATTACCAATTTTATTTGGTTTAATATCTTTTTCTATATTAACTAAATAATTTTTTTTAAAAATATTGTCTGTAATTAAAAATATCTCATTTTCAGAGTGATTATAAATCTTTTGAACCATATCTTTGCTTAAGATTTTGTCATCATTAATACCATTAATACTATCAATCTTTATATCAAGATTATTTTCAGTCGCCATATTAGTCATGTTTAATTTTGTAAATTTTTTGTTTTTAATTGAGTCTATAATTTTTTTATTTTCAGTAATTTTGTGCATAATATCAATTTGTGCTTTTATAGTGTCTTTTAGGTTTTTATCTTCTAATGTTAAAAGCATATTTTTTTGATTAGTAACCTCAACAATATAAAAATTATTTTTTAAATTAATAAATTGCGGCGTGTTTTTTTCAGATATTGTAAAAATCTTATTGAATAAGTCATCATTTAAATCTTGGATCGAGTTTCCATCTGTCTTTATTTTTCTGATATTTACCATTTCAATATTTTGTACGTTTTTTTTATTTTCAAGAGTTATTTCATCAAAAGTTTTTCCATCTAATATCTGATTTTCGAGCTGATCTATTTTTTGATAAAATATTTCACTGTAGTTTTTATTTTTTGTTAAGATTTCCGGTGTTAATTTCATATATTTAAAAGAAATAAATTTTTCTTTAAATAAGTCTTTATTTTCATTATAGAACTTTTTAATTTCCTTTTCTGAAATTATCTTTTTGGAATAGATATTGCTTAGATTCAAATAACTAATTTTTTTTGAGTGGTTGTCTTTATAAAAAAAATCTTCAATTATAAAATCAGGTAGTTTAATCCCTCCACTGTAAAAATTTAAAAGCTGTGCTTTAATTTCAAGGCCTTTAATATATTTCTCATACGTAGGTGCTGAATAACCGTTTTTTAATAAAAACTTCTCATATTCGACTCTTAAAAATTTATCATCTCTTTGAAAACTTTTATCAGAAATTATTATATTTTTAAGACCATTATCTGTTAATTTAATTCCTTTCTTCCTACTTTCAATTTCAATAATTTTTTCACTTAAATAATTACTTAATATATTTTCTAGAATTTGGGATTTACCAAAATTTTCAACCTGTTCTTTAGAAAGCTCGATTTTTTGAATATAATTTATAAATTCTTTTGAGCTAATTGTTTCATCATTAATTTCTGCTAAAACATTTTGTTTGCCCGATCTAAAAATATCACCCATACCCCAAAGAATGAATGGTAGGGCAATAATGGCTATAAAAATTTTAGCCATAAATGTTTTTGAGAATTTTCTTATTGATCCAAGCATAATTTTAATTTATGAAATTTAAATTAATTAATATTATAAATCTATAAAGAAAGTCTTAAATATGGCAAATTCTATAAGATATTTCGTTGGAAATTGGAAAATGTTTGGAGTTCCAAGCTCTTATAGTATTATTGAAAAGTTTGAAAGTCATTTCAGAAAAGATAAAAAAAACAACAAGAAATATAAAATTATAATCGCACCGCCTCACACTTTATTACAGGATTTCTCTCAAAAATTTAAATATAAAAAAATAAGTATCTCAGCACAAAATTGTCATTACAAAGATAATTTTGGAGCACATACAGGACACATAAGCCCATATATGATTAGTAAACTTGGGGTCAAATATATTATTCTGGGACACTCAGAGAATAGAGCGTCTGGCGACACTGATTCAATAATTAAACAGAAAGTTGAGTTAGCTTTAAAAAATAATTTTGTTGTTATTTTTTGTATAGGTGAAAATAAATTAGAAAAGAGAAAAAACAGAACTCTTAATGTTCTAAAAAAACAACTACATAATGTTTTAAACAAAAAATTAAATGAGAAAAATATAATTATTGCGTACGAACCTGTCTGGTCAATTGGTACTGGTAAATTACCTACAAGTGCTGAATTAGCTCATTCGATAAATTATATAAAAAGCAATTTGTCTAAAATTTTTAAAAAACGTATTCCCCCTGTGCTATATGGTGGATCAGTTGATAGTAATAGCATATATTTATTTAAAAACATTAGTGTAATAGATGGTTTTTTAATTGGAGGAGCCTCTAAATCTCCAAAAAATTTTATTGATATAATAAAAAATTTCTATAAATAACGTTTATGGAAACTATTCTAATTGTAGCAAACATTGTTCTAGCGATTATATTAATTATAATTGTTTTAATACAAAGGTCAGAAGGTGGTGCTTTAGGACTAGGTTTGTCACAAGACAATTTTGCCTCCACAAGGTCTGTTGGTAATTTTTTAACCAAAACAACTGCCGTTATTGCAACTTTATTTATTATTTCAAGTATTTCCCTAGTTGTCTTATCGAGGGGAGATTTAGAGGAAACACAATCAGTTTTAGAGAAAATTGAAGAAGAAAAAGATTTAGAAACGCCCAAAATTCCTGAGTCCACAAAATAAACTTTGTTTTTTTTCTAAAACCAGTTATATTATTCTTCCATGGCGCGATACGTATTTGTAACTGGCGGCGTGGTTTCTTCATTAGGAAAAGGTCTCTCATCAGCATCCCTAGCTTCATTGCTTCAATTAAGAGGTTTTAAAGTAAGAGTTAGAAAACTAGATCCTTATTTAAACGTTGACCCTGGAACAATGAACCCATTTCAACATGGTGAAGTTTTTGTTACTGACGATGGAGCTGAAACGGACTTAGACATTGGCCACTACGAAAGATTTACAGGAATATCTGCTACACAATCAGACAACATAACTACCGGGGGAATTTATAGCGATATTATTCAAAAAGAAAGAAGAGGAGATTATTTAGGAGGTACAGTTCAAGTTGTTCCACATGTAACAGATAAAATTAAGAAATTTATTTCTCAAGACATAAAAAATGAAGATTTTGTTATTTGTGAAATAGGCGGAACAGTCGGAGATATTGAAAGTTTGCCTTTTTTAGAAGCAATTAGACAATTTTCAAATGATGTAGGTAAAAAAAATAGTTTATTCATTCATCTCACCTTAGTTCCATATTTAAAAGCTTCGGGAGAATTAAAAACTAAACCAACACAACATTCTGTTAAAGAATTGAGAAGTTTAGGGATTCAGCCAGATATTATAATTTGTAGGTCTGAAAGAGAGATCCCAAAGTCTGAAAGAATGAAAATATCTTTATTTTGTAATGTGCCAATAGACAATGTTATTGAAACAGTCGATGTTAAAACTATTTATGAAGCACCTATTAGTTTTCATAAAGAAAAACTTGATGCAAGAGTTCTTTCTTATTTTAATATTAAAACTAAAAAATCACCCAACCTTAGCAAATGGAAAAATATTACATCTAGAGTTCTAAACCCTAATAAGGATGTAAATATTGGAATTATAGGAAAATATGTTGATCTTAAAGATGCCTACAAATCTTTAGATGAAGCCTTAATACACGGCGGTATATCAAATAATGTTAAAGTTAAGTTAAAAAGAATTGATTCAGAGAGTTTGAAACCTGAAAAAATTAAATCTTATCTAAAAGATGTTACAGGTATTCTTATTCCTGGTGGATTTGGAAAAAGAGGCACGGAAGGCAAAATTGCTGCCATAAAATACGCAAGATTGAATAATATACCATTCTTTGGGATATGTTTTGGTATGCAAATGGCTGTTATTGAAGCGGCTAGAAATTTATTGAATATTAAGAATGCTTCTACAAGTGAGTTTGGAAATAATTGTACTCCAGTTGTTGGGTTGATTGAAGAATGGCAAAAAGGAAACAAAAAAATAAAAGGGACTAAAACTAATTTAGGCGGAACAATGAGGCTAGGTTTATATGATGCTATATTAAAAAATAATTCTCTTATATCTAAAATTTACTCTGAAAAGAAAATAAAAGAAAGGCACAGACATAGATATGAGGTTAACATCAAATACAAAAATGATTTTGAAAAGAAAGGTTTGGTTTTTTCAGCATTATCTCCAGACGGAACACTTCCTGAGATTATTGAATTAAAAGATCATCCATGGTTTGTGGGTGTCCAATTTCATCCCGAGTTTAAATCTAGACCTTTTACTCCTCATCCATTGTTTTCATCTTTCATTAAAGCCGCAAGTTCAAATGGAGGTAAAAATTAATGGCAAACAAAGTAGTTAAATGTGGCAATTTATCAATTTCCAATAATAATCCATTCACTTTAATTGCAGGGCCCTGCCAGTTAGAAAGTGAGCAACATGCCATTGAAGTTGCCACGGAATTAAAAAAAATTACTGATGACCTTGGAATAGGATTTGTTTATAAAACTTCATTTGATAAAGCTAATAGAACCAGCCTTAAGGCCAAAAGAGGAGTGGGTCTTGAAAAATCTTTAACTATTTTTGATAAAATTAGAAAAAAGATTTCTGTTCCTTTATTAACAGATGTTCATACCGTAGAACAATGTGAAATAGTTTCTAAACACGTTGATGTTTTACAAATACCGGCTTTTTTGTGCAGACAAACAGATTTACTTGTTGCTGCAGCTAAAACTGGAAAAGTTGTGAATGTTAAGAAAGGCCAGTTCCTAGCACCTTGGGATATGGTCAACGTAACAAAAAAAATAGAAGACTCTGGAAATAAAAATATTTTGGTTACCGAACGAGGAGCTAGCTTTGGTTATAATACTTTAGTATCAGATATGAGATCATTACCTATTATGTCAAAGAATGGTTATCCAGTTGTTTTTGATGCCACACATTCTGTACAACAACCTGGTGGGATGGGAGATAAAAGTGGTGGGCAAAGAGAATTTGTAGATCACCTTTCACGTGCCGCTATTGCTGTAGGAGTGGCTGCTATATTTATCGAAACTCATCCTGATCCAGATAATGCTCCATCTGATGGACCTAACATGGTTCCCTTATCAAATATGCCAAGTCTTTTAAAAAAATTAGTAATGATAGATAATTTAATTAAGAATGGTAAAAATTAAAAACATTAAAGGTAGACAGGTTTTTGATAGCAGAGGTAATCCAACATTAGAGGCTGAGGTATACTCAGATAATGGATCAGCTTTTGCGATAGTGCCTTCAGGAGCATCCACAGGTACTCATGAAGCATTTGAGTTAAGAGATAAAAACAATAATGACTATTTAGGCAAAAGTGTTTTTACAGCAGTAGCAAATGTAAATAACTTAATATCAAAAGCTTTAAAAGATATTGATTTAAATGATCAATCAAAAATAGATAAAATTTTGATTGAACTAGATGGAACTGAACAAAAGAAAAAACTAGGCGCTAATGCTATTTTATCAGTTTCAATTGCATGCTGCAAACTTGCAGCAATAGAAAACAAAACACCTTTATTTAAATATTTATCTAAAAATAAAGATTATTTATTACCTGTGCCATTATTAAATATTATTAATGGAGGTGTACACGCAAATAATAATCTAGACATACAAGAATTTATGATACGACCAGAAAACACAAATTCTTTTTCCGAAGCGATTAGGCGAAGCTTTCTTGTTATTCAAAATTTAAAAAAAATGCTAGACAATACTAATGTTGGAGACGAAGGAGGTTTTGCGCCAAATTTTAAGAGCAACGATGAAGCAATCGAAATAATAATTAAATCAATTGAAAAATCAGGGTTTAGGCCAGATAAGGATGTATCTATTTGTCTAGATGTTGCAGCAAATGAATTAAAACAACCAAAAAATATAGAGTATTATCTAAATTTAATTGATAAATATCCTATTAAATCCATAGAAGACCCTTTCGCAGAGGATGAATGGGACTCTTGGAATAATTTAACTAAAAATACTAATATTCAAATCGTTGGAGATGATTTATTTGCTACAAATAAAAAAAGACTAAACAGAGGTATTAATGAAAAATCTGCTAATGCTATTTTAGTAAAATTAAATCAAATCGGAACTGTTAGTGAAACATTAGATGTAATAGATCATGCTCAAAAAAATGATTTTAAAACTATTATTTCACATAGATCTGGCGACTCAGAGGATACTTTTATTGCTGATCTGTGTGTTGCGACAAAATCATCACAAATTAAATCAGGCTCATTAGCTCGATCTGAGAGGGTATCGAAGTATAATAGGCTCTTACGAATAGAGGACGCACTTGGAAATTCTATAAAAATGGCTAAAATCTAAATATGAACTTTTTAGACGTTTTAAAAAAAAGGAAAATTTTATTTTTAAATATCTTCTTGTTTCTGTATATAATTTTTAACTTACTATCTGGTGACAGAGGCTTGTTGGGTTATTTTGAGAAAAACAAACTTGAAAAACATTTGTTAGAAACAAAGATTAAGTTAACAAATGAAATTAAAGTATTAGAGAACAAAAACTCTTTATTATCAGAAAACCTTAATTTTGATTTTATTGATATTCTTATTAGAGATAAATTGATGTTAGGAAAAAAAGAGGAAATTATTATTAAAATAAATGACTAAAAGTAGACATCCAGAAAAAATTAACAAACCTTTTAATCCAATTAAAAAAAAACCTAGTTGGATAAGGTCTAAAATTTTAGACTCAAAAATTTTTTTTAAAACCAAAGAGATTGTATATCAAAGTGGTTTGAATACAGTTTGTCAGGAGGCTAATTGTCCAAATATAACTGAATGTTGGAGCAAAAAGCATGCTACGTTTATGATAATGGGCGATACTTGTACAAGAGGCTGTGCTTTTTGTGATGTTAAAACTGGAAAACCAAATAAACTAGATCCTCTTGAACCACAAAAAATTTCAAAAGCGGTAAAGGAATTGAAACTTAACCATGTTGTTATTACTTCAGTAGATAGAGATGATTTACAAGATGGAGGAGCAAATCATTTTAAAGAAGTAGTTTTTGAAACAAAAAAAAATAATCCGAAAACAACTATAGAAGTTTTAACTCCTGATTTTTTAAGAAAAGGGAATGCGTTTGAGAAAGTTTTAGAGGCGTCGCCCGATGTTTTTAATCACAACATTGAGACCGTACCAAGTCTCTATTTGAACGTAAGACCAGGTTCTAGATATTTTGCATCTATAAAATTATTAGAGTCAGCAAAAAAAATTAAACCAGATGTATTTACTAAATCCGGTTTAATGGTTGGATTGGGTGAAAGTAAAAACGAAATTTTACAAGTTATGGACGATCTAAGAACTGCAAACGTTGATTTTTTAACAATTGGTCAATATCTTCAGCCGTCACCCAAACATTATCCTCTTCAAAGATATTACAAGCCTCACGAATTTGTTGAGTTAAAAAATATTGCTTTATCAAAGGGATTTTTATTAGTTGCTTCATCTCCTTTAACCAGATCTTCTTATCATGCTGACGAAGATTTTAAAAAACTAAAAAAAGTAAGAGATGAACAAATCGAATGCCAAACGCTTCAATAAAAAAAATTATTCCTTGTAAAAAAATAGATCTTATAAAAATGATACTTGATATTGAAAAATATCCTGAGTTTGTTCCATGGTGTTTGAATGGCAAGGTTCATAAAATTAATGATATGAAAGATATTACAGAGATAGAAGCAGATTTAACTGTGGGCAAAAAGTTTTTAAATCAGACATACAAAAGCCATGTTACTTACTACAAACAAAAAGATAAAATTTTAGTTAATAATATTGGCGGACCTTTAAAACATCTTAAGAATATTTGGCAAATTAGAGAAATAAACAATCAAAGCGAAGTTGACTTTTCAATAGATTTTGAAATCAAAAACGTGTTTTATAACATGATTATGAAAAAATCTTTTGATAAAGGACTCGGTGAAATCGCGAGTGCTTTTGAAAAAAGAGCGATTAATTTATTTAAGAACACTTAAAATTAAATTTAGAGACTTTTTAACAGCAGATCTTTGAATATTAGATCGACCCTTATTTTTAAATAAATATTTGATTATTTTAGCTTTATTTTTATTTTTGATCCCAATATAGACTAATCCCACAGGCTTTACTTTGGTTCCTCCATTTGGCCCGGCAATTCCTGTTATTGAAATGGATATATTAGTTTTAGCGATCTTTGATAAATTATTAACCATATACGAACAGCATTGATTACTGACAGCACCGTGTTTTTTAATTATTTGCTTAGGAACTTTTAAAAGTAGATTTTTTGATTTATTTGAGTAAGTAACTATTCCCATAGACAATACTTTTGAAGATCCGCTTATTGATGTGATAGCGCTTGAAAGCATGCCACCAGTACAAGATTCTGCAATAGCTATTTTTTTTTGCTTTTTCTTTAATAAAGCGACAACTTTTCTGCTTAATTTTTTCATGAATTAAAAAATGTTTTTCCAACCATAAATAATACAAGACAAATAACTACATAAAATCCAGCTAAAACATCATCAAATATAATACCAAAAGTATTTTTATATTTCTTATCTATGTAATCTATTGGAAATGGTTTGAGACCGTCAAACAATCTAAACAAAAGGAAAAACCAAAAATATATCTGAAGGGTTTCTATCAATGTATTTGCTCTATTCGGGTGAAAGAGTTCGTACAAAATTATTGGAATTGATTGTCCAAGAAATTCATCAATTACTATTTCTTGTGGATCTTCATCTTTAAAATCATTCAAACAAGATTTAATTGCAAAAAAGGAATAAAAGAAAATTAGTACTAAAGTTAATGAGATTATTAAAATTGGTATTTTCAAGACCTGTATTAATGTAAATAAAAATAATGTTGTAAATAGTGATGACCATGTCCCTCTATATCTTTCAATTAAGTTGCCAAAAATAAAAAGAGTAATAAAATAATAATTTAATTTCTTAATCATATTTGATTATTGAGGCGATTACCTCAGTAGCAATAGCTTTTTCGCTTCCAATCACACCTAATTTTTCTGTTGTTTTACCTTTTATATTAATTTTATCTTCACTAATCTCACATAATTTTGAAATATTCCTAATAATTTTTTTTCTATATTTGTTAATTTTTGGTGCTTGTGTGATAATATTAACATCTAAATTATTTATATTAAAACCTCTAGATTTAATTTTTTCAATTACTTTTTTTAATAAAATTGTTGATCTAATATTTTTAAATTTTTTATCCTTGTCAGGAAACATTTTACCTATATCCCCCATATTACAAGCACCGAGTATCGCATCTGTAATTGAGTGTAAAACCGGATCACCGTCTGAGTGTCCTAGTGTTCCAAGTTTAGATTTAATATTTAAACCTCCCAAATAAAGCTTTCTTCCTTTAACAAGTCTATGAACATCAAAACCTATTCCAAATTTATTTTTTAAATTCATATAGTTTTTCAACATTTTTAAATCTTCCTGGTCCGTTATTTTAAAATTATTTTTTTCACCTTTAATAAATTTGACTTTTTTTAATGTCTTTACTAATGAAAAATCGTCATCTTTATAAAGAAACTTTTTTTCTAAATGAAGATTTAGTATCTCCCTAAAATTAAAACATTGAGGAGTTTGAGTTAAAAAAAAATTTTCTCTAGTTAAATTTAATAATTTGTTCTTTTTCAAAATTGATTTTAGAGCATCATTAACTGGTATTTTTGGGATAACTGTCTTTTTGTTCGAATTATTTATAATTTTATGAATTAATTGAGGTGAAAAATTTGGTCTCGCAGAGTCGTGTATAAGTACTTTTGAGCATTTGATTTTTTTTCTTTTTATAAATTTAAGAGCTCTAAACGTTGATTCTTGCCTTGTTCTACCACCGATGACTTTTGTAAATTTTTTTGATTTGATTTTATTTATATATTTTAAGTGATTTTTGTTAATAACAACGAAAATGTTTTTAATTTGCTTGATATTGTTAAATTTTAATAATGACAGTTCCAAAAGTGTTCTATTACCAATTTTAATGAAAGGTTTTGGGGTTCTATGTGAAAATCTTTTGCTATTTCCTGCTGCTAGTAAAATTAAGGAATAACTCATTATATATATTAATTTATCCTATATTTATGTAAAATGTGAAGATATTAAAATGTTAAATACAATTAAAAATTTTAAATGGTTTTTTACCATATCAATTATTTCTATTTTATTAGGTTTATTAACCTTTATAACTTTTATAAATCAAAAATTGATATTTTTGAATGAAGATAATCTACCGTATTTGCTCATTTTAGATGTTACCGTACTAGTATTATTTTTAATCCTCTTAATTCGTGAAACATCTAAATTATTTTTAAAAATCAAATCTGGAAAAGAAGGTTCAAAAACAAGTTTAAATTATGTTCTCCAATTTTCCCTATTTGCATTTATACCCTCACTTGTAATTGCAATATTTTCATTAATTTTATTTAACTTGGGCTTGCAAAAATATTTTGACCAAAAAATAACATCAGCAGTAAATAATTCTTATGAGGTTGCAAAAAATTACATTGAAGAAACAAAAAGATCTGTCGAGGCTGATATTTTTTTAGTAGGAATTGATCTTAATAGATTTTCTGGTATCTTATTTTCTAATCCAAAAAGAGTTCAAAATAGTATTCGAATACAAAAAAATTTAAGAAGACTGGATGAAGTTTATTTAATTGATAGTACTAGAACAATTTTACTTGGTGAAACAAACAATCCAGATGATCAATTTATATCACCTACAGACGAAGAGTTTGATTTAGCTTTGTCTGGTAAACCAGTATCCATAAATGTTAGTTCTGAGAATAAAACTGCATATATGTTGAAATTAAATGATTTTATAGATACGTATTTATATGTATCTAGAAATATTCAACCACAGTTGCTTCAATATCTAGATGATACAGAACAAGCAGTTAATTTCTACTACACTGTTGAAAATAATAGAACAGGTATAAAAATAACTTTTGCAATAATTTATGTAATTATTGTTTCCATGTTATTGTTTTTAACTATTGTTTTAGCTATAAGTTTTGCAGGTAGGCTTACCCAGCCAATTATAAATTTAATTAAAGCTTCAAAAAATATAAGTGGAGGCAAACTTGACAGCAAAGTTCCTGAGATAGAAACAGATGAAGAAATAAAAAATCTTAATAAAAATTTTAATAACATGATAGACAGACTTAAAAGACAACAAGACAAGTTACTAGTCTCAGAAAGATATTCGGCATGGGAGTCTGTTGCAAGAAAACTTGCTCATGAAATTAAAAATCCTTTAACTCCAATTCAATTATCTATTGATAGACTAAAAGAAAAATATTCAGAAAAACTTAAAGATGATAAATCTGAATTTTCAAAATATTTAGAAACTATTAATAGACAGATTGTTGACATTAAAAAACTGGTTAATGAATTTTCAGATTTTGCTCGAATGCCTTCACCAATTTTAAAAAAGATTAAAATTCAAGATGTTTTAAATAGAGCTATATCATTTTATAAAATGTCCAATGAAGAATTAATTATAACTTTTAATAAACAAATTAATTCAAATTATTATATAAAAGGTGATGCTGAACATCTTTATAGAGTCTTTTTAAATTTAATAAAAAATTCAATTGAAGCAATTGATGAAAAAAAACAGAAAAATAGCAATTTTAAAGGAAAAATTACTCTGGAAATAAGCACAAATAATGAATATATAGTGATCAAAATGCTCGATAATGGCATAGGTTTTAAAGACGTTATTAATATTACCAAACCTTATTTCACAACAAAAAAACAAGGAACAGGTTTAGGTCTACCTATTGTGTCTAAAATTATCAATGACCATGGTGGAGACATTAATTTCTTTAAAAATTCTGAAGGAGCTAAAATAATAATAACCTTACCTTTTTTTACATGAAACAAGAAGTATTAGTAATAGACGATAATTTTGATATTCGAAGTTTAATTTCTGAAATACTAAAGGATAGAAATTATAATGTCAGAGAAGCTGCTAATTTCAATCAGGCAGTTTTTGAAATTAACAAAAAATTACCAGATATAGCTGTTATTGATGTTAAATTAGACAAAGGTGATAAGGACGGCATAGAGTTACTAAAAAAAATTAAAGCAGTAACAGACCTTGTTCCTGTTATCATGATATCAGGTCACGCTAACGTTGAAATGGCAGTAGAGTCACTTAAACTTGGCGCCTATGAATTTATAACCAAACCTTTTGCACCAGAACAATTGCTTAATTTTGTTAGTCGTGGTTTAGAAAATATAAATTTAAGAAAAGAAAATACACACTTAGAGAATAGATCTTTTCATTCATTTGACTTTATTGGTAAAAATAATCAAATTTTAAAAATAAAAAAGCTAATAACAAAACTTGGATCAACCGATAGTAGAATTTTAATATCAGGTCCTACTGGTTCAGGGAAGGAGCTTTTAGCAAGAAAAATTCATAAAAATTCACAAAGAAATAAAAAACCTTTTATTGTTATTAATGGAGCTTTACTAAGAGGTGATAATTATGAAATCGAGCTTTTTGGTTCAGAAAATAATGACGGAACAATAACCTATGGTTTTTTAGAGAAAGCAAAGGACGGTACCCTATTAATTGACGAGGTTTCAGAAATACCTCTTGATACACAAGCTAAAATTTTAAGAATTCTAATAGATCAAAAATTTAAAAGGTATAATGGTAAAGAGGATATATATGTAAATGTTAGGATAATCTCATCAACATCTAAAGATTTAAAAAATGAGGTTTTGATGGGAAACTTTCGTGAAGATTTATTTCACAGACTCAACGTTGTACCAATTGAGATACCAAGTCTAAATTCAAGATCAGATGATATACCTTTATTAATTGATTATTTTCAAACTAAACTATCTGAAATTAATGGTATACCAAGAATTGAAATTAATGTTAATGACGATTTGCTCTATTCCTATAATTGGCCTGGTAATGTAAGAGAATTAAGAAATCTGGTTGAGAGAATATCAATTCTTTCTCAAAATGAAAATAAAGCAAATATTGGTAGATTGCTTCATGAAATTTTAAGTAAAAATTCCTCACGTACACTGGAAAATACTAGTATTTCAATGGATTATCCATTAAAGCAAGCAAGAGAAAATTTTGAAAAAAATTATTTGCTCACTCAACTTAAAAAAAATAAAGGCAATATATCAAAAACTGCTGAATTTATAGGCATGGAGAGATCTGCTCTCCATAGAAAATTAAAATCTTTGGGCATCAAAGGTATAAACTAATAATGAATATTATAATTTGTGGTGCCGGCATGGTCGGCTTTTCAATAAGTAAGCAACTACAGGCACAGGGTCATTCCGTAACTGTTATTGATCAATCATCTGAAGACATTAAGAAAATTAATGATACTCAAGATGTAAAAGGCATTGTAGGAAGAGCCACATTACCCTCAGTGCTTGAAAGTGCGGGCGCGAAAGATACTGACATGATAATTGCAGTTACAAGAAACGATGAAATTAATATGGTTGTATGTCAGATTGCAAGCTCACTATTTAATATCTCAAAAAAGATAGCAAGAATTAGATCTCAAGAATTTTTAGAGGGCAAGTGGAGTAAATTATATAGTAAGACAAACATTCCAATTGATGTAATCATATCACCCGAAAGAGAGGTTGCTAAATCATTATTCAGAAAGCTTGAGGCACCTGGAGCATTAGATAATGTGCCGTTCGTTAAAGATAAAGTAAAATTACTCGAGATTCTAATTGAGAAAAAATGCCCAATAGCAAATATTCCCTTAAATGAATTAACAAAAAATTTTCCTGAATTTAAAGCTTATATATTTGGTGCTGAAAGAAAGGAAAAATTTGTCTTTTTCAAAAAAAATGACGAAATGAAAGTTGGAGACAAGGTCTACTTAGTTGTAAGCACAGACCAAATAAATAAGTTGCTATCTGTTTTTGGTCACGATGAAAAAGTTGCAAAAAAAATACTAATTATAGGAGGTGGAAATGTAAGTCTTCATCTAGCCAAACTTCTTGAGGGAAGCGAGGGACTAAGAACAAAAATTATTGAAAAAAACAAAGTAAGAGCAGAACAAATTGCCAGCGAACTTTCTTCTTCTATTGTTATTTGTGGCGATCCTTTAGATGAGAAAATATTAAAGGAAGCAAACATTGAAGAAATTGAAACAGTTTTTGCTTTAACCGACGACGACGAAGATAATATTATGTCATGCGTTTTAGCCGAAAAGTATACTCCTTCAAAAAGAACAATAGCCATTATAAATAAACATAATTATAACATTTTACAGGAGTCTTTAAAGATTGACGATTTAGTTGATCCAAGAATGGCAACAGTATCTACTATAATGAAGCATGTCCATATGGGAACCATAGACACTGTTTATTCGTTACTTGATGGTCAATATGAATTTTTAGAAGCAAAAATTTTGGAGTCATCTGAACTTGTTAATAAATCAATTAAAGACTCAAACTTGCCTGATCAAGTTAGAATTGGTGCAATTGTTAGAAATAATAAAGTGATGATGCCAAGCTCTAAATTTATTTTTGAAAAAGATGATATAGTAATTGTGTTATCCAAAAGAGAACAATTAAAAGATGTTGAAGATATTTTTAGAATAACTTCATAAAATGAAAATTCAGTCTAGTCTTTATTATTTAGGTCTTAGTTGTTTTCCTGTTTGTATTTTATCTTTATTCAATATTTTTTATTCTTATTATTTTGACTACTTACTTGATGTTAATTCTTACATAATAGTTTTATTTTTATCATTTTTTATTGGGTCGTTGTTGTGTTTTATTGGAAAAACAAAAAAAGAAGATATTGATATTTACGACCAACTTATTTTAATTTTTTTAATTTATTTATTAATATCAATTTTAATATCAATACCTTTTCATTTAAGTATTTATCAAGTTTCTTTAATTGATTCTCTTTTTGAATCTGTTTCTGGTCTTTCGAATACAGGATTTAGTGTAATACCAGATATAAAAAACTTAGATCCCCCCCTTATAATATGGAGATCATCCTCGCAGTGGCTTGGTGGTTTTTATTTTTTGGTTTTTTTAGTTTTAATATTTTCTAATAAGAATATAAATTTTAAAATGATTGACTTTGCTTTCACCTTAGAAAAAAAAACAAATTTTTCAAAAAATGTTTTAAATGTATCTTATAGAATTTTCTTTATTTATTTAATTCTTACTATAATCATATTTTTGCTTTTTATTTTTTCAGATGTTCGTATTTTTAATAGTTTAAATCTATCAATGACCTTAATATCATCAGGAGGTTTTTTGCCAACAAATACGTTGAATGACATATTAAAAACTAATCTTCATTATATAGTTTTGATTTTAGGCTTTTTAATATCAATTTTTAATTTCTATCTACTTTATAACTTATTTTTTAGTAGAAATAATTTAAAGAATCATGGAGAAGACCTTTATATATTTATATTATCATTATCATTTTGTTTATTATTTTATTTAATTACTGATTTAGATTTATTAAAAGTTTTTATCAGTGTGCTAAGTAGTATTGGTAATTCAGGTTTAGAAATTACCTCAATTCCAAATAATTTCAGTTTATTTCTTTTATTATTGACACTTTTTGGAGGCTCTGTTTTATCAGCAACATCAGGTATTAAATTTATTAGAATCTACATTTTAATAAAAGCTTTTTTTCTCGAAATTTATAGACTTGTAAAACCGAATGTCATTTTAAACTCCAAAATAATGCTTTCAGATAACAGAATAAGTAAAGACAATATTAGGATTGCTTTTTTAGTATTTATACTTTTTTTTCTCAGCTTATTTATTTTGAGTAGTATCTTATTATTAGATTCTTTTGGTTTCGAAAGTTCTTTTAAATTGTCTTTATTAACCTTAACCAATACTAGGGCTTCAAGTATTTATGGATTAGATAGTATTGATTTTGCTAGTTTATTCATATTTTCTAAGATTTCACTTATATTTTTTATGATAATAGCTAAAATCGAATTACTAGCTATTTTTTTAATAATAAGAAAGTTTTTTTTTAGTAATTAAAATATGTCTAAAATATTAATCATTGGTGCAGGCGCTATGGGATCAGCGTTTTCTTTTCCATGTGTAGATAATGGACATCAAGTAAGTATTGTAGGTTCTCCTTTAGAGGATAAAGTTATTAATGAACTTTCTAATAATAATTTTCATCATAGTTTAAATTGTAATCTTGAAAAAAATATTAATTTTTTAAAAGTAGACAAATTACAACAACAATTAAAAAGTAAACCAGATTTAATAGTAATTGGTGTCAATTCCAAAGGTATAGATTGGATTTCTAAAGAATTAGAAGCGGCCAGTTATTTAAAATCACCATTATTATTGCTTACAAAAGGTTTAAATATACAGAACAATAAATTTATAATACTTACTGATAGATTTAAAAACTCTGAAATTACAGTGGTAGCCGGCCCATGTTTGGCTAAAGATTTATCAAAAAGAAATAAAACAGCAGTTATTTTTGCTAATAAAAATATAAATAAAGCCAATGAGATTAGTCAATTAATTAAAACAAATTATTATTTTGTTGAAACTTCTAATGATTTAATTGGAATTGAAGTAAGTGCTGCTATTAAAAATTTTTATTCAATGATAATTGGGTCTGCAATCGAATTAAACACTGCTGCATTTTTATTAAATAAATCAATTATTGAAATGAATAAATTCGTTAAATTGCTAGGAGGATCTGAAAGGTCAGTTTATGGGCTTGCTGGTTTGGGTGATTTATATGTAAGTAGTGCAGGGGGGAGAAATAGTAAAATGGGACAACTATTAGGCAAGGGACATTTGTATACTGAGGCCAAAGCAAAATTTATGGCTAATGAAACAATTGAAGGAGCAGAATTGGCAATGGAAATAGGCAAAAAAGTTTTAAAAGATTTTAGCCAAAAAGATTTACCTTTAATGCACGCACTGATAGATGCAATATGTAACAATAAAAAATTTATAATAAAGTGGTAAATAGTTAAAAAAATGTTTGATGATTGTCATAAAGTATATAAATAAAGTTTATAACATTGTATAATAAAGTGTATTAAAAATGATTAAAGTTGGAATTAATGGATTTGGTAGAATTGGAAGATTAATTCTTAGAGCTTTATTAGAGAATTATAAGGATAAAATTCAAATTGTTGGTATTAATGATCTTGGTTCTATTGATACTAATGCACATTTAATTAAATATGATAGTACTCACGGAACTCTTCCTCATGATGTAAGCACTTCGAAAGATGGTTTTAAAATTTTAAATCAAAATATAAAAGTATTTGCTGAAAAAGATCCTGCAAATTTACCTTGGGGCAAGATAGGAGCAGATATTGTTTTAGAATGCACAGGATTATTTTTAAATAAAGAAACTGCAGGCAAACATTTAAAAGGAGGAGCTAAAAAAGTTATAATATCAGCCCCAGGAAAAGATGTAGATTTCACAATTGTTCAAGGAGTAAACAGCAAAGATTTAAAAAAAGAGCACAATGTTATTTCCAATGGATCTTGTACAACAAATTGTTTAGCACCTGTTGCAATGGTTTTAGAAAATAGTTTTGGAATTGAGTATGGATACATGACCACTATTCATAGTTATACAGGAGATCAAAAATTATTGGATACTCTTCACAAAGATTTGAGAAGAGCAAGATCTACTGAGGGAGCGATGATACCAACCTCAACTGGCGCCGCTAAAGCAATGAGTTTAGTTTTACCAAGCCTAAAAGGTAAACTCGATGGTACAGCCATAAGAGTTCCAACCCCAAATGTTTCCTTAATTGATTTTACATTAGTAACAAAAAAAGATGTTACTGCTGACACTATAAATGAAGCTATGATAAAAGCTGCTAAGGGTGAATTAAAAGGCATTCTTGGAATTAACAATAAACCATTAGTTTCTAAAGATTTTAATCATGACGTGCACAGCTCAATATTTGATGTTACCCAAACTCAAGTAGTCAAAAACAAATTTAGCAGAGTTCTTTCTTGGTATGATAATGAATGGGGTTTTTCTAATCGTATGTGTGATACGTCAATACAAATTTCAAAACTTATTTAATAAATGGAAGTAGTAACTAAAATTGCGCCTATAGCGCTTGCATTAATAATGCTAGCACTTGGATTAGGTTTAACTGGTCGAGATTTTTTAAGAGTAGCAAGACAACCAAAAGATTTTTTTGTCGGTTTAATATGTCAGTTAATATTACTACCAATTATTGCTTTTCTATTGCTTAAAATATTTAGCTTACCTTTAGAGATTGCACTTGGTGTAATGATTATTGCTGCAGCGCCTGGTGGAGTTACATCAAATGTGCTTACAAAATTTGCTAATGGAGATGTGGCTCTTTCTATTTCATTAACTGCAATTATCAGTTTAATCAGCATCATTTCTGTTCCATTTATTGTTTTTAAATCTGCAGAATTATTAGAAGTAGCAGGAATTTCAAAAGAAATTTCTATGACAGGAATATCAATAAAAATGTTTTTGGTTGTGACTCTCCCGGTTATTATTGGAATGTTAATAAGAAAATTCGCAGCAAATTTTATTATGTCCAAATCCCAACTAATTGAAAGAATTTCGGTTCTTTTATTTGTAATTGTTTTTGCAGCGATTTGGGTTGAAGAATGGACGAATATAACAGGATATATTCAACAAGCTGGTTTAATTACTTTAGTTTTAAATATTATAATGATGCTTGTTGGGTATTATGTTGCAAAGTCTCTTTCAACTGGAGTTGCACAAAGAAAATCTATTTCACTTGAATGTGGACTTCAAAACGGAACTTTGGCTGTTTTTGTAGCAAGTCAATTATTTAATGATATAGCTTACTTAATTCCTACAGCAACATACGCAATTATAATGTTTGTAACATCATTAGTTTATGTTTTTTTTGTAAGAAAAATTGATTAATAAAATATGACAAAATTAAATTTAAGTCTTTTTGCCAAAGATAAAAATTTATTTTTTTTATTTTTTATTACAGCTTTTATCTTAAGATCTTTAACTGCTTACTATTATGGCGATAGAAACTTGGAAAATGAATGGGCTATTTTAGTAAATAATTTATATTATTTTAATTCATACTCTCTTTTAGTTTTTGACGATTTGTTCGTCCCTAACTTATGGATGCCTCCAATATATGGTTATTTTATTTATTTACATTCATTACTGGTAGGTTTTAATGATTACTTGCCTATTAGCGTTATAATTACACAAATTCTAATTTCATCATTAACACCAATTTTTTTCTTCAAAATACTTTCTATTTTTTTTAATAGAAATTATAGTATTATTGGATCTATAATTTTTATTTTTTTCCCCTTAATTATATATTCCTCTTGTCAAATATCATCGGTAACAATATACCTTTTTTTAAATATTTTATTTTTTTATCTTATCTTAAAGTTAAAAAAAAAAACAAATCTAAAAAATATTATTTTAATTGGAATCATATCTTCAATTTTAATTTTAACTAGAAGAGATTTTGTTTTAATCTATTTATTTTCATTGTTATACTGTCTTTTATTTTTAAAAATAAATTTTAAATCAATTTCTTTAATTTTAATGATTACTATTATTGGAATATCACCTTACATTTATAGAAATTATATAGCCTTTGATAAATTTATTATCCACTCAGGTTTTGGCTATAATGTTTGGAAAGCCTATAACCCAAAAGCCAAAGTTGAAGGTTATCTGTTTCCATCCAAGGAACTACAAAATAAAATTAAAAATGTAAAAAAAGATATACATTATAGAATTAATGAAGATAAAATATATCTAGAACAGGCTTTAATCTATATTACAGAAGATCCAGGAAAATATATAAATCTTTATTTTAAAAGACTATACGCTTTTTATTTTTTTGATTTAAATTCATCCCAGAAGAATTATTACAATTATTTTCATATTTATCCGATAGTATTAATCTCGTTATTGTCCCTTTGCGGGCTCATTGTAGTTAACAAAAAAAATAATAAATTTAATTATTTAATTCTTACATTTTTACTTATTGTAGCACTATATTCTTTTTTTGCAGTTTTACCGAGATATAAAATTTATATTTTACCTTTTCAAATAATTTTAAGTATAAGTTTTTTGAAATATTTACTTAATAAATTAAGAATAAAGAATTAATTGACCACTTTGAGTTTGAATTCCTTTTGATAAGTCAATTTTAAGATCAGTAACAGCTTTTTTTACACCTTCTTGGTTTATAAAATTATAATCATCAACTAAAATTATTGCATTTTTCTCTAATTTATCTTTAATAAATATAAAACAATCAATAGTAGGTTTATATAAATCAAAATCTAAATGTACAAAGCTATATTTAATATTTGATATTTTTTTTAATTTGTCATTTTCCAAATTTGGAAAATAACCAACAATTGTTTCTAATTTAGAATTTTTTTTTATAAGAATTTTGTTTAACTCATTTGTCATTTTACTATGATCAAAATTTTTAAATCTTGTTTTTTTTGTAAACGGTCTATACCTTCCTTGATAATGGGTATCGTACTGTGAAACATTTTTTTTTATTTCATCAGCGTGAAAGCCAAAACTATCAACCGCATAAATATTAGTGTTTGCTTTTGTAAAATTTGATATTGTTCTAAGAGTACCACCTCTATCTGTTCCAAATTCAATAATATTAGTATTCTTTCCCTCAAAAATTTTATTGTGAATTTTAATAAGTTGATAAACAGTAAAATTTCTTTCTTTATCTTGTGAAGAATGGTTTCGGATTTTTGACCAATTCTCTAAAAATTCCTCGGGATACTCTATAACAACACTCAAAAAATATTTCCTCAATCCCCAAAAAACATCAGATAAAAACATCACTATCAGCATTTGTTGATTTTCGTTAAATAACCTACCTACTAGCGATCTAATCTTTTTAAAAATCATTCTTAAGGTTATTTGTATATATTACGCTTAAAAATTGTCAAAAAACCTTTATTTAAGCGACTAATTATATTCACTTTTTAGTTGTGTTCCGGTTACATTAACATTTTATACATGCTAGTTTTTTGCAATTATTAATTAATAATCAAGGGGGAAAAATGAGACTATTTAAGTTAATAGTTGCTCTGTTTACTTCGATCACTATCACCAACGCTGTTAATGCTGCTGAGGTTAAAATGGCAAAAGCGAACTGGGATACTGGTTATTTCCAAGCTGAAATATATAAGCAAGCTTTGGAAGCAATGGGACACACAGTAACTGAACCTAAAGCTATCAAACCTTCAGTATTTTACGTAGCTGCAGCTGCGGGAGATCTAGACCTATGGGTTAATGGATGGTTTGGGACTCACGATGGTTACATCAAAGAAGCCAAAGGAAAAGTTAAAACAGTTGGTTACGTAATGAAAAAAGGCGGATTACAAGGCTATCTAGTTGATAAAAAATCAGCTGACAAGTATGGAATCAAAAGCGTAATGGATATTAAAGCAAACGCTAAAGCATGGGACTCTAATGGCGATGGTAAAGCAGACATGGTTGCTTGCCCTCCAGGTTGGGGTTGCGAAAAGCAAATTACAAAACACTTTGCTGAACTAGGCTTAGGTGATTTTATTAATCCAGTAAAAGCTGACTACTCTGCTTCAATGGCTGACGTAGTTGCTAAATACAAAAACGGAAAACCAGTGTTATTTTATACATGGACTCCGAATTGGACTGTCGGTGCTTTAAAACTTGGACAGGATGTTGTTTGGATAGAAGTTCCTTACAGCGGTACTAAAAAAGTTGGTGTAGACAATGCAACAAAATCTAAAATTAATATGGGTTTTGGTGCTGATGACATCAGACCAGCTGCTAACGCAGATTTCTTAAAAGCAAATAAAGATATAGAAAAGATGCTTAAAAAAGCATCAATTCCTCTAGCTGATATTGCTGCTCAAAACATGAAAATGAATGCGGGCGAGAAAAGCGAAAGAGCAATCAAAAAGCATGCTGCTGAATGGATCAAGGCTAACCAAAGTACTTTCAATAGTTGGATTAAATAAGCCGCAATTATAAGTTCAGTGAACTTAAAACTTGCACCTTCTGACTATGAAATCTACATTCCAATAGCAGAATGGATTGAAAGAAATATTAAAGAGTGGCTGTTTACACAACGGCCGCTCTTTAAGAAGTTAGCTGCACCCATTGATGCTACTCTCGAAGGATTAGATACTCTATTCAATTGGATACCATTTCCAATTGTCATTTTAATATTTATTTTTTTTGCATGGAAAACAAACGGAATCAAATTCGCTTTTTTTGCAGCTATAAGTTTAATCGCTATTGATTTAGTCGATTTGTGGCAAGAAACTATGACAACGCTTGCTATGATTTTTACTGCCGTTATATTTTGTATGATTATTGGAATTCCTTTAGGTATTGCCGCGTCCAGAAGTAGAGTTTTTGAAATAATTTTAAGACCTATATTAGATATAATGCAAACTATTCCAAGCTTCGTTTACCTTATACCAGTTGTGATGCTATTTGGTGTTGGTTTAACACCTGGTGTAGTAGCAACTATTATATTTGCATTACCACCAGTAATCAGACTAACAAATCTAGGAATAAGACAAGTTGGTAAAGGATTTAAAGAAGCAGGTGCTAGTTTAGGATTATCAAAATTTAAAATTTTACACAGAATTGAATTACCTCTCGCACTAAAGACTATTATGGCAGGAGTAAACCAAACATTAATGCTGGCTTTATCAATGGTAGTAATTGCGGCTCTAATTGGAGCTGGTGGTCTAGGTTTAACTGTTTATGTTGCCCTTGGTAGATTAGATATTGGCGCAGCTGTAATTGGCGGAACAGGTATCGTTATATTAGCAATAGTTTTAGACAGAATAACTCAAAAAATCGTTCCACAAGATAATATTAAAACTAGGTAATATTATTGATCAAATTTTAAATCTTTAATTTAACAAAATGACATTTAAAAAAGACCTTATTACCGGTTTATCTAAAAAAAACAAAAGAATTCCATCAAAGTATCATTATGACTTACAGGGAAGTAAATATTTTGAGGAAATCACAAAACAAAAAGAATATTATCCTACAAGAAAAGAAAAAGAGATATTAAAAAAAATTTCTAAAGAAATACCCAATCTATTTAATGGAAAGCTATCGTATGTAGAATTGGGAAGCGGAGCTATAGATAAGATAAAATTATTAATTAATAAAGATGTAAAATATTATGTTCCACTTGACATATCGTTAGATTATGTAAGGGAGTCAGTAAAAAAACTTAAAAAACAATATCCAAAAATTAAAATAAAACCTAAAAAAATCGATTATTCTAAGCAATTTAAAATACCCAATCTTAAAGAAACAACTAAAGTTTATTTTTTTCTAGGTTCATCTATTGGTAATTTTTACAATAAAGAGGAAATTAAATTTTTAAAAAAGTTAAGAAAAAGTATAAGTAAAAACAACTACTTATTCGTTGGTGTTGATCTTATTAAAAATAAAACAACTCTTGACAAAGCCTATAATGACAAAAAAGGGTATACAGCAAAATTTAGTTTAAATTTAATCAATATTATAAACAGAACACAAAATACCAATCTAAATATTAAAGATTTTTATTATCATGGATATTATAATACTAAATTAAAATGTATTCATGGTTTTTTAGTAAGCAAAATTAATCAAAATTTTAAAATCGGTAATAAGAATTTTTTTTTAAAAAAGAGTGAAAGAATTTTAGTGGAAATTTCGAATAAATTTACTCTACAATCTTTTAAAAGATTAGCTTCAAATACTGGTTGGTCCACTGAGCGAGTTTGGTTGGATAATCAAAAATATTATTCTTTATTCCTACTAAAATAGTAGGGTATGCGACCTTTTTGCCATTGATAATCATTATCATTTATGTGATAACCATTCTCAAAGGTGGAAAATATGAATAAGTTAATTAGAGTAATTGGAGTAGCTATTGTTGGTTTGTTTTCAACATTGTTAGTTGCAAATTCAGTTTTTGCAAAAGAAGTGAATGTTTTTAGTGCAAGACATTATGATTCTGATGTTCAACTTTATAAAAAATTTACATCAAAAACTGGAATAAAAGTAAATGTAGTATCTGGAAAAGATAAAGCATTGCAAAAAAGAATTAAAGAAGAAGGGAAGGACAGCAAAGCAGATATTTATATAACTGCAGATGCTGGAAGATTAGGAGCTTTTCAATCAGAAGGAATGTTTCAAAAGGGAGCAAGTTCGGCAGCTATTAAAAAAGTTGTACCTGCTAACTTTAGATCACCTTATTGGGTTGGAATCGCAAAAAGAGCAAGAATAATTTATTACAATCCAAAAACAGTTAATCCTTCATGGAATATGAGTTATGAAGATTTAGCTGATCCTAAATACAAAGGTAGAGTAGTAATAAGAAAATCAAGCAACATTTATAATCAGTCTTTAGTTGCATCACTTATTAAAAATAATGGTGAGAAAAATACTGCAGCTTGGGCAAAAGGAATGGTAAATAACTTTGCTAGAAAACCAACTGGTAACGACAGAGCGCAGATATTAGCTGTAGCTGCTGGAGAAGCAGATTGGGCTGTAGCAAACACTTATTACTTAGCTTTAATGTTATCTGGAAACAAAGGTGCTGAACAACAAGCGGCAGCTAAAAAAGTAATGCCTTTCTTCCCAAATCAGGACGGAAGAGGTACACATATGAACATTAGTGGCGGCGGTATATTAAAACACGCACCAAATAAAGCTAATGCAGTTAAATTGTTAGAGTTTCTTTTAACCCCTGAAGCTCAACAGCATATTGTAAACAATACTTTTGAGTATCCAATGATACCTGGCGTTAAAGCAAATAAATTAATTGCACAATTTGGTTTAGATTTTAAACAAGATCTAAAAACAAAAGTTTCTAATTATGGAAAACTCCAGGCTAAAGCTTTGAAAGTAATGAACGAAGCCGGCTGGTAATTTTATATTAGAATAATTTAGTCCCTGGACTCCTCCGGGGACTAAATTTAGGAGGAGAATTGATAAAGAGGATAAATTTTTGGGTTATTTTTGCGTTTTTAGTACCTTTACTAGTAGCCATACCTATTTTTACAGTTTTTTTAAGTTTCTTTGATACAACAGGAAATTATTTAGATCTTTTAACAGAAACTTTGCTTTTAAATTATTTAAGCAATTCATTCTTAATTTTATTAGGTGTTTTATTACTAACTTTTATTTTTGGTGTAACCTCAGCTTATTTTGTTTCTTTTTATAAATTTCCTGCAGTTAACTTTTTTAAATGGGCGTTGATATTGTCTTTTGCTGTTCCAGCTTACATTTATGCTTATTCTTTAGTTGCTTTTTTTGAAAATTATGGGACCGCATTTAGTATATTAACATTTTTATTTGGAGAAGGAGATTATAATAAAAATATACCTAAATTTGATGGATTAATTGGGTCAATGTTTTCAATTTCTTTCTCTTTGTTCGGCTATGTTTATGTTTTAACAAGAGCCTCTTTTGTATTTCAATCTCATAATCTTATAGAAGTGGGTAAAAATTTAGGTTTATCATCATATGAAAGTTTTTTTAAAATTATTTTACCATCAGCAAGACCTGCAATAGTAGTGGGCTTATCGCTTGTTGCAATGGAAACTCTGTCAGATTTTGGAACAGTAGATTTTTTTAGTATTTCAACATTGACCACAGCTATTTACAATGCATGGATTTCTTTTGACGATTTAACAACTGCAAATCAATTATCTTTTGTTTTGTTATTTTTTATCCTTCTATTGTTTGTTATTGAAAATCTATCAAGAAAAGGAGCAAAATATCATCAAAATTCAAAAGGCAATAAGCCTATTCCAAAAATTCAGTTAGTGGGGGGAAAATCTATTTTTGCGACTTGTTTTTGCTCGATTTTATTTTTCTGTAGTTTTGTTTTCCCAGTTTCTCAAATGACTTATTGGACGATAAAATTTCCAAAATATTTTCAGGATATAAACTTTTGGTCACTAAATATGAATACTCTTTTATTGGTATTTTTATCAAGTTTATTTTTGATCTTATTTTCATTTATGACGAATTACGGAAATAGAGTATCAAAAAACAAACTTATTAGTTATTTGTCTACTTTCTCAGTGTCAGGTTATGCTTTACCAGGAATAATTTTAGCAGTCGCTTTTATAACATTTATTTCTTGGTTTAGCGACTTGTTAAGTTCCATTTTTGGATTTAATGGTTTTAAGAATGTTTTTATTGGTTCTATAGTTGGTCTTGTGATTGCATACTTTGTTAGATTTTTTTCACTTTCTTACAATGGAATCAAATCTGGATATTCAAAAATAAATAATTCAATTGATGAAAATGCATATCTTCTTGGATATTCAAAATTTAAAACCTTTTCTAGCATTCATTTACCGTATTTAAAAACCAATATAATATTGGTTGGTGTTTTAATAGCTTTAGAAATTATTAAAGAATTGCCAATTACATTAATACTAAGACCTTTTAATTTTGAAACTTTTGCGACTAAAGCTTATTCATATGCCGCACAAGACTTATTAGAAGCAGCTGCTTTTCCATCATTATGTTTAATAATTTGGGCAAGTGTATTTATATTGTTTATTTCTAAATATATACTTTCAGAAAAATAAAGTTATAGTAGCTAGATGCCTTCAAACTTTTTAGAAATTAATAATGCAACATTTATTGCTAGTGATAATAATAAAGTTAAAAATGTATCTTTAAAAATTAAAGAAAAGGGCGAAATTGTTTGCTTGCTCGGCCCATCAGGCGTCGGAAAAACTACTATTCTTAGAACGATTGCTGGACTTCAAAATCTAAAATCCGGAGAGATTAAACTTAAAGACAAAATAATTTCATCTGAAAAATTTAATTTAGAACCTGAAAAAAGAAACATAGCAATGTGTTTTCAAGACAATTCACTATTCCCACATTTTAATGTTGTAGAAAATATTAATATCGGATCAAAGAGAAAAAATGGATCTAAATTTAATTACTCAGACAGTGATCTAATTAAAATTTTACACCTAGAGGATATTAAAAATAAATATCCCCACCAAATAAGTGCAGGTGAAGCACAACGTGTTTCTCTGGCAAGATCATTACTTTCCAAACCTGATTTGCTTTTGCTAGATGAACCTTTTGCAAACATAGATGCTACTTTAAAAGAAGAATTACAAAAAAAAATCAAAAATATTTTGAAAGAATTTGATATTACAACTTTAATTGTAACACACGACTCTTTTGAAGCTTTTTTCCTTGGAGATAAATGTGGCATTATATTAGATCAATCTTTAAAACAGTATGATAAGCCCTATAACATTCATCACGAACCAAATTCTATCGAAGTTGCAAAATTTTTAAATAGAGGAGTATTTATTGAAGTAAAAGTTGTAGAAACTGATTGTGCGGTTCATAGTTTGATGCATCAAGAGCTAGGAGAGATAAGAGGTAAATTATTAAATAATTTTCCAGTTGGCTCAAAAGTAAAATTATTATTACAGCCGGAGGATTTAATCCATGATGATCAAAGTAAATTGAAGTTAGAGGTAGTGGACAGAAAATTTAGAGGAACTAATTTTATTTATACTTTAAAAACTGATAAAAAAGAGGAAATCCCTGTATTTGTTCACTCCCACCACATTCATCAACATGAAAAAAATGAAAAATTTGGTATTAAGTCGCCTATTTTTATTGACCATTTAGTATGTTTTTAAGTAAATATATAAATATTTTAATTGCGCCCTTAGCTCAGTTGGATAGAGCATCGGTTTTCTAAACCGAGGGTCGTAGGTTCGAATCCTTCAGGGCGCGCCATTTTTTAATGATAATAATAAAAATATAAGTTATATACTCTCTCTAAACGGGGCGTAGCGCAGTCTGGTAGCGCATCTGGTTTGGGACCAGAGGGTCGCAGGTTCAAATCCTGCCGCCCCGACCATTTATGAATATTAAAAAAGTAGTAATTATCGGATCGGGAACAATGGGTAGCGGGATTGCTGCTCATTTATGTAATGCAAATATACCTGTTGTATTACTTGATTTAAAAACTGAAATTGCTGAAAAAGCAAAAGAGAGAATTTTAAAATCTCGACCACCTTTGCTTTTCGAAAGCGCAAAAATTCAAAGCTTAAAAACAGGAAATATTTCAGATAATTTTGATAATGTTGCTGATGCTGATTGGATAATTGAAGCCGTAGTGGAAAGGATTAATATTAAACACGAAATTTATGAAAAAATATTAAAAGCAAGAAAAAAAGAATCTGTCATTTCCTCAAATACCTCAACAATCCCACTTAAAATACTTTCTCAAAAAATGGATAATGCTGATAAAAAAGATTTTTGTATAACACACTTTTTTAATCCAGTGAGATATATGGGTCTTTTAGAAATTGTCCGTGAAAAATCAAATGATCAAAATAAAATTAATTTACTAAAAGATTTCTGCGAAAAAAGACTTGGTAAAGGAGTAATTATTTGCGGTGATACACCAGGGTTCTTAGGAAATAGAATTGGTGTCTATGCAATGCAAGTCGCTATGACAGAGGCAATTAAAATGAATTTATCTGTAGAAGAAGCCGATGCTGTATTTGGACGACCAATGGGAATACCTAAAACCGGTGTCTTTGCTTTATATGATTTGATTGGTATTGACCTAATGTCGGACGTTTTAAAAAGCTTTAGAAAAGAACTTCCTGAGAATGATGAATTTCAAAAAGTTGCTCAAGGAATTCCAATAATAAAAAAGCTAATTGATAGTGGTTATACTGGTAGAAAAGGCAAAGGTGGTTTTTACCGCATGAATAAAGTTAATAATCAAAAAGTTTTGGAAGCTTTAAATATAAAAAATAATAGTTATTCAACTGCAAAAAAAATTGATCTTCAAATTAATAAAATAAATTTATTAGATTTAATAAATAGAGAGGATCAGTATGGTAAATATGCCTGGGCAGTAATTTCAAAAATTATTCTTTATTCATCTTCGTTAGTTCCACAGATCACAAAAGAGTACAATGACATTGATGAAGCATTAAGACTTGGTTTTAACTGGTCTATGGGACCTTTCGAAATGTTGGAGAACATTGGATTAGATAATTTTTTTATTAAAATTGGAGATATTAAAACTAATTCGTTTTTAGAAAATTTAAAAAATAAAAGTGCAAAAAAGTTTTATGACCAAAGACAAAAATATACGGATATCGAAACACTAGGAAAGGTAAAAAAATCAGTAATTAAAATTGATAAAAACGATTCAGCTGAAATCTACAGGTTTAAAGATTTTAATATTGTAGAATTCGACACCAAAGCAAATGCCTTAGATTATAATTCTATGGATGCTTTAATGAAAGCTACAGACAAACCATTAATTATTATCAATGAGAGCATGCAGTTTTCTGCAGGAGTTAATTTAAATTATGTAATGGAATTTGTTAAAAAGAAAGATTTTAAATCTGTTGAAAAATTCATTAAATATTTCCAAAAAACCTGTGAACATTTAAAATATAGTGACAAATTAGTAATCTCTGCACCATCTGGTTTGTCTTTAGGTGGTGGCGAAGAAGTCTTGCTGCAAAGCAATTATGTTGTATCACACACTAATATAGTGATGGGGTTAGTTGAAACTATTGTTGGTTTAGTGCCAGCTGGCGGAGGGTGTAAAGAGCTTTTGTGGAGGTGGACTCAAACAGATGATGCCAGTAAAGACCCTGATTTTGCACCCCTTAAAGTTTTTGATATAATAGGATATGCAAAAACAGCCACATCTCCTATTGAGGCAAAACCTCTTTTATTTTTAGATGATAATCATGAAGTTATAATTAACAGGAACAATCTATTGCCTATGGCAAGAGCTTATATTGAACAAAACAAAAATTTTAAACCTCCCGTTAAATGTAAATTTAAATTATCAGGCGACCAAGTAAGGAAAAAAATGCAAAAAGTACTTGATGAATTATATAATAGCAAAAAAATACTTGATCATGGTATGATAGTAGGTAAGGAATTAGCTAATGTTTTGAGTGGAGGAGACACTAATTTAAGTAAGGAAATAAGTGAAGAACAGATGTATAAATTAGAACTTGAGAGCTTTATGAAACTTTTAGAAACAGATAAAACACAAAAAAGAATTGTACATACTTTAAAAACAAGTAAACCATTAATAAATTAAATGACAACTTATAACGCACCAGTGGATGAAATGATGTTTTTATTCAATAATCTTAAAGACAATAAAAACTATAATGAAATTGATAAATATAAAGAAATTAATTCTGATTTAGTAAAAGATATATTGGAACAGGCAGCAAAAATAAATCAGGAAATTGTTTTACCGCTTGCTAAAATAGGTGATGAAAAGCCATGCGTTTATGAAAATGGTATTGTTAGATCACCACCGGGTTATAAAGAGGCATATAAAAAGTTTATTGACGATGGCTGGACTTCCTTATCTTGCGATCCTAAATATGGTGGCCAAGGTATGCCAAAAACAGTAAGTACTTTTTTTGAGGAAATGCTTTCATCAGCTAGTTTATCTTTTAAGTTATATAGTGAATTGAGTATAGGCGCGTATAACTGCATTCTTCATCATGCAGATCAAAAAATAAAAGATAAGTATTTACCAAAAATGGTTGAGGGTAAGTGGAGTGGGACGATGTGTTTAACGGAATCTCACTGTGGCACTGATCTAGGTTTATTAAAAACTAAGGCTGTTAAACAAAAAGATAATTCTTATAAGATTTCAGGTCAAAAAATATTTATTACTTCAGGTGACCACGATTTAACAGAAAACATTATCCATCTTGTCTTAGCCAGAATTCCTGGTTCACCTTCTGGAACAAAAGGAATTAGCTTATTTTTAGTTCCTAAATTTGTTGTTAATGATAACGGTTCAGTCGGACCTCGAAATGGTGTTAACACCGCGTCTATAGAAACTAAAATGGGAATTAAAGGATCTCCAACTTGTGTTTTGAATTTTGATGAAGCAACAGGCTTTATGATTGGACCAGAAAATAAAGGACTTAGTTCCATGTTCACAATGATGAATTTAGAGAGAATAGTTGTAGGTATACAAGGTCTTGGTATTTCTGAAACAGCTTATCAAAACGCGTTAGCTTATGCAAAAGAGAGGAAACAAGGCAAGGCAAATAATAGCAAGAACGGTGAGGCAGATATAATTATTAAGCATGCAGATATTAGAAGAAGCTTAATGAACATGAAATCTTTAATTGAAGGCCAGAGATCTTTAGCCTTTTGGGTTTCTCAGCAAATAGATGTTAGTTTAAACCATCCAGATAAAAAAATAAAAACTAATGCTGATGAAATAGTTGCTTTAATGACTCCTATAATTAAATCCTTTTTTACTGATATTGGAATGGAAATCACAAATGATGCAATTCAAGTTTTTGGAGGTTATGGTTACACTAAGGATCAAGGAATCGAACAATTATTTAGAGATAATAGAATAACACCTATTTATGAAGGCACAAATTCTGTTCAAGCTATTGATCTTGTTTATAGAAAAATTTTAAATAACAAAATTTTTGAAAAGTATATTGCTCAACTTTCAAATGAAGTAAAAGATTTTGCAAAAGACAATAAACTTTCTTTATTTGCTGATAAATTTTTTAAGTATTTAGAATTACTAAATAATTTTACACTATGGCTTGGTGAGAAAAACAAATCATCAAAAGACGATGTAAGCGCAGCCTGTAATGATTATCTAAAGGTTCTTGGATATATAGCTCTCGCTCACTCATGGTTAAAAATATTGAAGGTAAGCCACTCCAAACTCAAAGAAAATAAAACTTTTTATGAAGATAAAATAAATACTGCAAAATATTACTTTGATAAAATCCTTCCAAGAGTTCAGAGCCATTATTTATCAGCTATTACTGGCAGTGATACTATGATGAAATCTAATTTTAATTGATAATGAGTCATTACGAAACAAATCTAAATAAAAATAAAGCGAATTTTGTACCACTCACACCACTATCATTTTTACAAAGAGCTAAAGACATATATCCAACATATGAAGCACTAATTTATGAGGATCGAAAATATACATGGACTCAGGTTTATAATAGATGCGTGAAGTTTGCTAGTGCTTTAGAAAAAATTGGAATTAAAAAAGGGGATACAGTTTCCTTCTTAGCTTTTAACACTCCTGAAATTTTTGAGGCTCATTACTCTGTTCCTATGACTGGTGCTGTTTTAAATACTATAAATATTCGATTAGATGCAAAGACTATTGCTTATATTTTAAATCACAGCGATGCTAAAGTTTTAGTTGTAGATAGACAGCTCCACAAAGAAGTTAAAAAAGCATTAAAATCATTTGAAAATAAAATTACTATAATTGATATTGTCGATAAGCATGCTGATAAATCAAAAACAGAAAAAATTGGTGACTTAGAGTACGAAACATTTTTAAAAACAGGTGATGATACTTATCAATGGAAGATGCCAGATGATGAGTGGCAAGCAATATCGTTAAGTTACACTTCCGGTACAACCGGAAATCCAAAAGGAGTGGTTTATCACCATAGAGGATCATATTTAATGTCAACAGGTAGTGCAGCTGCTTGGAATATGCCAAACAGATTAAATTTTTTAACCGTCGTTCCTATGTTTCATTGTAATGGCTGGGGTTATCCTTGGACAGTACCTATGTTAAATGGTCGTACAATTTGTTTACGCAATATTGATATAAAAAAAATTTTTGAATTAATAGATAAATATAATATTACTCATTTTGGTGGCGCTCCAATTGTTTTAAATATGATTACTGGGGCTTCTGAAAGTGAAAGAAAAAAATTAAAGCATAAAGTCTCTGTATTAACAGCGGGTGCTCCTCCACCAAGTATAATTTTTAAGAAAATGGAAGCTCTTGGTTTTGATGTAATGCATGTTTATGGATTAACCGAAACTTATGGTCACGTAACACAGTGTGCCTGGAATGATACTTGGAATAATTTTGATGAAGAGAAAAAAAATGAGATAAAAGCACGACAAGGTGTAAGATATCCAAACACCGAAGGTGTAACAATTATGGATCCTGAAACCATGAAAGAGGTTCCAAGAGATGGGAAAACTATTGGTGAAATAATGATAAGGGCAAATGTTGTAATGAAAGGTTATTTTAAAGATAAAGATTCAACGGACAAAGCAATGAAAGGTGGCTGGTTTCATTCTGGTGATTTAGCAGTTATGCATGAAGACGGATATGTAAAAATTCAAGATAGATCAAAAGATATAATTATTTCAGGAGGTGAAAATATATCTTCAATAGAGATAGAAAATACCTTGGCAAAACACCCATCGGTATCTATTGCAGCTGTAGTAGCCAAACCAGACGAAAAATGGGGTGAAGTACCATGCGCTTTTATAGAGACCGTTAAAGATAAAAAGGTTACCGAAAAAGAGTTAATTTCTTTTTGTAAAGAAACACTAGCAGGATTTAAAGTTCCAAAAAAAGTTGAATTCTGTGAATTGCCGAAAACTTCGACAGGAAAAATTCAAAAGTTTGAACTGAGAAAAAAAGCAAAAAATCTTAATTAATCCTGAAATGTCAAAAATATCAATTGATCTTATTTGGAAACTCGAAAATGGAGATATGTCCCCAGGAAAGTATTCAAATCAACATGAAATTACATTTACACCAAACACAAAAATCATTGCAGATTCTGCACCTGATTGGAGGGGGAACGAATTAAATACTAATCCTGAACAAACTTTAGCAGCATCTTTAAGTAGTTGCCACATGATGACTTTTTTAGCGTTAGCAGCCAAAATGAAATGGCCCGTAAAATCCTATAAAGATACGGCTGTAGCAAAATTAGGTAAAAATCTTAAAGGTTTAATGTCTGTTACTGAAATCGAACTTAATCCAAAAGTAGAGTTTTCTAACGGTTTCTCTGTTGATAATTTAAAAATGAAAGAGGTACAAGATAGAGCTCATCGATATTGCTTTATATCAAATTCACTTTCCAAAGAAGTTAAAGTAAAAATAAATTAATTTATGAACGGTTCAATGAATAATCAACTTGTCAAAACTTCAATCCACTCTAACTGTATTCTTCGAATTACTTTAAATAACCCTTCACAACACAATGTTTTGTCAGAGGAGATGATGTCAGCTATTCAGTCTGTTTTAGATAAATCTGTTAATGATAAATCTATACGAGTGATTATTATTTCAGCTGAGGGCAAAACATTTTCTGCAGGACATGATTTAAAACAATTAAAAAAAGGGCGTGATAATTCTGATAAGGGCAGAGACTATTTTAAAAAAGTGATGTTAAAATGTTCAAAACTAATGCAATCAATTATTAACAATCCAAAGCCTATAATTGCCGAAGTTTCTGGTACTGCTACTGCAGCTGGTTGTCAATTAGTTGCAAGTTGTGATTTAGCTTATGCAGGAACATCATCTAGATTTGCAACACCTGGTGTTAATATCGGACTATTTTGTTCAACGCCAATGGTGGCCCTATCAAGAACAGTTTCGAACAAACATTCTATGGAAATGCTTTTGAATGGAGATCTAATTTCTTCTAAAAAAGCTGCTGAAATTGGTTTAATTAATGAAGTTATAAATGATAATGATCTTGGGAGCATTGTGCTAGAAAAAGCTTTAAAAATTTCTAAGAAATCAGCTATGACACTGAAAATTGGCAAACAAGCTTTTTATAATCAAATAAACATGAGCTTATCCGAAGCTTATGATTATGCGTCCAACGTAATGGTTGAGAATATGCTTAAAATTGATGCTGAAGAGGGTATAGATGCCTTTATAAATAAAAGAAATCCTAATTGGCAAGATAAATGATTTTTGAAGTAGAAAATAAAAAAGTTTTCTCCTCAGATATTGGTCAAACTTTTGATAAAAACAAACATTCTATAATATTACTTCATGGAAGCGGTCAATCTCATGTTGTTTGGTCTCTAACTGATCAATATCTTGCTGATGAAGGATTTAATGTTTTTGCACTTGATTTACCGGGCCATGGCAACTCAGAAGGTTCCTCTCTTAAATCAATAGAGGAAATGGCTGATTGGCTTAACAAAGTTGTTAATGTAATTGGTATAAAAGAGTTAACAATATTAGGACATTCACAGGGTTGTTTAGTGGCTATAGAATATGCAAATAAATTCCCTGATAATATTAAAAATTTAATTTTTGTTGCCGGTTCATATCAAATACCAGTAAATAAAAGTTTAATAGATCTTGCAAACGCAGGAGATTTTGAGTCAATAAATTTAATGATGAAATGGGGATATGGATATTCTAAGCAATTTCTTGGAGGAAACCCACTTCAAAAGATTTTAAATTCGTCTAGAGAAATCCGCGAAGTTTTGGCAATAGACCTTATCGCTTGTAATAACTATAAAAATGGAATCAGCAGTATAAAAAAAATCAAATGCCCAACTTTTTTCGTTTTTGGTGAGCTTGACAAAATGATAAAGCTAGATAAAGGCAAGGAATTTTCAGGGTTAATACCTGGGTCAAAAACACATATCATTAAAGATTGTGGTCACATGATAATACTTGAAAACGCTTTTGAGATGAGAGAAAAGGTTGCTGAATTTTTAAAAAAATGAAAAGTATTTTAACTAGATCGAGACGATTAAGGGGCACACCTTTTACTTCAAGAATTGAAAAACAAGGAGTTAAAAGTTACACAGTTTATAATCATATGCTATTACCCACTACTTTTTCTACACCCGAAGAAGAATACAAACATTTAAAGGAGCATGTTCAAATTTGGGATGTTTCAGTTCAGCGAGAAATCGAAATTTCTGGCAAAGATTCTTCCGAGCTGGTTCAACTGATGACTTGCCGAAATTTATCTGACTCAAAAATAGGAAAGTGTTATTATGCACCACTGGTAGATTCTGATGGTGGTTTAATTAATGATCCACTTATATATAAAGTAAATGACGATAAATGGAGAGTATGCATTGCTGACTCTGACGTTTTACTTTTTGCGAAGGGCATAGCATCTGTAAAAAGAATGGATGTAAATATTTTTGAGGCTAAAATCGATACCTTGGCCGTTCAGGGGCCTAAGTCTTTAGATATAATGAAAAAAATATTTGGAGATAAAATAAGGGATCTAAAATTCTTTAGATTTAATTTTTTTGAATTTGATAAAAAAAAATTTTTAATATCAAGATCAGGTTTTTCAAAACAAGGAGGTTATGAAATTCATGTTGAAAATGTAAGTGACGGTTTAGATCTTTATGATCATTTTTTTAAAATCGGCAAGGAATTTAATCTTAAACCTGGTACACCAAATCATCCTGAAAGAATTGAGGGTGGGTTACTTTCTTATGGGAGTGACATGGATAATAATGACAATCCCTTGGAGTGCGGTTTTGACAAGTATGTAGATTTAGATTCTGATATAGTATTTTTAGGTAAAGAGAATCTTATAAAAATTAAGAACAATGGAATTAAAAGAAAACTTATGGGTGTTAAAATTGATATTGATAAAATTGATGTATCAGAAGAAATACCATTATTTGACTCAAGTAACAAAGTGATTGGTCAATTAAGATCGGGCGCTTTTTCACCTAAATTTAAAAAAGTTGTAGGAATTGCAATGATGAAAAAAGATTTTTGCAAAAAATCGTTAAAATTCAAAATTAAATTAGAAGAAAAGTTGGTTTCAGGAGAAATTTGTAATTTACCAATAAATTAATATGAAAAAAGCAAAAATTTACATTCCATCTAAAACAGCCATGCAATCCGGCAGAGGCAAAACTAAAAAATGGGTATTAAAGTTTGAAACTAGGCACGATGTTACAAACCCACTTATGGGATGGGAGTCTAGTGATGATACTATAGGAGAGGTTATTTTGGAGTTTACTACCAAAGATAAAGCCGTCGAGTATGCCAAAAACAACAAATTACTTTATGAAGTTATTGAGCCAAAGAAGTCAGATTTTATAATTAAATCATACTCGGACAATTTTTTGAAAGATTAATATGTGGAGAAGTTTTTTTACTGAAAGAAGATGGCTTTTGTGGTCATGGGGTGGGGCCTTTTTTATATTTTTATCACTTTTATCCCAAACTTGGATAGATGTTAAAATTAATGAGTGGTACAAGGGATTTTACGACTTACTTCAGAAAGCTACTGAAAGAGATATCTCTGAATTTTATGACGGGATTATCTTATTTATGAAATTAGCCATTCCATATGTAATAATTTACACAATTACAAACTACTTTACTAGACTTTGGGCTTTTAGATGGAGAGAGGCAATGACTTTCTCTTATATGCCTTATTGGAAAAAGGTTGATGCCAAAGTCGAGGGAGCATCTCAAAGAATCCAGGAAGATTGCATGAATTTTGCTAAAATTGTTGAAAGTTTAGGATTACAAGTTGTTAGAGCAATAATGCTACTGATAGCTTTTATACCAATATTATGGGGTCTATCATCCAATGTTGTTATTCCTTTTTTTAAAGATATTTCCGGTTCCTTAGTTTGGGTATCATTAACTGCAAGTTTGGGTGGTTTAGTTATTAGTTGGTTGGTTGGTATAAAATTACCAGGTTTAGAATACAATAATCAAAAAGTGGAAGCAGCATTTAGAAAAGAACTGGTTTACGGAGAAGACGATAGAGCAAATTACGCAAAACCTCCAACAATTTTAGAGCTTTTTTCTGGAATTAAATTTAATTATCACAGACTTTTTTTACATTACGGTTATTTTGACTTATGGTTAATAATGTACAATCAAACAATGATAATAGTTCCATATTTACTAATGGGGCCAGGTTTATTTACTGGTGCTATGACTTTAGGTGTTTTAATACAAACATCAAGTGCTTTCAGAGAAGTTCAAAGTAGTTTTTCATTATTTTTACAAAATTGGACTCGTATAACTGAGCTAAGATCAATTTATAAACGTTTGAATGAATTTGAAAAAGCAATAAATTTTAACAAACCCTTGAGAAAAGTAAAAAAATCTGATGTAAGAGTTTAATGGAACTCTACCTCAAATTAATAGATGTACTTTTTCCAGTTTTTTTTATTATTGGTATTGGTTACTATATAGGTAAAAAAGATTCTAAATTTAATACCAAATTTATTACAAATTTTGCTGGAACTATAGGTACTCCAGCAATGATATTTTACACAATCACAACAACAGGTGTTACCTTAGAAATATTTGCTGAATATTTTTTATACGCTGTAATTATTTTGGGAATATTTGCCGCTATTGGTTTTGTATTTTTAATTCTTCTTAAGAAAGATCCAATAACAGAACTTCCACCAATGTTTTTGCCAAACACTGGTAACATGGGAGTTCCTATTTGTTTATTTGCTTATGGAACAGCTGGGTTAGGAGTAGCCTCAGCTATAGCATCAGTAATTATATTATTACATTTTACTATTGGTATATTTCTAGCAAGTAAAAAATTCTCCTTTATGATTTTAGTTAAGAATGGTCCAATATACGGAATCTTAGTATCTATTATATTTCTTTATTTTGAATGGGATGTTCCAGGTTATTTAGAAAATACAACTTTTTTACTTACTTACACTACAATATTTTTAGTTCTAATGGCTTTAGGTGTAGCCCTTACAAGATTAAAAGTAGTTTCCTGGACACATGCTACAATACTTGGTGCAGTTAGGGTTGTTCTTGGACCAATAATCGGATTTGCCGCAATTAAATTTCTCAATTTAGATGGCTTCATGGCCGGTGTTCTATTAATCCAATCTGCTATGCCTAGCGCTGTGCTTACTTATTTAGTTGGATCCATGTATTCTAAGAAGAGGGCAGTAGACAATATCGCTAGCGTGATTGTATCATCGACACTAATGTCTTTTATAACTATTCCTATAGTAGTTTATATCGCTTTAAGGTTCTTTAATTAAGTAATAATAGCTGTCCTATTTATTAAAGTTTTACTTTAATTATTAATTGTATTCTATTGTTTTAATTGAATAATATTGCAATCAATAAATTGGATGGTAAATATAGTTTAAAAACTCTGTATTTATGACGATTTTTGTTAGGTTAATGCTCATATCTAAAGAAAGATCAGTAAATAGAGGGTTTTTGTAAAATATTTCTACAGAAAGTTCAGAAAAATCAGGATTTTGGTTGCTTTAAAGAAGCTTTTATCGATAGATAATTTTAAGCAATGCAGTATTGGAATATAGCATTTAATGGGCCATATATAGGCCTATTTTGAGCGTTTGGCCTTATAGACCATAATATACTGCATAAAACCTTAATTATTATATAAATACATCCTCAGATTGCAAAAAACGTTGGTATTGCTTACTTCTAGAGTAAAAAACCTTCTTTTTTGAGCAGTTTTTTCTTAGTTTTTATACCCCCTAAACCTGAGTAACCACCTAGCGATCCATTAGATTTTATAACTCTATGACAGGGTATTCTAGGTGCATAGGGGTTTTTACCGACTGCATTGCCAACAGCTCTAGCTGAGTAGGGGCTATTTATTGCTATCGCCACCTGTTTATAGGTTTTTACAGTGCCTTTGGGAATTGTAAGCAGATATTTCCAAACTTTAATTTGAAATTCAGTTCCTTTTAACTTCATTTTGATATTTTGAGCTTGTTTTAGTAGAGTGGTGGGGGCCAACTAACATGATTGTCCATGCTGGATTGTTGTCTTTAAGTTTAAGACTGTGTTTATCAGTGTTTTTTCTAAAACCGATGTAACCCGGGCCTCTCCAAAAAGTCCCTTTATCGTTAGTTTCCCAATAACCACCTCTTAAAATTATTGTTATATAGGACCAATAATGATCATGTAAATCTCCTCTATCTCCTTTGAGTATCTTGTGAACCAATATATTAAACGGAAACCACTTAGGTCTTTTGCGAAATAGCAAGTAGTACCTTATCATAAAAGGCTCTGCTTTATCGTAATCTGGCCAACTTGGACCTCTATCTAAAATAACTCTTTTCCTACTTTCAAACATAAACTAATCAATTAAAAGGGCTATTATTAATAGAATCCCGACTATTGAAACGCCCACACCAGTTATTAACGTTAAATTTTTGCTTTTATTCTTAAGCTTTTCCCAACGGTACATAAAATAAAAAGCTATAATTGGAATTGATAGACCTAAAATAATATATTTTATCATTTTGAAATTTATATAATTAAGCTTTTATAGTTGTTGACATATAAAATCATTTAATATATTACTAATGATAATTAATTGTTATCAATAGTAATAGATATGAATAAACTAGTTACAGACCTAAAAGCTTTACATGAAGAAACTTTAAAAAATCTTAAAAGTTCTAAAGCCGAAAACACAATCAGAGCTTATAGATCAGATTTTAAAGATTTTGGCGCCTTCTGCTCTAAGCACGGTTTTAAGTCATTGCCAACAGAACCTAAAATTGTCGCTTTATATTTAACTTATTTGACTAATAAAAACGCTAAAATGAGTACCCTAAGGCGCAGATTGGTATCTATAAGCATGATCCATAAACATAAAGGACATTATCTTGATACAAAACATCCAATTATTATTGAAAACCTTATGGGAATTAAACGTAAAAAAGGAAGCATTCAAAAGGGTAAAAAACCATTATTAATCAATCATTTAAAAGCAATAGTTAAAGTAATAGACGAAGATAAAGCAGAAGAAATTAAAAAGATTAGAGACAAAACAATTATATTAACTGGTTTTGGTGGTGGATTTAGAAGAACTGAATTAATATCTATTGATTACGATGATCTTGAATTTGTACCCGAAGGGTTAAAAATAACCCTCAGAAGATCAAAAACTGATCAATTTGGAGAGGGTATGATCAAGGGCCTGCCCTACTTCTCTAATACAAAATATTGTCCAGTATTTCATTTAAAGAAATGGCTAGAATTATCAAAGATTAAAGATGGTCCAATTTTTAGAAGATTTGCAAAAGGAAATTCTCTTACAAAACATAGATTAACAGACCAAACAGTAGTTTTAATAATTAAACGATATTTGGAAATAGCTGGTATAGACAATCAAAACTTTTCAGGACATAGTTTAAGATCTGGCTTTGCAACTGTAACAGCAGAGTCGGGCGCAGACGAGAGAAGCATCATGGCTATGACAGGACACAAAACAACTCAAATGGTAAGAAGATACATTAAGGAAGCAAATTTATTTAAAAATAATGCTTTAAATAAAATTAAGATTTAAATGATTAACAAAATTAAAAAAGAATTTGAAAGATTTACAGCTAAAGTTTCTGATAGACTATTTAAAACAACAAAATTTGATCTATATCAAAGAAAATATTCAAATATCTATAATAACAATTATGTTTTTAAAAAAAATCAATTTAGCTTGGTTCATATACCAAGATCAGGAGGTTCAACTGTACACAGTTATTTATTAGAAAATAGCAAAGATTTTTTTAGTGGAGTACATCATAGTGCGGTATCTCTATCATGTAATCCAAATAAATTTAAATATATAACATCAATTAGAAATCCAATAGACAGAGTACATTCTAGTTATACTATTCAAAAAAAATTTAGAACACTTCCATTTCATATACATGCTAAAGAAGGATTGGAGTTTTATCTAATGAATGATTGGAGAGTAAGGAATGGAATGTGTAAATTCATAAACGGTAATTTAAATTTGGATCTAAATGAAGAATTGTTTAATATTGCGAAAAATAATCTTAAAAATTTTTATTTTGTAATAGATTTTAATAATCTCGAGTTAGAGCTTAAGTCATTATCAAAAAAACTTAATATTAAACCTAGTGATGTTAAATATATAAATAATTATATAGCTCCAAGAGATAAATTAGAAAAAAAAGACATAGAATTGATAAGTAAATACAATCAATTTGATATACGATTGTATAAAGAATTTTTAAATTCAAAACAAATCATTTAAATTAAATTAAAATAGTTTTGAAAATAGTTTTTTAATCTTTTCAAAAATAGATGTTTTAGGTCTTTCTTTATATAAATAAATTTTACTAGGATTTTTAGATATTACGCATATATTCTGATAAAAATTTATATTATTAATTTTTCCATTAAATTTATCTTTTTTATAAAATGGACGATCATAATTTTCATAGTTTATTGAATCGGTTAAAGATTTTAAAAAATTCATAGAAGTTCCTTTTTTGTTAAGATTTAATCGACTTCCACCATATCTTGGATAATAGGAATAATGTAAATCTTCTATGAAATATAATCCACCATCGTTTAGGTAATCAAACAAAAAATTAAAAGACTTTATGACATCTTTGGAAATATGACTTCCATCATCAATTATTATGTCAAAATATTTATATTTATTTACAATTTTAGTAAGAAATTTCGTATCAGTTTGGTCTCCAAAAAAAAGTTCAACATTTTTAATATCAAGATTAACAGGTTTAATATCTAAACCAATAATTTTTGAATTCTTGAAATAATCACTCCAAACCTTTAAACTTGGCCCCTTGTCAATTCCGATTTCTAATATTTTCAATTCTTTATCTTTAATATTTTCAAAATATTTTTCATACACATCGATGTAGCCTAACTCAAATTTGTTAGCTTTATAAAGTTGTGAGAGTTTTTTGAGATTTGACATTAAACTACCAGCCAATCTTTTGGCCAAAAATCTTTATTGTTAATATTAAAATTACTGAAATGATCATTAGTTGGCCTAATAACAATACTTTTGCTAGATTTTCCTAACCAAGCCCCCCACCAATTAAATGACGATGGAATAACGATAGAATGCTTTGTTTGTGACATTAGAAAAAGATCAAAATCTACCTTATTTGTTGATACAGACGTGAATTGACTATCAGGAAAATAATTATTAAGTTTTTTAAGATCATTTGACCATAAAAAAAATTTAGGTTTTGTAACTTTAGACTTAATTATATTCATGGATTTTTCTATATATTTTACCTGATCTTCTGTAAAAATTAATGAATTTTCTTCATCCTTGATAGTAATAGCTCTTTTTCTCTCAGAAAAACGATTTTGTCTTATACATATAGATACAGATTCTGAGTTTTTTATATCTTTATAAAGCTGATTATTTTCGAAAGATTTGTAATTTTTAAATCTAAATTCACTTTTAATATCATTAATGTGTGAATTAAAGTATTTTTCTGACTCAAAATGTCCTTCAACAAATAATTTATCATTATAATTTCCATTGAGAATTTTGTCATTAAAAGAGGTATTTTTATTATGATCTCGAGGTTCAATATAAAACATTTTTCTTGAATTAAAATTATCTAAATATTTTAAGAATTTTCTTTTAACATAGCCAAATTTGTTCAAGAATTTAAGATTTTCGGGTGCTCTAGTAGATGAAATTTTAAATATGTCTAAATTATAATTATATAAACTGCTGCCTTGATAAGCTGTTTCATCATCATAAAAGAACTCTCTATTTAATTTTTTTGCAAATACATAAGCAGATGCATACATAAACATTTGATTTCCTAAATTGTTAGAAAGTCTTACTATTAATTTGTTATTCATTTTTTAAAGAATACCTAATTTTTTTTAGAGTTTTTTGTATATTTTTACTTGGAATGGTAAAATCATATCCTTTGTAACTAGGTTTAAATTCATAAAATGAATTACGATAATTTCGATAATCATCCCAATTATTTATATTGCAATGAAATAAATCTAAAACTTTGTGTTTATTTATTGATGCTAAATTTGTCATCATGCCATGAAATGCAATAACTTTTTTTGAATTAATAATAGTATTATATAAATCTTCACCATCAATATTATCAAAAAAAATAATTTTTTGTGAATTATCTATAAACTTTAGTGTTTTAAAATCAAATGAATTAAAATTTTCTTTGAAAATCTTTGTATTTTCATCTATTTCAATATCTTTTGTTACAACTAAATAATTTGTGTATTTTAAAATTTCTTCAAAAAGTATTTTTAATTCATTAATACCCCACCCCAGCTCATTAAGGATTTTTCTTTTTGCATGAAAGTAAATATAATTTTCTGGTAAACTTTTTTTTAAAAGATCACTTTTTTTAATATTTATACTAAATTTATTATTAAACACATTATTGTCAGATGTTAATTTAGATTGAATTTTTTCAGTAGATAACCTTTTAAATTGTGCCGCCCTATCATTTATAACAAATTTATACAAAAATCTTCTTAAAAAAGATGAAGGCCTTTTGTATCCTTTAATATTATCTACACATAATGCATAAAATTTAATATTAAAAAAAAATATTGGAAGATAATAAAAAAAATTCTTTGGAGCTAAAATATATATTTTATTAATTTTGTTACTCAATATGAAAAAAAATAATTTAATTTTTTCATTTATCGATAAGTTATAATTTATAACTTTGATATGAACTTTTGGGTTATCAAATAAAAAATTAAATTTTTTACTTAATTTCGATACAAATATGGTAATCTTATCAACTTCAGTATTATTTATAATATTATAAATTCCATTTAAACTGTGAACCAAATCCCCTACTGCATCATTTTTAAGTATTACTACGTGTTTTGTTGACATATTTGTTTTTAATTTTACTCCTTAATAATTTATTTTTTTTTAGAAAATGTTCATATTTTAAAGCTAATTTTTTTGTTTCAAATTTTTTTTTAAAAATTACTTTCCAAATCCTTCCTCTTGTACTTTTTGCCCCTTTGTTCGAGTTGTGTTTGATTAACCTTTTTTTTAAATTATTCGTATATCCTACATATGTTTTAAAATTTTTATATTTCTCACTTATAATTAAATAAACGTAAAACAAACTCAACTCACTTCAAACATAATTTGATTTATTTTTAATTAAACCGATAAATTCTTTATTTATGTGATTCCAACAAATTCTAAAACCAACGTACATCATAGCAAATCTTAATTTTGTAGCATCTTTAACAGCGTTTTTTAGATATCCTTTTGTATGTCTTATTGATCTTTGCATAAAACGCATCAATGTTGGCTTTTTAAGCCCAGCCCCACTGATATAGCCTCTCCTTGATGCATCTAATAAAGATTTTAAGTTGTCATTTCTTAAATGATAACATTTAGCCTGAGAACAATAACTTGTTTTATAATTTAAGTTTAATAATTTTTGACAAAAATTTGAGTCCTCTCCGTTAGTTTTGTATTGAATTTCATAGCCACCTATTTCTCTCCAAATTGACTTGGATAGAAGTGTATTCGAACCAGATAGAGGTCTACCAAGATTACCAATATCAACATTTCCAAAAGAATTTTGGGTTGCGTATATATGCCTCCACATATTATATATGTTTTCATCTTTTAATTTTTCAATTAATTTTGAGCCAGACATTGCGCTATTAAACTTATTTTTAGTATCATTCAATTCTTTAAGCCAAGTACTAGACACTTCCACATCTGAGTCTATAGAAGCAACATTTTCATTTAATGCTTTTTCAATTCCAATATTTCTTGAATATGCCAAACCTTTGTTCTCTATATTGTTAATTATTTTAATTTCGTTCTTATATTTATTGAGTATTTTGAGAGTATCATCTGTTGATCCATCATTTACGACAATTATTTCATTGGGTCCAGGATCTAATTTTAATGCGCTTTTTAAAACTCTTTCAATTGTACTTTCACCGTTGTATACAGGTATATAAAGGGAAATATCTAATTTCATACGAATTTAAGATGATACAATATATTTCAAAGCCATTTAAGTGGTTTTTTAAACTAGAAGCAGCATCCGGTCTCGTATTACTATTTGCAGCTATAATTGCATTATTAATTAGCAACTCGGACCTAAGTACGGCTTATTTTGATATTTTAAACTCTTATTTAAAATTAGGTTTTGGTGCTTTTAGTCTAAAGTTAAGTGTGCTTCATTGGATAAACGACGTTCTAATGGCTATTTTCTTTTTTTTGGTATCCTTAGAAATAAAAAGAGAATTTATACAGGGTGAGTTATCAAATCCAAAGCAAGCGATGCTCCCAATCATTGCTGCTGTAGGTGGAATGGTTGTACCAGCTTTAATTTATGTTGCTATAAATTTCAAAGATGCTGAAACACTTAATGGATGGGCAATACCTTCGGCTACTGATATTGCTTTTTCATTAGGAGTGTTATCTTTATTAGGAAAAAGAGTGCCTCTTTCTTTAAAAGTTTTTCTGACGGCATTAGCAATCATTGATGATCTAGGTGCAATAGTAATCATTGCATTTTTCTATTCTGGTGAAATTCAATACTTTTACTTACTTTTAATGCTTGGATGTTTGATGGTTTTATTAATATTAAATAAATTTAATGTAAGAAATTTTATTCCATATTTAATTGTTGGAATATTTCTTTGGGAATTCACACATGTTTCAGGCATACATGCAACAATAGCAGGAGTTATATTAGCTTTGACAATACCACATAAAAGTAACAAAAAAAAACATACGAACTCACTATTATTAAAACTTGAACATGCTATTTCACCATATGTGGCTTTTGGAATAATGCCGATTTTTGCTTTTGCAAACGCAGGTGTTTCACTTGAAGGCTTAACATTTCAAAGTTTACTTAATCCCGTTCCACTAGGTATCTTATGCGGTTTGTTTTTTGGAAAACAAATTGGAGTATTTATTTTTTCATATTTATCAATAAAACTAAAATTAGCTGAAATGCCAAATAATTCAGATTGGTTAAAATTATACGGTGTTGGAGTTTTAACAGGCATTGGTTTTACAATGAGTTTGTTTGTGGGAAATTTGGCTTTTGTTGGCGCAGAAACACATATGGACGGAGTTAAGATAGGTGTGCTACTTGGCTCATTGTTATCGACTATTTTTGGATATAGTTTGATCTTTTTTGGTTCAAAAAAATAATGAGAAAAACTTTAATAATTTTATTTATGATATCTTTATTCGGTATAAACAGTTCTAAAGCCAATATTAATATTGCTTACGAATATTCATTCAAAGATTTAGATGGTGAAGAGATAAAATTATCTGACTTTAAAAATAAAGTCATAGTAATTACTAATGTAGCCAGCAAATGTGGTTTTACATCTCAGTATGAAGATTTACAAACTATATGGGAAAAATATCAAGAAAAAGGATTAGTCGTAATTGGAGTTCCTTCAAGTAGTTTTAATCAGGAATTTCAAACCAATGAAGAGGTTAAAAATTTTTGTGAGGCAAAATTTGGAATAAGTTTTCCAATGACCCAAAAAGAAGAAGTTAGAGGTTCAAATGCTCATCCTTTTTATAAATGGGCAAAAGAAACTTACGGTTCAAAGTCTGTGCCTAAATGGAACTTTCATAAAATTATTGTAGATAAAAATGGTAAAGTCTTTGACACTTTTGCCTCAATGACAAATCCTACATCTAATAAATTTATCAAAGTTATTGAAAAAGCTTTAAGTCAGTAAATCAGATATTTAAGGAAAGACCATCATAAGCGGGCCTTATATGTTTTGGGAGGTTTTTTTTTAGAAAATTATAGTCTAAATCTGTGTGAAGATTGGTAAGAATTGTTTTCTTAGGTTTTAATAAATTACTTACTTGAATGGCCTGATCTAAATTAAAATGAGAAGGATGAGGATTAATTTTTAGACAGTCAATTATCAAATATTTTAGATTACTAAGATTTTTATAATCTTTTTTATTTATACCATTACAATCACTTAAATAAGCAACTTTATCAAACACGAAAGCAGATGCTTTGATAAGACCATGGTTTATTAGAAAAGATTTGAATTTAATTTCAGTATTTTTCTTTTTTATTATGAGACTATTTTTTAATAAATTTCCTTTTATTATTGGAATGTATCCACCACCACCATAAAAACAGTAATCATATTTTTCCTTAATAAGTTTTAAACATTTTTTATTTGCATAAATATCAATGGGCTTTTTATTTTTCCAAAAAAAAGGTCTTAACTCGAATATTCCACTTGTTTGATCTGCATGTTCATGGGTATACAAAACACAATCAATATTTTTTATTTTATTATCAAGTATTTGTTTTTTTATATCTGGTGAAGTATCTATTAAAATAGATAAGTCACCTTTTTTAATATGAGCTGAACACCTTGTCCGAAAATTAAATTTATTTTTTTTATTTAATTTGCCCCAATAATTAGTAATCCAAGGAGATCCTAAGGAGCTACCGCATCCTAAAATTGTAATTTTGGTCATTTTATATTTGTTTTAAATAATTTTTGAAAATTATTAGTAGTAAATTTTTCCACATCCTCTTTCGTAGTACCTTTTAATAATGAAATAAATTTAACTGTATGCACAATATTTGAAGGTTGATTTACTTTTCCTCTCAATGGTTCCGGTGATAGATATGGAGAGTCTGTTTCAACCAATATTTTGTCATTTGGTATTGATTTAAATGTCTTTGCTAATTCTGTGCTTTTTTTAAAAGTAATAACTCCGCTAGCAGAAAAATAACAATCAATATCGGTTAATCTATTCGCAAATTCTTTACTTCCTGTAAAACAATGCATTAAAACTTCAAAATTTTTATTTTTCTTCTCAGAGGATAAAATTTCTAAAGTATCTTTTTCAGCATTTCTAGAGTGGACTATTAATGGTTTGGATGTTTCTTGGCAAGATTGAATATGTTTTAAAAAAACCTTTTTTTGTATATTTGCATCTGAATGATTATAATAAAAGTCCAGTCCACTCTCGCCTACTCCAATAATTTTTTTATTTTTTAATAGTTGGTTGCTAATATTTTCAATTGTAATATCCTTATATTTATTTGCCTCATGTGGGTGTATACCGTAGGTACCAAAAACATTTTTATAAGTCTCTAAGATATCAATAATTTTCTTAAAACTTTCATTGTCAGTGCAAATAGTAAGCATATACTTTACATTACATTTTTCAGCATTATCAATGATTTCCTTAATTCTTGGCTGAAGTTTTTCGTTATCTAGATGGCAATGTGAATCAATTATCATTTTCGATTTTCTTAAATAAAATGTCGGTCTTTTTCAATTTTATTCCTGGTTTTAATTCTTCTGTGTTTTTTAAAGACTCTAAATTTATATTTGCTTTTTCGATCGATAAAGTTTTTAAAACTTTTTCAGTAGCAATCGGAATTATTGGATTTAATAAAACACTTATAGATCTAATTTGATTCAGAATTGTATATAATATTGTATTCATTCTGTCAGGATCTTTATCTTTTAACGACCATGGTTTCTGATCATTAAAATATTTGTTTGCGTTGAAAGAAATATTTATAACTTTTTTGAGATATTGATTTAATTCTTGGTTATCAATTAAATTTCTTAAATCAGATATTGATTTAACGATTTCTTCATTTAATTTCTTGTCTTCTTTTTCTATTTTATTTAAAGAAGGAATCTTTGAGTCACAGTTTTTATTGATAAAAGCAAATACTCTTTGACAAAGATTTCCATAATTATTTGCCAAATCATTATTAATACAATTGGTCAAGTTTTTAAAAGAAATATTGCCATCATTTCCTAACGATACTTCTTTAGATAAATAATATCTTAATTGATCTACCCCAAAATTATTTATTATCTCAATTGGATCTAAAATGTTTCCTAGAGATTTAGACATTTTTTTATCATCCGATAGTATCCATCCATGCCCGTATATCCTATGTGGTAAAGGAATATTAGCCGCCATCAAGAAAGCAGGCCAATAAATTGCATGAAACCTTAGAATATCTTTACCAATAATATGAATATTAGCTGGCCAGAATCTTTTATATTTTTCATCTTTTGTGTTTGGGTAATTCAAGGCACTTAAATAATTAGTTAGTGCATCAAGCCAAACATATATTAAATGTTTAGAATTAGTTGGAACAGGTATTCCCCAATTAAAAGAAGTTCGACTTACTGATAAATCTTTAAGACCCTTTTTAACAAAATTAACTACTTCATTTCTTCTTGATAAGGGCAAAATAAACTTAGGGTTATCATTGTAAAATTTAAGAAGTTTATCTTGCCATGATGATAATTTGAAAAAGTAAGATTCTTCTTCTACCCATTCAACTTTTGATCCTGAGATTTTTGAATACTTAATATTATTCTTATTTTCGATTTCATCTTCATCATAATATGCCTCATCAGATACAGAATACCAACCTTTATACTTAGATAAATAAATGTCTTTAGATTCTTCCAGCTTTGTCCAAATATCTATAACAGACTTAAAATGTCTTTCTTCGGTTGTCCTAATAAAGTCATCATTAGAAAGATGAAGAATATTAGTCAGTTCTTTAAATTTTGAAGATAATTCATCACAGAATAGCTTTGGATCTTTTGAATTTTTTTCAGCCTCTCTTTGAATCTTAAGACCGTGTTCGTCAGTTCCTGTTAAAAAAAATACATTAAAGTTGTCATTTCTTTTAAATCTAGCAAAAATATCTGCAATTATACTTGAATAAGCATGTCCCATATGGGGTTTTCCTGAGGGATAGTAAATCGGCGTTGTAATATAAAAGCTTTTATTTGACATAGTTAAATTATAGAATTTTTTACAATATTTAAAACAGAATTATTAGTAAGATTAAATCTTTTATACTCATACAATATTTTAAAAATTTCATTTTTAAATTTAATTAAAGAAATGATATTTTGATTTTGAAAAAAATTATTATCGTTAAATTTAATTTCTAAAAAGAATTTTATACAATCAATATAAATTTCCTGTTTATCTTTTTTATATTTTTCCAAGAGTTTAGAAGTTAATTCGTAAAAAGATGTATTAAGTTCAGTATTCATTTCAGTTAATATATAATAATATTTAATTAATAATCCAGGTGATGTAAGATAAGAATAATTAAAAATGAAATTATCATCAATATCATGATTGTTTAATATTTTTTTTAATATTAAATTTTTTTGGTCAGGATTAAGAAATATTTTTGTTTCAATTGAACGAGATTTAAGTGTTTCCATTAAATTATTTCTCTTGTTATTAATCAAAATAAAATAATTATTTCTTCCTGGTTCCTCAATCATTTTTAGGAGAGAATTAACAACATTGGTATTCAAAAACTCAACGTCATCGAAAATAATGAATCTTGGATTGTTGTCTAATGTAGAGTTGTAAAGTTCTTTTTTGACTTCTCTTACTCTTTCTATAGATACTTTATTTTTAATTTCATTTGCAAAATAAATAAAGTTTTGAAAGGTTTTTGAATTAATTTTGTTTAAAATCAAATTATTATTACCGATTGATTTTTTATCTAAATTATAGGGTTCTTTGTACATTTTTGAAAAAATATATATAATAAAATGATAAACTAAGGTAAATTTACCTATTCCTTTTTCACCTGAGATTAAGCTTACTTTTGGAAAATTTCCATTTTCAAACAGCTTAATAAAATTTATTAAAATGGCTTCATGCCCGTAAAGATCTAATGATGTATCAATATTATTAAAACTTTTGCTAGATGCCATTTGAGTTTAGTTTTTTTAGTACTACTTTTAAGATTTTTTTTTCAATAATAGCTGAGTCTTTTGAATTATCAAAAATAAAATATTTTTTTTTATTTTTTTTTGCTATTTTTAAAAAAGACTGTTGAGCCTTAATATAAAAAGATTTCGAAAATTTGTCGTATCTATTTTTAACCTTTCTTTTTCTAAGCCTTTTAAGTGCTTTATTAATACTAACTTTCAGAACAAATACTAAATTGGGTTTATTTTTCCCTAATATTTCACGATGTATATTTTCTATAAAGCTGGGTTTAACTATCTTGCCTGTTACCTGATAGGCGGTTGTAGAGTCAGTGAATCTATCACAAATTACAATTTTTTTTTTTTCAAGAGCTGGCTCGATTTTTTTCTTAATATGTTCATTCCTTGCTGCTAAATAAAGTAATGTATCTGTATATTTGTCAAACAAATTTATATTATTTTTTCCAAAATAATCTTTTAAAATTAGTTTTCTTATTCTTTCTGCCCCTGGTGTTCCACCCGGTTCTCTAGTTTTAATTATTTTGAAACCTTTATTTTTTAAATTATTATATAATTTTTTGCTTAGATAAGATTTTCCTGAACCTTCTATTCCTTCAAAAACAATAAAAAAAGGTTTCTTTTTAAACATCTCCCCAAATCATATAGTTGAAAGACATAAACAAGCTTTTAAAAAAGTTAACTTTTTTAACTTCTTCTGATGCATAGACTGGGATTGTAATATCATCTTCTTTATCGGTTTTGATAATTATTTCTCCGATTTTATCATTTTCCCTAATTGGCGCTTTAAGGGGACCATCATATTTAATAAAAACTTTAAAATTTCTAATGTCTTTTTTGTTGAGTGTTAAAAACACATCTTCTTTAGTTTTTCCTTTAACTTTATCCTTTTTTCCAAGCCAAGTTTTAAATTCAAAATTAGGCTTCTCTTTATCAGATATTTCGTAGGTATTTGTATTTCTTAAGCCCCATGAAATTAATTTCATAGACTCGGAAGATCTTGACTGTTTAGTTTGAAAACCACTTCCAACAGCAATAAGTCTTCTTTTTTCACCAATTACACTACTTGCTAGAGAATATTTTTCTACAGCGAGATAGCCAGTTTTAATACCGTCTGAACCAATATTTTTATATAACAGAGGATTTCTATTTCCTTGCTTTATAGGGTCGCCACCAGTTCTGTCCCAAGTAAATTCTTTTTCGGCAAAATATTCGTAATATTTAGGAAAATTTTTTATTAAATATTTTGACATAATTGCTATATCTCTAACAGTTGAATAATTATCTGGATCATTAAGACCTGAGGAATTAGTAAAGTTTGTATTTGTTAAACCAATCTCTAAAGCTTTTTCATTCATCATTTCCGCAAAATTTTCTTCAGTACCAGCAATTCCTTCGGCCAATGCTACACACGCATCATTACCCGAAACAACGATTACCCCACGCAACAAATCTTCTACTGACACTTTGTCATTTAACATTATAAACATAGAGGAATAACCACTTCTTGACATTCTCCATGCGTTTTCAGAAATTATAAATTCATCATCTAAATTTAGTCTCCCCTGTTTTAACAAATCAAATACAATTATAGAGGTCATAATCTTTGTCATTGAGGCAGGATATATGCTCATATCAGCTTCTTTTTCATATAAAATTTTTCCAGAATTATAATCCATCAAAATTGATGTTTTTGCCTCAATATTTGGCATTGATATTGATGGGGTAGTAAATAGCAATGGGGTTAATAATAGAAAAATAAATATTTTCTTAATCATGCTGTTCAATTTCAAGATCATCAAATCCATACTTGTTTAACCCAAAGTAAAGTTTTTTTAAAGTATTAATTGATGTATATGCTTTAGATGAAAGCATAAATTTATTTTTTCCAAGCTTTTTAACTATTAGACTACCATTATTTACATACCCTCTTTCTAAGATTTCTTTTAGTTCATTGGTGGATATTTCAGAATAAAAAACACCAACAATTATTGAAAACTTTTTACTTTTTTTAATGTCTGTTTTTTTATTAATTGAAATATTGTCAATTTTAACTTTGGTTATGGGTGCTTTATTTTCAACCTTTTGTTCCTCAGTATGTGTGGTAGCAACCTTTGCTACAAAGGATTTATTTTTTTTTCTTTCTGTAACATCAACAAATGGCATTTCTTTATTTAGTTGTAATTCATCAGCAACCCTTTGTGACAAAATAATTTTATAAAAAGGTGAATAATTAATCTTTTTTGTTATTTTGAGTTCAATAGATCTCATGTTATCAGGATTTGTGATTTTTAAGATTGAATTTTTTTTTAAAGTATTATGACCTATTTCCATATTTTTATTATTGATTTTTTTATAAAATTTTTCATTTTTATGTAAATCAGGATTATATATTAGGGCAAAACCTGAGTTTTTATATGGAACATAATCTGAACTAGATTTTGATAATGGTATATTTGAACAAGATGCAACAAAAATAAAAATTAATAGTAAAATATTATATCTCATTTTTGAATTTATCCTTTAATGTACAAACAGCCAAAGCAAATCTTAATGATCTATTCCATTTTAAAACCTTTTCATAATTATTAAAAACTAAATAAGCTGGTGACAAAACTTTTGAGCCTGGAATAATATCTTTATCAGGAGTTATTATTGCCGAAATTAGATTTTCGTCAAAATCATATTGTTCAGGTTGATTTATATATTTTTTAAAATACTTAATTTTTCTTTTATTTTTCAATTTTTTTGCTGAACTATTAAGATACTTTGTTGGTATATTTTGTTTAAGTTCAACTTTATAAAAACAAGGTTTGTTTTTTTTCCAACCAATTTTGTTCATATAATTTGCGGCAGAGGCGAAAGAGTCATCAATTTTTTTTAATTCTATATCATTATTTCCATTATAATCTATTGCATAATTTTTAATTGTAGTTGGCATGAACTGAAAATTACCAAATGCTCCAGCCCATGAACCATACAGAATATCTTTATCGATAATTTTCTGGTCTACCAACTTCAATAAAGTTAAAAGCTCGTTTGTAAAAAAAACACTTCTTCTTTTATCGTAACTAAGTGTTGCAAGTGATGAAACTATATCCATTTTTCCAAGATATTTACCATAATTAGTTTCAATGCCCATTAAAGCTAATAGCAATTCTTTTTCTATAGAAAATTTTTTCTCTATTTCTTTTATAATTAAGTGTTCTTTATTATATAAAGACATGCCTTTGGTGACTTTGTCTTTATTTGCTCTTTTTTTAATGTAAGTGAACGTGTCTTCATAAAATTCTGGTTGGTATCTATCATACTCGATTACTTTAGATAGAAATTTAGCATCATTCATAACTAAATTTACAGTTTCTTGAGATATACCATTTTTAACAGCGGTTAATTTAAACTCATCCAACCATGTTTTGAATCTGTCGTCAGTATATGCGTTTGAGTATAAAATATTAAATAATAAAATTAAAAAAAATGATATCCTTTTCATTTTAAGCTTATATTCTAATATTTTTTTACATTCTATAAAATTATTGATTGCTGAAATTCTTGTATCTTTAATGTATAAAGCTTATTAAGAAGCAATCAATGGAGAGGTGGCTGAGCGGTTGAAAGCACTAGTCTTGAAAACTAGCAATGGGGCAACTCATTCGTGGGTTCGAATCCCACCCTCTCCGCCATTAAAATTTTTGGAATTCATCTACTATTTTAGCAATAAACTTGTTCTTAAGATTGATTTGTGATTCTTTTTTTATTGAAATTAAAACTTCATCATCCATATTTATAAATTTGTTTAATGCTTCTAAATGATCCACATCTAATTTATCAATAATTGACTTTACAAAACCTATCATTAAAATATCCATCTCTTTAGTGCCTCTATAAGATGCTCTATAGATAATTTTGTTTTTAAGCTCTTCTTTGTTTAATGACATAATATTAATACAAAATATGAGTAATTCTAACTTTTTACTATCAGACATAAGTACCATAAAAGGTGTAGGAACAAAAACAAGAAAATATTTACAAAAAAAGAAAATTGAAAAGGTAAAAGATCTGTTATGGGATCTTCCATATTCTTTTATAGATAGATCAAAAATTACTAGTTTAGACAAATTAGAAATAGGGAAAGTACTAACGGTCCGGGTAGATGTTTTAAAATATAATTTTCCAAGAATGAGAAATTTACCAAATACAGTTATATGTGGGGATGATAATAAAAAAATAAAAATCGTATTTTTTAATAGTTATGAGGGATACATAAGAAAAATTTTGCCACTCAATAAGTCTGTTATTATTAGTGGTAAGATTAATTATTACAAAAGTAATTATCAGATTACTAACCCCACATACGTTAAGCCAATAGAACATGTTGATGAAATAGCTAAGATATTTCCAAAGTATTCTTTAACAGATGGCCTTTTAGAAAAAAACTACAGAAAACTAATTGAAAATGTTATTAAAAAAATAGATGACAGTTTTGAATGGCATGACAATAGTTTCTTACAAAATAATAATTTCAAAAGTCTAAAAACAACTTTAAATAATCTTCACAATCCAGAAAATAATTTGGATATATTCTCTAATGATTTTAGAAGACTTGCTTATGATGAAATATTATCAAATTTATTAACTTTATATTCAGCTAGGAAAGTCATTAAAATAAAGAAAAAAAGAAAAAAAATTTTTAAAAATAAACTATCAGATATAGTAAGAAAGAATTTTGGTTTTAATCTTACAAAAGGCCAAAATAAAATATTAGCTGAAATTGACAAAGATTTAAAATCTGACTCACGAATGTTCAGATTGTTACAGGGTGATGTTGGGTCAGGGAAAACAATATTAGCTTTAATTGCGGCTGCAAATGTTCTTGAGGACGGTTTTCAAGTAGCTTTTATGGCGCCAACTGAAATTCTTGCAAAACAACATTATGAATTAGCGCTCAATTTATTTAATAAAACTAAGATAAATATTGATTTACTCACAAGTAAAATTGTGAGTTCTGATAAAAACAAAATTATAAACAATTTGAGTAATGGAAATATTAATTTTTTATTTGGAACACATTCTTTATTTCAAAAAAAAATAAAATTTTTAAATTTAGGTTTCATAATTATTGATGAACAACATAAATTTGGTGTAAAGCAAAGAATAAAGTTAGCAAAAAAAGGTGGAGATAACTGTGATGTTTTGTCTATGTCAGCAACACCAATACCAAGAACAATGATGTTATCTTTTTTTGGTGATATGGATATATCTATATTGAATGAAAAACCTAAACACAGAAAAGAAATTGTAACATTAATAAAGCCTGAAAATAAATTAAACGAAATAATTCCGTTAATTGAAAAACAAATTAAATTAAATTATCAAGTTTTTTGGGTATGTCCTTTAATAGAAGAGTCGAAAAAACTTAACTTTTCATCTGCAAAAAAGAAATTTAACGATATATGTAAATTATTTCCAAACAATGTTGGCCTTATACATGGGAATATGAGTATTGAAGACAGAAACAAAGTCTTAAATTTATTTATAAATAAAAAAATTAAAATTTTAGTAAGTACTACTATAATTGAAGTTGGTATAAATTTTCCTGATGCGAATATAATTATAATAGAAGATGCTAATAAATTTGGTTTGTCACAGCTGCATCAATTAAGAGGCAGGGTTGGGCGTGGTAGATCAATTTCTTATTGTATTTTAATTTATAAAAAAAATTTAACTCAAAATGCGAAAAAACGTTTAAAAATTTTAAGAGAAACTAATAGCGGTTTTATTATAGCAGAGGAAGATTTAAAAATTAGAGGACATGGTGATTTATTAGGTTTTCAACAAAGTGGTATTAAAAATTTCAAATTTGCTGATCCGGTTCATCATAAAGATTTGTTTTTATCAGCAGAAAACAAATTGAACACTTTTAATTCTAGTTCGCTAAAAAAATATGAAAAGTTGATAAAGTTATATGATCGAGCAGATATAATTAATCAAATTAAATAGTAAAAAATTAAGGATTAAAACTTCCCGCAGAAACAATAAATTTAGATGCCTCCTCAAAAGATAGATCTAAATAAATAATTTCATCTTTAGGAAACATAAGTAAAAAACCACTTGTGGGGTTTGGTGTTGTTGGAACGAATACATTCATTAGTTCCTTTCCTGCCTTTTTTCTAATTTCGCCAGTATTTTCTTTTGTAGCAAAACCTACAGCGTAAACTCCCTTTCTAGGATATTCTACCAAAACCACAGTTTTTTTATCTGATTTACTGTTTGTAAAAGTTTCAATAAGTTGCTCAACGGCCGAGTATACAGTTCTTATGATTGGTATTTTATTTAATATAGTTTCAAAAAAATTGAAAAGCCTTTTTCCAATAAAAGATAATGAAATCCATCCAATAATTGTAATTAAAAGAACTGCAATTAATATTTCTAAACCAGGTATATTGTATGGAAGATAATGGTTAGGGTTAATTTCTTTGGGTATTAAATTTGATGATATATTTATTATGAATATAGTTAAGTAAAGCGTTATACCAATAGGTATAAGAACAACTATTCCAGCGATAAAATTATTACGAAGCGAAGATAATAAGGATTTTTTTGGTTTATTTTTTGCCATATCGATATTCTTTCAAATACAAATCTAATTTTTTTTGTTAAGATTCGGCAATGAAGAAATTTTATAACATAAATAGACGTAAATTTCTTGAGATTTTTGGATGTACTTGTTGTGGTTTTTTAACATCATCGTGCACTACAGTGCCAATTACTGATAGAAGACAGCTAAAAATATATCCTGAAAGCGCGATTAATTCACAAGCAGCTAAAGCCTACGAAAAATTAAAGAATTCGAAAAAGGTTAAATTAATAAACAAAGGTAAAGATCTTAATAATATTATAGATATTGGAGACAAAATATCAAAATCTGTATCTGTTTTTTTTCGAAATCAAAATTTAACAGATCCTACTAAAGATTTTGCCTGGGAGTATATTTTGATTGATGATAAAAAAGTTAAAAATGCATGGTGTATGCCGGGAGGAAAAATCGCCGTTTATACTGGTATCTTAGATGTTACGAAAAATATTAATGGTTTAGCGGCAGTAATGGGTCACGAAATTGCGCATGCGGTTGCAAAACATTCAGTTGAAAGAATGAGTGCTGCCATGGCTGTAAATGTCACTACGCAAATAGCTGATATTCTTACTGGAGGAAAAATATCTCAAACACGTAATACAGTTGGTAGAGCAACAGGTATGGATGTTCTTCAGCTCGGTATTATGAACCCGTTTGGAAGAAAACAAGAAAGTGAAGCAGATTATCTTGGTTTAATTTTTTCTTCTTTGTCAGGGTATAATATAAAAGAAGCTGTTAATTTGTGGGAAAGAATGAAAAAGGCACATAAAGGAAAAGAACCTCCACAATTTTTAAGTACTCATCCATCAAGCGATAATAGAATAATTAGCCTAAATAAGTGGATACCAAAAGTAATTTTAGAATATCCACCATTAAAAACTTAAAAAGTGGTGAGCCCTGTTGGATTCGAACCAACGACACCTTCCTTAAAAGGGAAGTGCTCTACCAACTGAGCTAAGGGCCCATTAAAGAAACTCTTTTTATATATAAAAAAAGATAAATTTCAATTGGTAAATATCAGTTATACTTGTTTATGTTTTTTTTGTAAAAGGCCTCAAATGTCCCAGTTTTAATCGACTCTCTAATTTTTTTCATAAATTCTTGATAAAAATTAACGTTATGTAAGGAAATTAACATGGAGGCCAATATCTCATTAGTGTTTATTAGATGATTTAAGTAACTTTTTGAATATTTATTTAAATTATTTAATTTACATTTCTTATCAAGTGGACTTTTATCATCTTTAAATTTACTATTTCGAAGATTAAGTTTGCCTTCCCATGTAAAAGCCAAACCAGTTCTGCCGGATCTTGTCGGCATAACACAATCAAACATATCAATACCATAATTTACTGCACCCAAAATATCAGAGGGAGTTCCAACACCCATTAAATATCTGGGTTTGTTTTTTGGCATTAGATAGGTCGTATCCTCTAAAGTTTTAAGCATTTGATCTTGAGTTTCCCCTACTGCTAATCCGCCCATAGCATAACCATCAAAATTGATATCAATAAGTTTCTCTAAGCTTTCGTGACGTAGATCTTTAAAAATACCACCCTGCACTATTCCAAAAAGTGCTTTGGAATTAGATTTTCCAAAAGCAATTTTAGATCTTTTTGCCCACTGTGTAGAAGTATCAATTGCACTAGATATAACTTTCTTGTCTTCTGTAAGTTTTGGACATTCATCTAAAACCATCAAAATGTCAGAATTAATTTTTTTTTGTATTTCAATACTTTTTTCAGGACTTAATAAAAATTTTTTACCATCAAGATGGGATGAAAAAAAGGCTCCTTTATCCCTATCTATTTTGGTAAACTTCGACAAAGACATTATTTGAAAACCACCTGAGTCTGTTAGTATAGGCCTTTGCCAATTCATATAGCTATGTAGTCCACCAAATTTACCAAGTATTTCAATACCAGGTCTTAAAAACAAATGATATGTATTACCTAATATTATTTCCGTACCAGTCTTTAAAATATCATCAGTAAAAATGCTTTTTATTGTTCCCAAGGTACCGACTGGCATAAAAGCAGGTGTATTTATTATTCCTCTTTTAGTGTGAATTTTGCCAAGTCTATAATTATTTTTAGATTTTACTAATTCAAAAAAAAATTTTTTTGAACTCATTAACTATTTTTTGATAGATATACTTATAATTTTATCAGGATTAGATACCATTCCATTTGGACCATCTCCTTTTTTAATTTTATCAACAAACTCCATACCCTTAATAACTTTTCCAAAAACAGTATATTGTCTATCTAAATGGGGAGCTGCCTCAAGACAAATAAAAAATTGACTATTACCACTATTGGGGTTTGACGATCTTGCCATAGATACGGTTCCTCTTTCGTGTGGTATATTATTAAATTCAGATTTAAGATCTGGAAATGAAGATGATCCTGTCCCCACCCTATCTAAATTAAAATTATCTTTATTTGAATTGCCAAATTCAACATCTCCTGTTTGAGCCATAAAACCTTCTATAACTCTATGAAAAACAACGCCATCATATTCTTTATTTTTAGAAAGAGTTAAAATTCTCTCAACATGTTGAGGTGCACTATCGTTGAAAAGTTCAATTTCAACAATGCCGTAATCAAGTTTAATTAGAATTTTATTTTCCATGGCCATTAATTTTAAATTTGTAAATATAGTAATTACAAATATTAAAAGTATTTTTTTCATTCAAGTTTATTTTTAATTGCTTTAATAACAGATTTTGAAACGAATTTCTTTAGATCTCCTTTGAGTTTGCCAACTTCTTTTACAAATTTTGATGAAATAATCTCATTTTCTATACTTGACATTAAAAAAATAGTTTCAATTTTATCATCAAGTTTTTTATTCATCCCGGCTAATTGAAACTCGTATTCAAAATCAGATACAGCTCTTAATCCACGGATAATGATCGATGCTTTAAATTTTTTACATAGTTTTACAGTAAGATTTTCAAATGAAACGATGTGAATTTTATTTTTTTTGAGTCTTAAATCTTTAAATAACGATTTTTTTAGAATTTCCATTCTTTCATCTGTTGAAAATAAGTAGTCCTTATCTGAAGAGTCTGAAATAGCAACAACAAGTTTATCTACAATTTTCAAAGACTTTTTTATAATATCTACGTGTCCAAAAGTTATTGGATCAAAAGTTCCTGGATATATACCAATTCTATTCATTACAAAATATTATCATCAATTTTTATAGCAGAAACAACTTTTTCCTCTCCTGATAACTTGATTATCCTTACACCTTGTGTATTTCTACCAGCAATTCTTATTTCTTTTACAGAACATCTAATAACCCTACCTTTATCAGTTGATAAAATTATTTCGTCTTCATTTGATACGATAATTGTTGAAGTTACATTTCCGTTTCTTGCTGAATTGATTATGCCTATGATACCTTTCCCACCTCTATTTGTTACTCTAAAATCATGATAAGAGGTTCTTTTACCGTAACCATTTTCTGTAATAGATAATATAAATTTATCTAGATTTTCTTTTTTAGCTCCATTCTTTTTAATTAGGGCTTGAGTTTCTTTATTATTGTCAACAACGGAGAGGGACATGACCGAGTCTTTTTCTGATAAATCAATACCCCTTATTCCTTTTGAAGATCTTCCTTTAAATAGTCTTAATTTTTTTGACATAAAGCGAATGCACTTTCCAAATTTAGTCCCCAAAATGATGTCTTGATCCTCACGACATTTTTCAACTCCAATAATTTTATCATTTTCATCAAGTTTCATTGCAATTTTTCCACTCGCATTAATATTTAAAAAATCTACTAAAGAATTTTTTCTCACTTTGCCGCTGCTCGTCGCAAAAACAACATAAAGTTTTTTCCACTCATCTTCATTATCGGGCAAAATCATAGTTGATGTAATTGATTGATTAGTTTTTAAAGGTAAAAGATTAAATAAGGATTTTCCTTTAGAATTTAAACTTCCTTTTGGTATTTTCCACGCTTTAAGTTTATAAGCTAAACCTTGCGATGAAAAAAACAAAACTTGACTGTGGGAATTACCTGACAAAATTCTAACAACAAAATCCTCATCTCTTGTTGTAATACCGGTCTTACCTTTTCCACCTCTTTTTTGAGTTTTAACAGCAGCAAGTGAACCTCTTTTAATATAACCTTGATTAGTTAAATTTATAACCACAGACTCTTTTTGAATTGTTTCCTCAATATTATAATTTAAAACAGCATCAATAATTTTAGTCCTTCTTTGAACAGAAAATTTAGATTTTATTTCTTCCAATTCTTTTATAATTAAAGCAAATAATTCCTTTTTTGATTTAAGTAGTTTATTAAAATATATAATTTGTTCAGAAAGCTTTTTAATTTCTGTTTCAATTTCAGAAATTCCAAAAGCTGTAAGTTTTTGTAATCTTAGTTCTAATATTGAATCAACTTGTTGATTGCTAAGTTGATATTTAGTGACAGACTGTTTTTTTTCAATCAAAGATATAAGCTTTGTACTTTTTTTGACAGTCCATTTTTTATTTATCAGATTTTTTTTTGCTGCTTCAGTATCTTTAGATGATTTAATAATTTTTATTATTGCATCGATGTTTTCAACGGCAGTTGCGATACCAATTAAAATATGTGCTCTTTCTTCCGTTTTTTTTAAATCAAATTTAATTCTTCTTACAACAGTTTTTTCTCTAAAATCAACAAACTCAGAAATAAATTCTTTTAAATTTAATACTTTTGGTCTTCCATTTACAATTGCCAAGGTATTAAAACCAAAAGATGACTCTATAGAGGTTAACTTATAAAGTTGCCTTTTTATTGTTTCTGGTTCAACACCTCTTCTAAGGTCAATGACAACTCTAATACCATCGCGATTAGATTCATCTCTAATATCGCTGATACCCTCAATTTTTTTTTCTCTAGAAAGTTCTGCAATCTTTTCATTTAAAATGGATTTGTTCACTTGATAAGGAATTGACTTTAAAATCAATCTTGATTTGCCATTTTTAAGTGACTCCTCACCTATTTCACCTCTTATTTTAAATGAACCTCTTCCTTTATTATATCCTTGTTTAATAATATCTTTACCAATGATTATTCCGCCCGTTGGAAAATCTGGTCCGGGAATATGTTTCATTAATTGAGATATTGTTATATCTCTATTTTTTATTAAATCTATTGTACCGCTTATAACCTCGCCTAAATTATGTGGTGGTATACTTGTAGCCATACCTACGGCAATACCACCAGCTCCATTTACTAATAAATTTGGATAGTGTGAAGGAAGAACTACTGGCTCCTTCTCTGTATCATCGTAATTATTTCTATAATCAATTGTATTTTTTTCAAGACCGTCCGTTAAAAATTGGGCAACTTTAGAAAGTTTTGTTTCAGTATATCTCATTGCGGCTGGAGGGTCACCGTCTATTGATCCAAAATTACCTTGACCTTGTATTAAGGGTAAGCTCATCGAAAAATCTTGAACCAATCTAACAAGCGCATCGTAAACAGCTTGGTCTCCGTGTGGATGATATTTACCTATTACGTCACCAACAATTCTTGCGGATTTTCTAAAAGGTCTGCTCCAGTCATATCCTCCTTTGTACATTGCATATATTATTCTTCTATGTACAGGTTTAAGACCGTCTCTTACATCGGGTAATGCTCTACTAACAATTACACTCATCGCATATGATAAATATGACGAGCTCATTTCTTGATGAACTAAAATAGATTTAGGTATATTGCTATTTTTAATCTCTGATTTTTGCATTTGATTAAAATGGAATTTCGTCGTCTAGGTCTGGATTTTCTTGTGAAATTTGGTCGTTTGGTAAATTACTTTTATCTTTGTTATTTTCAGAATTTTTGATGGATTGGTTATTACCACCTAACATTGTTAAGGATGAATTAAATCCTTGTAAAACTACCTCCGTTGAATACTTGTCTTGTCCTAATTTTTCGTCTCTCCACTTTCTTGTGCTCAACTGACCCTCTAAATAAACATTTGCACCTTTTTTTAAATATTGTTGAACTATACTCACTAATCCCTCATTAAAAATCACAACTCTATGCCATTCCGTTTTTTCTTTTTTTTCACCTGTCGATTTATCTTTCCAGGATTGACTAGTGGCAATACTCAACCTTGCGACGTTTTTACCATTAACCATTTGCTTGATTTCTGGGTCTGCTCCCAATCTTCCTATTAGTTGAACCTTGTTTAAACTTCCTGACATAATAACTTAGATTTATTATATTGATAAAAAATAACTATAGCATATTTACATTGTAAATATAAGCTCATTCTGTTTTAAAGTGTGAAAAAAATGTTGAAAAAGATATTGATTAAAGGGGCTAAAGAGCACAACTTAAAAAACATCTCCTTGGAAATTCCAAAGGATAAATTAGTAGTAATAACTGGTTTATCAGGATCTGGAAAATCATCTCTTGCTTTTGATACAATTTATGCAGAAGGCCAAAGAAGATATGTAGAAAGTCTTTCTGCTTACGCTAGACAATTTTTGGATAAAATGAAAAAACCAAATGTTGATTTAATAGAGGGGTTAAGTCCCGCTATTTCAATAGAACAAAAAAATGCTCCCAAAAATCCAAGGTCTACAGTTGCAACTGTAACTGAAATTTATGATTATATGAGAGTTCTTTATGCAAGAATTGGAATCCCTTATTCTCCATTTACAGGTAAACCAATAGTTTCGCAATCCGCGAGTGATATGGTTGATAAGGTAAAAGCTCTACCTAAAAGTTCAACTATTTTCCTTTTGTCACCTGTAGTGAGAGGAAGAAAAGGTGAATATAAAAAAGATATTTCAAATTACAAAAAGAGAGGATTTCAAAAAATTAAAGTTGATGGTGAGTACTATGATATAGATGATTTTCCAAATTTAAATAAAAAGGTTAAACACGACATATCAATTGTAGTTGATAGAATAGTTTTAAATTCTAAATTAGGAAATAGGTTGGCTGACAGTATTGAAACAGCTTTAAAATTATCAGATGGCTTACTTATTGCAGAATATGAAAACGAGACAATTCCAAAGAAATTTAGAAAGAAGGAAAGTATAACTTTTTCATCTAAATTTTCTTGTCCAGAAAGTGGTTTTACAATTGAGGAAATAGAACCTCGACTTTTTTCATTTAATAGTCCCTTTGGTGCTTGTGAAGAATGTGAGGGTATAGGTCACAATCTTAATGTTGATGCTAATTTAGTTGTATCAGATAAAAACAAAAGTATTGCAGATGGCTGTATTGAACCTTGGGCAAAATCCTCATCCATGTACTATGCTCAAACTTTAGCATCTATAGCAAAACATTATAAATTTGACCTTGATACTAAATGGAAAAAATTACCTAAAAAAATTCAAGATATAATTTTATACGGATCAGATGAAGATGAAATAAAATTTCATTATGATGATGGTTATGAGAAATATGATACCAAGAAAACTTTTGAGGGTGTAATTAATAATTTAGAGAGAAGATACTTAGAAACTGACAGTGATTGGAAAAGAGAAGAAATATCTCAATACCAAAGCGAAACGAGTTGTGACAAGTGTAAAGGTATGAGATTAAAAGATGAGGCTCTTTGCGTAAAAGTTAATAAATTAAATATTAGTGAAGTTACAAGATTTTCAATTGAAGATGCACAAAAATGGTTTGATAATTTAGATAAAATTCTGACTCTAAGAGATAAAAAAATTGCACAACATATCCTGAAAGAAATTAATGAAAGATTGAATTTTTTACTTAATGTTGGTTTAAATTATCTAACTTTATCTAGAGAGTCTGGAACTCTTTCAGGTGGAGAATCACAAAGAATAAGATTGGCTTCTCAAATTGGTTCGGGTTTGACAGGTGTTTTATATGTTTTGGACGAACCTTCTATCGGCTTACATCAAAGAGATAACAAAAAACTAATTGCAGCTTTAAAAAGACTTAGAGATTTAGGAAACACAGTAATAGTTGTTGAACATGATGTTGAAACAATGGAGAGCGCGGATCATATTGTAGATCTGGGTCCCGAAGCAGGTATAAATGGTGGTACAATTACAGCAGAAGGCACATTAAAAAAAATTATTGAAACTAAAGAAAGTATAACTGGAAATTATTTATCAGGTAATAAAGTAATTGAAGTGCCAAAAAAAAGGAAAACTGCAAAAAATGGAAGGTTTTTAGAAATTTTAGGTGCAACTGGTAATAATTTACAAAAGGTGGATTTGAAAGTTCCCATAGGAACTTTAACTTGTGTTACTGGTGTTTCTGGTAGCGGTAAATCAACATTGGTACTGCAAACGCTTTTCAACGCACTAAATTTATTACTTAATAATAATAAATCACGAAAATTACCAAAGTCATTTAAAAACTATAGAGGTACTGAGTTAATCGACAAAGTTATTGATATTGATCAATCACCAATTGGGCGTACGCCAAGATCGAACCCAGCAACCTATACCGGCGCATTTGGTCCAATCAGAGATTGGTTTGCAAATTTACCTGAGTCAAAAACAAGAGGTTATAAACCTGGAAGATATTCTTTTAATGTAAGAGGTGGAAGATGTGAGACATGCGAAGGTGACGGTGTAATAACATACGAAATGCACTTTTTACCAGATGTGTATATTCCATGCGATGCTTGCAAAGGTACAAGATATAATAGAGAAACTTTAGAAATAAAATTTAAAAATAAAAATATAGCAGAAGTTTTGGATATGACTGTGGAAGAAGGTTGTGTTTTTTTTGAAAATATACCAACAATATATTCAAAATTATTAACCTTAAAACATGTTGGTTTAGGTTATATTAAAATTGGTCAACAGGCCACAACTCTATCAGGTGGGGAAGCACAAAGAATTAAATTAGCTAAAGAATTATCGAAACGATCTACAGGGAGGACACTTTATATTCTTGATGAACCTACAACCGGTTTACACTCACATGATATAAAAAAACTACTAGAAATATTGAGGGCTTTTGTAAACACGGGTAATACAGTCATCGTCATAGAACATAACTTGGATGTAATAAAAACAGCAGATTGGATTGTTGATATGGGTCCTGAAGGTGGCTCGGATGGTGGAAGAATTATTGCAGAGGGTCCACCCGAAAAAATCGTGCAAATTGAGGGCAGTTATACAGGAAAATTTCTTAAAAACCTTATTAACAATAAAATGAAAAAAACAGCATGAAATTTAAATTTTATGTTATAATAATTTATGGTTAGCATTTTACAATCACTTTCAAAAACTATTCATCTTTCAGCTATATTAGCTATTTTGTTGTTCGTAGGGCTTTTTTTTGCTGGTGGAGACTGGGCATTTGATAGACTATTTTGGAGCTGGTTGTTTAGATATTTGCATGTTGTGGTTGGAATAATGTGGATTGGATTGCTGTGGTATTTAAATTTTGTTCAAATACCAAATATGCCTAAGTTCACTGATGAACAAAAACCTGCAATTACAAAAATTATTGCACCTGCAGTTTTATTTTATTTTCGGTGGGCAGCTTTAGCTACAATAGTAACTGGTTTGGTTGTTGCATATTTAAATGGCTATGTACATGACGCAATGATTCTTGGTATTGGAACTGGTGGCAAAAATACAGCTATTGGTATTGGTATGTGGTTAGGAATAATAATGGCTTTTAATGTGTGGTTTATTATTTGGCCTAATCAAAAAAAAGTTTTAGGGATAGTTGAATGTCCTGCTGAAGATAAACCCAAACATGCAAAAATTGCTGTTATCACTTCTAGGGTTAACACACTGCTTTCATTGCCGATGCTAATGACGATGGTTATAGCACAAAATCTTTATTAATTTTTTTCTTTTTCCTTTGAAATGGTTTTAAAAGACACATTAAAATACTTTAGTATTGGACTAGCTACAAAAATTGATGAATAAGTACCAATAATAACTCCAATAATCATTGCAAGTGAAAAACCTTTTAAAATTTCACCACCAAGAATAAAGATTGAAATTAAAGCCAACAAAGTGGTTGATGAAGTAATAATAGTTCTAGATAAAGTTTCATTTATTGATTTATTTGAAATTTCACCGATTTTTAAACTTGAATATTTATTTAAGTTTTCGCGGATACGATCATAGATTACAACAGTATCATTCATAGAATATCCCACTATGGTTAGGACGGCTGCAACAATTGATAAGTTTATTTCAAGTGACAATAAAGAGAATAAACCAATCGTGATTAAAACATCATGAAAAATTGCAATTATTGATCCTATACTGAATTGCCATTCAAATCTTACCCAAATATAAAATAACATTGCTGATAATGCCAAAGATATCGCTAAAAGACCTGACTCTAAAAGTTCTTTGCTTACCTTGGGACCAACATTTTCTACTCTTCTAAAATCAACATTTCCTTGAAGTTCATTTGCAACTTTCTCCTTGATAGTTTTAATATTAATTTTATCGTCAAAACTTTTTCTCTCAAACTTAATAAGATAGTCTCCTTTTTTTCCAAACTCTTTAACATTAATATCTCCCAGATCGAGCTGATTAAAAGATGATCGCACATCACTAATTTGGATATTGGTTGAGTCACATCTCAATTCCATTAATGTTCCACCTTTAAAGTCAATTCCAAAATTTAAACCTTTAAACAAAATCATCAAAATGCTCAATAAAACTAGAATCATTGACGAGATGTTTGCTAATTTAAATTTTTGTTCAAAATTATAGTTATTAATCATATTGTAATTTTGTTATCTCTATTTTTAAAAACAATTCTGGATGTAAGATGTCTTGATATAAAATATGCAGAAAACAGAGTTGTAATCAATCCAATAGATAGTGTTACAGCAAAACCTTTGACAGGACCCGATCCAAATATAAATAAGATGATTGAAGCAATTAACGTAGTTATATTTGCATCAAGAATTGTTACTATCGACTTTTTAAAACCAGAGTCAAATGCCTGAATATTAGAATTTTCACCTTTTAATTCTTCTTTAATACGTTCAAAAATAAGCACATTTGCATCAACGGCCATGCCTACAGTAAGAATTACACCTGCAATACCGGGTAGTGTTAAGGTTGCTTCTAATAATGTTAAAATACCCATTAACATTAAAAGATTAGAAATCAATGAGATATTGGCAATTATACCAAAGAGTTTATATTTAAATGACATAAATAAAACAACTAGTAGAAAGCCGATTATTAACGAAACAATACCAGCTTCAATGGAATCTTTTCCTAAATCAGGTCCAACAGTTCTTTCCTCAACAACATTTAATGGTGTGGGTAATGCACCTGACCTCAATAGTAAAGCCAAATCAGTAGCTGTTTGAAAAGTAAAATTGCCAGATATCGTTCCATTTCCACCGGTAATCGAATCTTGAATAACTGGTGCGCTTATTGCCTCGTTGTCGAGAATTATAGCTAATCTTTTACCAATATTATCACTCGTTACTCTACCAAATCTTTGAGAGCCCAATCTATCCAATGAAAAAGAAACAATGGGTTGATTATTTAAATTGTCGAATTTTGGCTGAGCATCAATTAAGTTTTCTCCACTTAAAATTATTCTTTTACTTACAGATATTTCTTCTTGCGTATCAGTAATAATAAATTTTTCACTACCAAATTCGATATTGTCTTTGGTAACCAATCTAAATGATAGCTCAGCTGTTTTACCAAGTAATTCTTTTATTCTTTCTGGATCCTTAATACCAGGAAGTTCAACCAAAATACGATTATTTCCTCTTTTAAGAATAGATGGTTCTTTGGTACCAATTTCATCGATACGTCTTCTAACAATCTCAATGGATTGGTCGACAGCAGCTGAACGAAGATTAATAACCCCATATTTAGACAAATATATATTTACTAAATTATTTTTTATTATGTAATCTAATTCGAATGAATTATATTTATCTAAAAAAACATTAATTTCATTTGAACTTTTTTGATTAAGTATTTTTTCAATGTTTTTAAAATTCCTTTCTTCTATTGTAAATTCAATTATTTCGTCATTAATAATAAAATTATCAAATTTAATTGAATTCTCGTTAAGTACTTTTTTAATTGGTATTACTTTTGACTGTAAACGTCTTTTTTCTAACGCACTGCTATCAACCTCTAAAAGTAAATAAGATCCACCCTGTAAATCCAAACCAAGATTAATTTTTTTCTTTAAAAAAGAATTTTCAAAATTTAAAAAATTAGTGAGTGAAAATACACTGATTAAAATGAATGTTAAATATATTGAAACAACTTTCGAATTTGAAAAGTTTAACACAAAAAATTATTTTTTTACTTCTTTTTTTAAATGACTTTGGACTGTATTCTTTATTACATTTACTTTAACACCGTCTGAAATTTCA